>CALHGQ010000056.1 GCA_938030175.1 uncultured bacterium | reverse complement strand
GGCGAACGGCCAATTCCCCCAAAACTGCATTTGGGGCACTTCTAGTCGCCCGATGCGCTTCGTTTTACGGGGTGGATGGCCGATTTTGGTCCACTGTTCGACATCGGAGGGCCCTTGGGGGCGAGCCGAAGGGGCCCGGAGCGATGAATCGGGCAACGCGGAGTGTTCGGGCTTTGCTAGACCGAAAAACAGCCCCGCGAATCGTGAGACACTGCCCCAGTCCCTGGCGCCTTCCGTCGGTGCGGGCCGCTCTCGGGCCCGCGACCCGCCTCGGGTCGCGCCAGCGGCCGCCCCTCTCAGTGTTGCTCCGCGCGTAAGTCTTCCAGGCGCAATCGCGCTGTGTGCCGCTTCAAGATGGTTCGGGGTTCTCTGACTCCATACGATCCAAGAGGGCCCATTCCATGGCCAGGCGAATTCCAACGTCTGGTCAGGCGCTCCCTTTTCTCTATCTCACCTAGCAAGATCGATCCCTCGAGCATGCGCATCTCCATCTTGCGTCCTTCCGCCGTACCTGCCCTTCGCCTTCGAGGCGCAGGGCTCGTGCTGGCAGCGCTGGCCGCGTCCCTAGTCTCCGCCCCTGCCTTTGGGTATGCCCCCCAGGACGACGAGTCGGCCGAGGACCAACCGGCAGAATCCCAGACGGAAGAGCCCCAGGCCGAGGAAGCCCAGGCCGAGGAGGCTCAGGCTCCGGCCATGACGCCTCTGTTCCTCACGGCCAAGCGGGTCATTGTCCGCCCCGGTCACGTGCTTGAGAACGCGAGCGTGCTCGTGGAGGACGGGAAGATCACGGCGGTAGGAACCGATCTCACGGCTCCCGACGGCGCCGAGGCCATCGAGGGCGAAGTGATCTGCGCTGCGTTCATGGACCCCTGGTCCACGGCAGGCGTCGAATCAGCTTCCGCCCGCGCCATGGACGTCAATGCGGCCACGCAGGCGGTCGACGCTCTGGATCCCTACGGCCAAGAGTCGGTCCTGCAGGAACTCGCGGCAGCGGGGGTCTTGCTCACCCGGAGCCAAGTGGGCCGGACGGCGAACTTCAGCGGCATCGGCGCGGTGATCCGCACCGTGAGCGCCGAGGTGGTGCTGCCCGACGCCTCCGTCTCCGCCACGATCGGCGCGCCGAGGGGCGGCGGAGCGAGCTTTGGCGGCAGGAACGGAGCGAGCTTCAGCTTTGGTCCCCAGAACATCGACCCGATCGATCGTCTCAGCCAGATCGACAAGCTCAGCTCCGAGCTGGACGGCGGCGCCAAGTACGCCGCTGACGTCGCCGAGTACGAAGCAGCCCTCGCCGAGTGGGAGGTCGCCATCGCTGAGAAGGAGAAAGAGCTCAACGACGACTTCAAGAAGGCGAAGAAGGCGCGCGACAAGGCCGTTGAGAAGGCCGAGAAGGACGGCAAGGACGTCAAGGAGAAGAAGTACAAGGAAGACAAGCGCCCGCGTGCGCCGCGCTTCGACGCAGAGAAGGCTGCTTTCGGGAACGTGATCCAGGGCAAGATGCCCCTCGTGGTCCATGCCGAGCGCGCCCTTGAGATCCGCGACATCCTCCGTGTGACCGAGGCTCACCCGCGACTTCGCCTCGTCATCGCGGGCGGCACTTCGGCACTCGCCTGCAAGTCGGCCCTCGCCGAGCGCAACGTCACTGTGATCGTCGCACCGAGCCCGGCGAAGCCCGGCGGTCCTGTGGGGGAGCTTGATCCCGGCCTCGCTTTGGCCGCCGAGCTCGACGCCGCAGGCATCAACGTCCTCATCGGGTCCGGCGGCGCTTCGGCGCGCGCGTCCCGGGACCTTCCGCTGCTCGCAGCCCTCGCGGTGGGCCACGGCCTCAGCCACGACGCCGCGCTGCGCGCTATCACCTCTGGCCCGGCCCGCGTCTTCGACGTCGCTGACCAGGTTGGAACGATCCAGCGTGGCCGTTCGGCCGATCTACTCGTGCTGACGGGCGATCCCCTGTCCAGCTCCTCCCGTGTCCTCGCCACGATTTCTGGCGGCGTCGCGGCTCCCACCGAGAGCCGCTAGCGGCGCAACCAACGAGACGAGCTCCCCCTATCATGCTGACTCTCCCCATTCTTATCGCTGCGCTGGCCCACCCGGGTCCTGCGCCGAGTCCCGCCGCGGCGGACGTATTCGCCCTTCGCGCTTCGAAGGTTCACATCGGCAATGGCCAAGTCGTTGAAGGTGGCGTGCTCGTCATCGAAGACGGCGTGGTTCGCGCCGTCGGCGAGGCCGCCCCCGAAGGCGTGACCGTCACGGACGTGGACGGCGAGATTGCGCCAGGCTTCATCGCCATGCGCGACGCCACCGGCGCCGGAAGCGAAAACAACGAGACCACGCGTAAGTTCACGCCCACGGCGGACATCTCCCTCGCTTTCGACGCGAAGCACCCCGCATGGGCGCATCTTGTGTCCCAGGGCATCACGACGGTCGTCATGACGCCCGGCGCGAGCCGTGTCGCGGGCGGCCTGGACGCGATCGTCTCCCCTGCGCTGGGCGAAGTCGTCAAGCGGAAGGCTGCGCTTCACCTCGGCATGTCTTCGCGTTCGCTCTCGTCGTTCACGGAGCCCACGAGCTACGCAGGGCTCTTCGGCCACCTCGAGAAGCACTTCGCTGACGCCAGTGAGGGCAGCCCGTTCGCCGAGGCCAAGGCTGGCTCGCTGCGGGTCATGATGGAGGCCTACACCAAGAGCGAAGTCGCCCGCGCGATTCACTTCGCCACCGGCCACGGCTTGAACGGCGCGATCGTCGGAGCCCCCGAGGCCGGCGAGCAGGTCGAACTCCTGAAGAGCGCCAAGCTCGGCGTGGTCTTCGAGCCCCTCGTGGCCGGCGCAGCCGGTGACGTCGTCGACAGCTCCATTGCGCTTCGCAAGGCCGGCGTTCCCTTCGCCTTCGCATCTGATGCAAGCAGCCGCGGCGCCGCCGCGATGCGTATGACGGCTGCCGCCTGTATGCGCGGCGGCCTCGACGCCCACGCCGCGCTGGCAGCGATGACGAAGTCAGCCGCCGACATGCTCGGCGTCTCTTCCACTCACGGCACTCTTGAGGCCGGAAAGGTGGCGGACTTCGTGGTCTGGAGCGGCGCTCCGACCGAGTTGACCAGTCACGCAAGTCACGTCTACGCGGGCGGCAAGCTCGTGCACCAAACGCACCGCTAATCGCCCCAGTCTCCCCAAGCGCCATGATTTCACTCCTCTCCACGCTTCTGGTCCCGGGCCTTGCCCTGGGCGGTGTTGACGCGCCGCAGACCTCTTGGAGCGTCTTTGCCGAGAAGGTTTACACCTCGACGGGCGACACGCTCGAGAACGCCTTGGTCGTCGTGACCGATGGCAAGATTTCCGCCATTACGCCGGGTGCGAAGGCCCTCGACGACTCGCTGTCGGCCACGGCCGTCACCGCGGGGCTCATTGACGCGAGTGCCTCCATTCACGTGGGTACCCGTGCCGTTGAGCAGTCGAGCGAAGTGACGCCAGCGATGAGCATGGAGTTCGGCGTCGACGTCTTCGACTATCGCTGGGAGCGCCTCATGCGGTCCGGCGTGACGACGGCCTTCGTTCCGCCCCAAAGCCGCAACGTGGTGGGGGGCATGGGCGTCCTGCTCAAGACCGCTGGCGACGATTCGCTGGAGGCCCGCAAGATTGAGGGAGCGCCCCTTCTCTGCGGCGCCATCGGCAGCCTGCCGAGCAGCGGTAACCGTCCGGCCAGCGGTCGCCCGACCTCGTTCTACAACCGCCGCCCCACGACCCGCATGGGCGTGGAGTGGGAGTGGCGCAAGTGCCTCTTCGACGCGGCCCAGGCCCCGGCGGAGGGTGCAGGCAAGGATGTCGACGTTCTCCAAGACGTGCTCGCCGGCAAGATCGGCGCCTTCATCGAGGCCTACCCAACCCAGGACATCCGCACCGCCGTCTTCCTAAAAGAAGAGATGCAGCGCGAAGGCTTCGGCGAGATGCGGCTGATCGTGGACGCAGGCGCAGAAGCCTGGCGCGAGCCGGAGATGCTGGTTCGTTCCTCGACGGCGGTCATTCTTCCGCCGATGCCCTCCAACGGTCGGACGAACGATTCGGCCTTCATGGCCGCGAACACAGCCAAGGTCCTCCAGGACGCTGGCGTGCAGTTCGCGATCTCCGCTGACGACGCACGGACCGGCCCCCTCGGTATCGAGGCCGGACTGGCGATGCGCGGCGGCCTCACCCGCGAAGAGGCTCTGCGCGCCGTGACCATCACGCCCGCGCAGATCCTCGGTGTCGACGATCGCGTCGGCACGGTCGAAGTTGGCAAGGACGCCGACCTCGTTCTCTGGAACGGCGAGCCTTTCGAGGTCACGACGCGTCCCATCGGAGTCTTGGTGAACGGCCGCTTGGCCCTCGATCCTCGCTAGTCCGCCTCCCTCTCATCGAACAAACAAAAGCCCCCGAGTCAGCCTCCTCCGCTGGCGCATCCCGACGCCCCTTCCGGGCGGATCCGAACACGATGTCATTCACCAAGCCACTCCACGCGCCCCGCAGTCGTCGGGCTCTTCTCTCCGCGGCACTGCCCACCTTCATGGCTGCCACGCTGACGCTCACGGCGCCCGTGAGCGCACTCGTTCAAGTTGACAAGACGGCGATCAAGGCCGGCAAGGTCATCACGCTCGACGGCGAGCCCATCGAGAACGGGATCATCGTGATCGAGGGCGGCCGCGTCACGGCGGTTGGTTCCCAAGAGGACGTGCAGATTCCGTGGGACGCCGAGGTCATCGAGCAGCCCACGATGACGGCGTTCCCCGGCTTCGTGGAGGCGCACGTTTCGCGGGGCATCGACCGCGCGAACGAGACCCTCGACGTGGCTCCGTTCCTGAACGTCCGTGACTCGATCGACCCGGTCAACTTCTACTTCGAAGGTGCACTGCGTCACGGCATCGTGGCCGTCAACGTGCAGCAAGGTGAGGACACTGTCGTCGCCGGCCAAGGCATGGTGGTGAAGCCCTTTGGCATGACGGTCGAGGCGATGATGATCAAGCCGCGTTCCGGCATCAAGATGTCGGCGGCTCCGAAGCGCGGCAAGTCGCGGGCGACCCAGGCCCAGGCGCTGCGCGGCGCGTTCGATGACCTCAAGCGCTACCTGGAGGACATGGTTCAGCGCAAGGCCGACGGCAACGACTTCGACCGCCGCGAGGCGCTCTACCAAGGGCGCGAGCTCGAGGGTGAAGCCGCGAAGGGCAAGCCCCTCAACTCGACGGCTTGGCAGATCGACGGCTTCGAGCAGATTCCCCGGGGCGAGGTCGACGAGAAGCAGGAGCCGCTTCTGCACGTCATCGAAGGCAACATGCCCGTGTTCATGTGGTGCGGTTCGCCCGCCGACGTTCACACCGCGCTGCGCGTGGCAGAGGCGAACGGGTTCACGAAGAACATGACCCTCGCGCTGGACGACTCCTGCTGGAAGGCGGCTCCGAAGATCAAGGAGGCCGGCGTTCACGTGATCCTCGAGTCCAACCTGACCCACCGCGAGCGCGACCCCATCACCGGCAAGGAGATCGAAACGTTCGTCCCGAAGGTCTACCACGACGCAGGCATCAAGTTCGCCCTGTCGTCCTCCAACGACGCCAACCGCTCGCTCTGGTTCCAGGTGGCCCAGTGCGTGGCAGGCGGCATTCCGCGCAACGCGGCGATGGCAGCTGCCACGTCCACGCCCGCGATGATCCTCGGCCTCGGTGACCGCCTCGGTGCCACCAAGGTCGGTGCTGACGGTCACGTCGTCCTGTTCAGCGGTGATCCGCTCAGCGTCACCAGCCACGTGGAGCACGTTCTCCTCGACGGCAAGCACGTCTACGACCGCTCGAAGGACGTCCGCGTTCAGCAGCTGAACGACGGTACGCGTCCCCCGGGAACGGTGGCCGAAGAGCCTGAGGAGTACGAAGGCGACGGCGACGACGGCGAAGAGTCCGAAGACGAGTCCGGTGACGGCAACGACGGCGACCAGTCCTGATCGGCTCCCCGGAGTCCACCCATGCGTAACCTCATTTCAACACTGCTGCCGTTCCAATCCGCCGCGAGTCAGGCCTCCCCTGGCCTCGTTCTCGGCATGACCGCAGCCGCGACGACGGCCTTCGCTCTGGCGATGCCTTCCACGGCGTACGCGCCTAGCTCGACCCAGTCGGGCACCATGGCGCTGCGTGCCGGCACCATCCATGCCGTCGAGGGCGGCGCGTCGTTCGAAGACGGCGTGATCGTCGTCACGGACGGCAAGATCACCGCTGTTGGCGCCGCGGCCGACGTCGAGATCCCGGCGAACGCCACCACGATGGACTACGGCTCCGAGGCCGTCATCGTGCCTGGCTTCGTGGCAGCGGATTCGGCGTACGCCAGCCCGACGGCAGGGCCGCGCACCGCGGACCCGACGCTGCTCGCGATCGACCAGTTCGATCCCTACTCCAGCATCATCTCCGGACTCAAGAGCGGTATCACCACGGTGTACCTCGCTCCGGCCCGTGGTCGACTGATCGCTGGCCAGGGCGCCGTCGTCAAGACGGGTGGTGGTGAGATGGGCTCGCCGGACGCTCGCGTCCTGCTGGAGTCCGCAGGCCTGCACGGATCGATCAGTGAGGAAGCGCGCCGGACGCGCGGCTACTGGGAACCGCCCGTGCCCGCGACCGTGGACGTTGGGCTGGGCGTTGAGTCGCCGCAGCTGCCGCGCACCACGATGGGCGCGGTGCTCGCGATCGAAGAGCTCATGGCTTTTGCTGGGGGAGACCGCTCCTTCGAGGAAGAGTACGGCCGCCAGACGGGTCCTGCCCTCGCCAAGGCAATGAAGGCGGGCGCGACCTGGCGCCTTGGGGCCGAGTCCCAGGGCGAAGTCGCCGCGGTCCTCGACCTGGCCAAGCGCTTCGGATTCCCCCTCGTGATCGACGGGGCAAGCCAGGCGGCTTCCCTCGCCGAGGACATCGCAGCCGCGGGCGTGCCCGTGATCGCGCGTCCGCACTACGAGCAAGGACGCAACGTCGGCAAGACGGAGACCGCGAAGTGGCCGACCTACGACGGCATTGCGCGCCTCGTGGGCGAAGGTGTCGAAGTCGCGATCACCGTTCCGAAGGGCCTCGGTGCCTCCGAAATTCGTTTCGCTGCGGCCCTCGCCATGCGCGGTGGCCTGTCCGAGGCCGACGCATTGGCCGGAATCACGCTCAACGCCGCGAAGGTTCTCGGCGTGGACGATCGTGTCGGAAGCCTTGCGGTCGGTAAGGACGCGGACATCGTCGTCATGACCGGCTCACCCCTTTCCATCGGGGCTTCCGTGGTCGCCACGTACGTAGGCGGCACCGAAGCTTGGAACCCGACCATGGCATCGGCCATGACTGCGGGCGGATCCTCGGGCTCTGGCTCGGGTGGCTCCGGCGGGTCGATGTCTTCCGCAGCGTCGAACCCCGGGCCCGTCGTCATCAGCGTCGACGAGCTCCACGTGGGCAACGGCGTTGTGCACAGCCCCGGCGAGATCCTCGTGCGGGACGGCAAGATCGCCCAGGTGGCGGCCCAGGTCGCGCGGCCTGCCGGCGCTGCCGTGGTGCGTGGCGCTTCCGCGATGCCTGGAATGATCGACGCCTATGGGCACCTCGGGACCGAAGGCGGTCGCCGGGCGTTCACGACGCGCCTCGACCTGACTCGCATCCTAGAGCCCGGCGACTACGCAGACCGACAGGTGGCACGCAACGGCGTCACCACGGTCAACATGATCTCCCAGAACCTCGGCGGGGTCACTCCGTCGATCGCCTATAAGCCGGCGGCTGACAGCTTCGACCACCTCGTGGTGGACAGCGTCGCTTCGGTGCGTTTGCAGTGGGACAACTCGATCATCGCCCAGTCCGGCGCCAACGTCACCCAGCAGCTCAAGAAGGCCAAGGCCTACGCGGATAGCTGGGACAAGTACGAGGCCGACATGGCCAAGTGGACTCCGCCCGCCCCTGAGGCCGCGGAGGAAGAGGACGATGACGAGGACGAAGACTCTGACGACGAGGAAGAGGACGAGGACGACAAGAAGAAAAAGAAGAAGAAGGAGCGCGACCCGGCCAAGCCGGTGACGGGCGTCTTCGCTGGCAGCTTCACGCCCGCTGACGGCGAGGACGCAGGCAGCGTTCGCTTCCGCTTCTTGGAGTCGGCAGACGGCTCGATCGAAGGTACGGCTCGCATGGCCGGATTCGATGATCTTCTGACGGTCACAGGCAGCCGAACGGACTACGACGTGACGCTGACCATCGAGACGCCTGATGGCGACCTCGAGGCGACCCTCGCTCAGATCTACTCCAACGATCCGCCGCCGAAGAAGTCCAAGAAGTCGAAGAAGTCCAAGGACGACGACAAAGACGCCGACAAGGATGCCGACAAGAAGGACGAGGACAAAGACGAGGAGGAGGACGACACGGTCAAGACGTACCTGCGCGGCGACGTGAAGGACGGCGAGACCGTTCTCGGCGCCGTCGACGTGACGCAGACCTCCACCGAGTACAAGGTCGCCAAGCGCATCGTGAAGGTGGAGAAGAAAGAGAAGGCTCCGAAGCCGCCCAAGGGCATGCCGAAGAAGCCCTCTGTCGACCTCGACCTCGAGCCGATCCGTCGCGCCATGGCTGGCGAGGCAGCGGTCATCGTCAAGGTCAGCCGCGACGATCAGATCGTCGCGTGCGTCGATCGCTTCGAGGAGTACGGCATCAAGCCGGTGCTCATCGACTCGGACGATGTCCACAAGGTCGCGGGCCGCATCGCGGGTCGTGTCGCGGGTGTGCTCGTTCCGATGAACCGCATGACGGCTACGGAGAAGAGCGGGCTTCGGCGCAACCGACTCGTGGAAGTCTCAGCCGCTGGCATTCCGATCGCCTTCCTCAGCCAACGGGAAGAGGGCGCCGCGGAGCTCAGCGTCATGGCGGCGCGCGCAGTGGCCCAGGGCCTGGCGCCGTCGGCGGCCCTCAAGGGGCTGACCTCCGACGCAGCGAAGATGCTCTGCATCGAAGACCGCGTCGGAACCCTTGAGGCCGGCATGGACGCCGACATCGTCATCCTGGACGGCAACCCGATGGAGATCTCGTCTTCCATCCTGCGCGTCTTCGTCAACGGCAAGGAAGTCCGCTAGTCATGGGGCTCCAGGTTTCGACTCCAGGGACTCTGTCGCGCATCGCGGCCGCCTCTCTCTCCGCCGCACTTCTCGTCAGCATGGCTGGCGCGGGTGCGATGGGGTGGAGCGGAGCTGTGGGTGATCCATCACCGGGCGCGGCAGGTGCCGAGCGAGGCCTAGTCGTCTTGGCGAAGAAGGCCCTTGCGATGCCCTTGGAGGGCGAGCAGGTCATCGACAACGCCGCGATGATCGTCGAAGAGGGCAAGGTGGTCCGCATCGCTCGACGCAGCGAAGTCGACCTTGAGGCCCTCGCGGAGACCCACGAGATCCTCGACCGATCGTCGGACTGGCTCTCGCCGGGGATGATCGACCTGCACAGCCACGTCGCGGGCGCGAGTTTCTTCACGAACGACCTCAACGACATGGTCTACCTGACCAATCCGGGCATCCGTGCCTGGACGTCGGTGGTGCCTGGCAACAGCGACTTCCTCAACGGCTCCGCCGCCGGGGTCACGAGCGTGCTCTACATCCCGGGTTCGGGCACGAACATCGGCGGCCAAGGCGTGCTCCTCAAGACCGGCTTTGAGAAGTACGAGCGGATGGAGATTCGCAACCCCGGCTCCCTGAAGCTGGCCCAGGCGGGCAACCCCGAGAGCTTCCTCATGGGCGTCGGGCGTTCCTTCATGAACTGGAACACGCGCCACACGCTGAAGCGCGGCATCGCCTACGCGAAGTCGTGGACCAGCTTCGAGAAGAACGGCGGTGAGAAGCCCAAGGCCGATCCGATGTGGAGCGCCTTCCGTGGACTCGTGGACAAGAAGGTCCAGCTCTCGGCGCACACGCAGATCTATCAGGTCGTCCTCATGACCGTGAAGATGGTCAAGGAAGAGCTCGGGCTCGACGTCTACATCGACCACGGTTCATTCGACGGCTGGCGCGCCGCGCCTGAGGCCGAGAAGGCTGGCGTCCCCGCGATCCTCGGGCCGCGCGCCATCAGCAACAGCATCAACGTGGAGTACCGCCCCGGTCTCTTCATCGTGAACGACAACGACGGCGCGATCTTCGGCATCGCCGCGAAGTACCAGGAGGAGGGTCACACGATGATCGGCTTCAACACGGACTCCCCGGTGATCCCCCAGGAGGCGCTCCCGCTCCAGGCCGCCATGGCGGTGCGCTACGGCTTCAAGAACGACGCCGCCCTCCACGTCCGCGGCCTCACGATCGTGCCCGCCACTGCCGCAGGTATCGCCGATCGAGTCGGCAGCCTCGAGCCCGGCAAGGACGCCGACTTCATTCTTTCGTCTGGGGATCCGACAGACCCCCGCACGATGATTTACCTCACCTTCCAAGAGGGTGAAAAGGTCTACGACGCGCTCGAAGAGCGCCGCTACTGATGCGCGAAACCCTGAACCGTCTGCGCGGAACCTCCGCGGCTTTGTCGACCCTTGGAGTCAGTGCCGCCGCGGCTCTGGGCCTTGTCTTGTGTGCTGATGCGAGCGCCGACTCCTTCGACGCCTCCAAGCCCGCGAAGCGGCCCATCCTGAAGCGCGATCCGAACGGTATCGCCCCGAAGCCCCCCGTGGTGCCGGGCCGTGCCGCCGCCGCCCCGAAGGCTGGCATGCTGGACGGTCCTGGCCTCGCTGTGACCGCGAAGAAGATCCTGACCGCCGAATGGCAGGGGCGCTCCGTCGTGAACAACGGCGTGGTGCTCGTCAAGGATGGGCGCATCGAAGCGGTTGGCCCCGCCTCAGAAATCGAGATCCCGTCCGACTACGAGGTCAAGGACCTCGGGAACGACTGGCTCATGCCGGGCATCGTGGAGCTGCACTGCCACATCGCCGGCGCGTTTGGTCTCAACGACACGGTCTACCTCACGAACCCAGGGCTGCGCGCGTCCAGCGACGTGATCGCAGGCAACGGCGCCCTGCGCCGCGGCCTGGCCGCCGGCGTGACGACCGTGCTGTACATCCCCGGTTCCGGCGCGAACATCGGCGGCCAGGGCATTCTCCTGCGCTCGGGCTTCGACACGTTCGACCGCGCAGAGATCCGTGACCCCGGCTCCATGAAGCTGGCCCAGGCCGGTAACCCGGAACGTTGGACGATCTCTCCGAGCCGTACGTTCATGAACTGGAACACGCGGAACACCTTGCGTCGCGGCACGAACTACGCGGCCAAGTGGACGGAGTACGAGAAGAACGGCGGCGAGAGGCCTGAGATCGATCCGCAGTTCGAGACCTTCCGCGCCCTGATGGCGAAGGAAGCGCAGATCTCGACCCACACGCAGATCTACCAGGTTGCACTCAAGACGCTGACGATGGTGCACGACGAGCTGGGCATCCCGGTGTACATCGACCACGGCACCTTCGACACGTGGCGCCTCGGCCAGGAGATCGAGGACCGTGAGATCTTCGCCATCGTCGGGCCCCGTGCGATCGACGTTCCCACCCGCGGCTTCATCAACTGGTCAGGCTCGAACCCTGAGCGCATTCAGGGCTGCGTGGCCGGCTACCAAGAGATGGGGGTGACGCGCATCGGGTTCAACACCGACTCCCCTGTGATCCCCCAGGAAGAGTTGCCCCTGCAGGCAGCCATGGGCGTTCGCTACGGTTTCGACAACTCAAAGATGGACGCTGTCCGCGGCTTGACCATCGTGCCGGCCATGGCGTGTGGACTCGATGAGTCCCTTGGCAGCATCGAGGTCGGCAAGATTGCGGACCTGCTCTGGATCACCGGCGACCCCGCTGACCCTCGCAGCTTCGTGAAGGCCGCATGGCAGAGCGGTGAGTCCGTGTACGACACGTCCGAAGAGAAGCGTCTCTGGTAGGCGACTCAGTCCTCCCCTCCATGTTCCTCACCCTGACGATCCCGGCCCTCGCGCTCTGCGCCGCAGTAGGCGCGCGCGTGGACAGCCCTTCGACCGAGTTGCCCCCAGGGCAACCCATCGGTTCGTTGGTCGTGCGAGCCGGGAAGCTCATTACCTGCGCCGACGAAGGCGTCCAGGTGGTGGAGGATCCCGTGATGGTGATCGCCGACGGCAAGATCGTCGCCATCCATGCGGGCGCTGACGTTGCCGATAAGGAGTGGGTCAACGTCACGGACTACGGCGACCATTGGCTCGCCCCGGGCTTCATCGACCTGCACAGCCACGTGGGCGGGTCGACGGGGGACATCAACGACATGGTCTACCAGGTGAACTCGGAGCTCCGCGTTTCACCGGTGGTGGTTCCCAACAACTCACGGCTGGAGCGCCCGCTCGCCGCGGGCGTCACCACCATCCTTTTCATCCCTGGGTCGGGTACGAACATCGGGGGCCAAGGCGTTCTGATGAAGCTCGGCGAGGACGAGTACGAGGACGCGCTGGTTCGCGATCCCGGCTCACTCAAGATCGCCCAGGGGGACAACCCCACCCGCTGGGGCTACGGGATGGGACGCATCCTGATGAACTACACGCTGCGCTACCGCCTCACGCGGGGCCGCAGCTACGCCCGCGCCTGGGAGCGCTTCGAGAACGGCGAGGGAGAAAAGCCGAAGCGCGACCTTGGGCTCGACATCTTCCGCGAGCTCTACGCAAACCGCACGCAGGTCTCGACGCACACGCAGTACTACCAGCTCGTGCTGATGTCGATCACGCTTCTGGCGCGTGACTTTGGGCTGCCGACTTACATCGATCACGGCTCATTCGATAGCTACCTCACGACCCCCGAGGCCAAGAAGTACGGCGTCGCAGCCATCCTCGGCCCGCGGGAGATCATGATCCCTCGGCCGCCGCGCTTCGACACGGACGGCCGGATCGAAGGCACCGCATGGGGCTTTCAAGAGGCGGGTATGGACGAGGTTGGGTTCAACACCGACGCTCCGGTGGTGCCCCAGGAAGAGCTGTCGATGCAGGCGGCCATGGGGGTGCGGTATGGCCTTCGCAACGAGCGCGGCCAAGGGCTCCGTGGCGTGACGATCGTGCCTGCGCGCACCGCGGGCATCGCCCACCGCGTCGGTAGCCTTGAGGTTGGGAAGGACGCCGACTTCATCGTGACGGACGGCGACCCCATCGATCCGCGAACCGCCTTTGAGGCGACCTGGGTCAACGGCGCCTGTGCCTATTGCGCTGACCGCGACGGGAGGAGCTGGTAATGGGCGCCCTCCTGACACTGGCCGCCGCAGCCCTTGCCCTGCAAGGTTCGAGCGAAGCATCGGAGCCCGTCGTACTTCACGTCGGCAAGCTTCTCACGATGAACGACGCGGACGAGGTGATCTCGCCCGCCATGCTCGTCATCGCCGACGGTGACATTGCCTACGCCGGTCCGATCGTCGATCGACCTGACCTGCCAGAGCCGTTGGACCGCCGTAGCTCATGGGCTTCCCCTGGGCTCGTGGACCTGCACACGCACATCCATAGCGGCGGGTTCGGCGACGTCAACGACATGGTCCACGCCGTGAACCCAGAGCTTCGGGCCGTGGCCGCGTTCAAGCCCGAGAACCCGCTCATTCGCGTCGGGCGCGCGGGGGGCGTGACGAGCCTCTTTGGCATCCCCGGTAGCGGCACGAACATGGGCGGCGTCGGCTTCGTCTACAAGCCAGCGCGCGCTGGCTTTGACGCTTCCATCCACAAGAGCCCGGGCGGAATCAAGATCGCCCAGGACTCCAATCCCCAAGGGCGCAACTCCACCGACTTTGGAGTGACCCGTGCGGGGATGGAGTGGAACCTCACGGACGTGAACAACCGCGCGCTCGCCTCGCGCCGGATGGACCGCTTTGATCCGGCATTGATCGACCTGGAAAAGGTCCTTCACGGGGAGATCCCGGTGCTGATTCACACCGCCGGCAGCGAGGGCGTGCTGAACACCGCCCGCATGTGGAAGGTCAAGTACGGCGCGAAGGCCGTGGTCTCCCACGGAAGCTTCGACGGCTGGAAGTCCGCGGAAGCTCTGGCGTCGGTGGGCATTCCGGTGAACCACGGTCCGCGAACCATCGACTACTTCAGCAGCCGCGAGGGGCGGATCATCGGCTCCGGCGCCGAGTTCGTGAAGGCCGGCGTGCCGCTGTTTTCCCTCAACACCGATTCCGGTGTCATCCCCGAGGAGCTCTTCTTCCTCCAAGGCTCCATGAGCGCACGCTACGGGGCGGATCCGTACCAGATGCTGCGTGCCCTCACGATTCACCCTGCCAAAGCGTTCGACCTGTCCGAACACATCGGCAGCCTTGAGGTCGGCAAAGACGCCGACATCGTTCTCTGGGGTGGCGATCCGCTGGATCCTCGCTCCGCTGTCCAATCCGTCTACGTCAACGGGAACCTCGAATACGACCAAGATCGCGACGGCCAGCTCTTCTAGCTCCTCCCGCCGCGTTCCTCCCCTTCGGCCTTCTTCATCCGAAGCTTTTCCCTCCGAGACACGTCTCGGGTCATTCCATGATGATTTCCTCCCTTCTACTTCTTCCAGCCCTCACTGGGTCTCTCGGGGGCCCGGCCCCTGGTCTGGACCCAAGCGCGCTGAACGCACCTCCCCAGGGAGATCTGTTCGCCATCAAAGCCCGTCGCGTCGAAATCGGCAACGGCGAGGTGATGGAGCACGCTGTCATTCTTGTGGAGGACGGCGAGATCGTCACCATGGGCCAGGACCTTCCGATCGAGCGCGGTATTCCCGTCATTGAGCTGAGCGACGACCAGGTGGTGATGCCCGGGATCGTCAACCCGTACTCGCGCTTCGGCATGTCGGGTAACGGCTACAACGATGCGCGGCCCTACGTCATGGCTTCGGCGGAACTGTATCCGTCGGACGCGTACGAGACGTTCCTCGAGTACGGGATGACCACCGTCGCGCAGTACCCGGCCGGCCAGGGCGTTCCCGGACAAGCGGTCGCTGTGAAGCCCCAGGGGGACGACGCAGAGGACATGATCCTCGAGGACGGTGTCTACCTGAAGTTCGTGATGCGCAACTCCGCGAGCTCCAAGCGCAACCTAAGGGACGGCTTCAAGAAGGCCGATGCTCACCTGGAGAAGGTCAAGAAGGAGCGCGAGAAGTTCGAGAAGAAGAACTCGAAGAAGTCGTCCTCGAAGAAGAAGTCTTCATCCAAGAAGGACGACGAAGACGACAAGGAAAAGGAAGACGAGAAGAAGAGCAGCTCGAAGTCGTCCAAGTCTTCGAAGGCGCCCAAGTTCGAGGCCCCGAAGCCCGACGCCCGCATTCAGCCCTTCTTCGACCTGCGTGATGGCAAGCTCAGCGCGCTCTTCTCCGTGGGCTCGGCTGCGAGCTTCGTTCACCTTGTGGACGCGGTCGGTGAAGAAGAGTTCGAGTGGCACCTGCGCGTTCCACTCACCCGTGACATCGATGTCTTCCACGTGAAGGACAAGGTAGGCGAGACTGGATGCTTCGTTCTTATGGAGCCGCTGATCACCCTGATGCCGGGCACCATGCGCCAGCGCAACCTGCCGGCCGAGTTCGAGCGTGCCGGCGCCAAGCTCGTGCTCATCCCGCGTCGTGACAACGAGGCTGGCTTCAAGGCCTTCCTCGAGGACGTCGGCGTCATGATCGGGGCTGGCCTGGACCGCAAGGCTGCGATCCAAGCCCTGACCCACCGTCCCGCCAAGTTTCTCGGACTCGAGGACCGCGTGGGGTCGCTCCAGGAAGGCCGCCGCGCCAACCTGCTCATTTTCAATGGAGACCCGTTCCAGCCGGGAACCAACCTCGACGCGGTCATGCTTGACGGCAAGTTTGTTAGCGGGGATATGCACTAGTGAAACAGCTTCAAATGACTTCATCCAGAGGCGCATGGGCGATGGGCACGGCCCTGACGGCTCTCCTCTTCGCGGCCGGAGCCTCGGCCAACGTTCTTCGTTCCGCCACCGCTAGCTATCCCGCTCCCTACGCGTGGGAGGACGAAGAAGAGGAGGAGGAAGAGGAAGAGGACGAGTACCTCGCCCTCGTCGGCGGCGAGATCCACACCGGTCTCGGGGGCGTGCTGCGCGACGCGACGCTCCTCTCCAAGAACGGCAAGATCGAGGCGTTCGGCTACGACGTGGATGTGCCGGAAGGCGCAGAAGTGGTCGACGTGAACGGGATGCGGATCTACCCGGGCCTTGTGGCCGTCGGTTCGTTCGGCCTCTTCGGCGGCAGCGGGGACCTCAGCGACTCCGTCGATCCCTACAACCAGAACATGACCCTGGCGCTGGCGGCGGGCATCACGACCGCCGTGAACGGCAACACGGTGGCCAAGCTCAAGCGCGGTCATGTCGAAGGGCTCGTGCTCAAGGAGAGCGCGTTCGAGACGATCAGCTACAGCAACGGCAACCCCCAGGGGCAGCTCAAGGTCGAAGCTGACTTCGCAAAGGCGGCCGCGTTCCTGCGGACCTACCGCGCGTACGAGGTCGAGAAGCGGTCCAACAAGGAGGCGAAGGAGCCCTCCCGGAAGGGCGTCGACGCGAAGTACGTCGGCATCCTGCGCGGGGACACGCGTCCGCGCTTCGCGGCCAACACCCGCACTGACCTCGTGGAGATCGCGGCCTTGGCCCAGCGCTACGGCTTCCGTCCGATCATCGAAGGAGCCCGCGAGGGATGGGCCGTGGCCGACGAGCTGGGACGCGCCGGCGTCACCGCGATCGTCACTCCGCGGACCCGCCGCGGCAAGGACGAGCGCCAGGTCGCTGAGGGTGGTAGCTCCATCGAGAACGCAGCCAAGCTCCACAACCACGGTGTCCCCGTGGTGGTCGTTCCGGCCTCTCGGGGTATTTCCCTCGGCGGCATCGTGGGTCAGGACCTCCTGCACCTGCCGATCGAGGCGGGCTTTGCCATCCGTGGCGGCCTCCCCGAGGACGCGGCCCTGGAGTCCATCACCCTCGAGGCGGCCCGTGTCCTCGGCGTGGACTACCGCATCGGATCCATCGAGGTCGGCAAGGATGCTGACCTAATCGTCACGGACGGCGACGTGCTCCACTACCAGACCTTCGTCCAATGGGCGATCGTGGACGGCGAGGTCGTGTACGACAAGCAGGAGGAGATGTTCTTCGCTCACATCCGTCCCCGCCCGGAGTCGGCGCTTGCGCCTGAGGAGGCCATGGACGCCGGGGAGGAAGGCGCTATTGAGCCCGAAGAGGACGCACCTGAAGAGGACGCACCTGAAGAGGGTGGCGATGAGACGCCGGACGACGCCAAAGGTGACGGAGAGGGCGATGACGGGGCCGGAGACGGCGACGACGGCGGCTCTGGGGACGGAGACGGCGGAGATGGGTTCAGAGACGGCCAGTAGCCTGCCGATCCATAGCATCGATCCGCAGCCTGGGAAGCCTTCCATGGGGCCACGAATGTCCTAACGGAACCAGTTTCCTGGCAGCGAGAAAGGGCGCCTCCGAGAGATCGGAGGCGCTCTCTGTCTTTTCTTGTGACACCCGCCTCACCCCTGGTCTCCTGGATTCCAAATTCGACTGTTTCGAACGCGCGCGAGCGACTTAGATATCTGGCGTGCCGTCCGTGGGGTCAGTCTGTAGGCTTCCCCGGGTCGGGTCTTGGACCCCCGCGTTCGTGGGTCCTCCGGGTTCCGACCTGCCCCCAATGAGCATCATTCACCGGTTCAAGGATCTTGTGCGCAAGACCCTCTATAAGACGCTTCCGGGCCCACTCCTCGTGGGCTACGTCCGGTGGCGTCTTCCGCGTGTGCTCAACCTTGAGTCGACCACGGCTTGCAACCTGGCATGTGCCCTCTGCCCGACCCACATGCTGGGTCGTTCGACGCGCTTTCTGAAGGACCACCACGTCCAGCAGATCCTCAAGGACAACAACGCGCTCAAGTCTGTCTGCTTCCACGTGATGGGGGACCCCCTCATCCACCCTGGGCTCTTTGGACACGTTCGGGAATTCTCCGGGCGTGGCGTTGAGACACACTTTGGCACCAACGGCATGCGGATGGCCGACAGCTTCGACAACATGATCGACTCGGGGCTGACCTCCGTATCCATCGCCCTCGATGGCGCTAACGCGGAGGACTACGTCCGCTACCGGCGTGGCGGCGACTTCGATACGGTCGTAGCGAACACTCGGGCCCTGATCCAGCGCAAGAAGGAGCGCAACGCCAAGCTCCCTCGGGTCCAGCTGCAGACGATCATGTTCAGCTACAACGAGGACAACGAGGAGAACGTCACGGAGTTCCTCGAGGGCTTCGGTGCGGACGAGGTGACGCTCAAGCGTCCGTCCTACTTCAATGACTACGACTCTTGGAAGTCGGAAGTGACCGACGTGGAGCCGATCAAGATCAGCCGCACGGTCGAGTACGGCGAGGAATTCCTCAAGACCGTCGATCACGAGAACGATTCTCGCCGCTACGTCCGACCCCGTGAAGGCTCAGACAAGACGCTTCTGCGAAACCAGCGGATGTGTCCGCAGCTGGAGAAGGCCACGGTGCTATGCGACGGGCGAGTCACCGCGTGCTGTATGGACGTGGATGGCCGGGTCGTGCTCGGTAGCCTCGAGAATGAGACGCTGGCCGAGATCTGGCGCGGCGAGAAGCGCGCCCAGGCGCTCCAGGACTTCCGCGACCGGAAGATGGAGCTCTGCAAGCTCTGCGACCAGCGATTGGAGTAGAGGCCATTCCGTAGCGGCGCCTTCTGCGCTGCTTTTGATGGGCTCGACGGGTACACTGCGCCGCAACTATGGTGCTACGCCGACTCATGCGCTCCCTGACTGCGGACCCGAAGCGCGTCCGAAACTTGAGCAGGGAAGAGGCCTCCCATGCCTTCACCGCGATTCTGAACGGTTCGGAAAGCGCGGCCCTGGTGGCTTCGTTTTTCGTCACCCTGCGGTGGAAAGGGGTCACGACTGAAGAGCTCATGGGCATGGCCATGGCGGCCCGGGGTCAATCGCGCATTCCTTGTGCGGGCATGAACGGCCTCGTGTGCGTGGCTCCTTCCCAGGACGGCCATGAGACCACCCCGCCCCTCGAGGTGGCCGCTGGCCTCCTGGCCGCTGCGGCCGGCGCCCGGGTGCTCGTGGTCTCCGACCGCTGCGTACCGCCGCGTCGGGGGCTCACGGCTGCCAACGTCCTCGAAGGCCTCGGGCTCTCCATGACCTGGGACCCGGGCGAGGCTGAGGACTGGGTCGCGAAGGCGGGTTTCGCCACGGTCTCCGTGGCTGGGCTCTGCCCCCCGATGCTGGCGCTCCGCAAGGTCCGCGGCGACATGGTGATTCGGACGCCGCTCTCCACCCTCGAAAAGCTCATCGCCCCCGCCGGTGCCGCCATTCTCATCGGCGCGCAAAGCGGGCCCGTGCTCGGTACCGCCGTGGAGGTCCTGAAGGGCCTCGGCCACCGGCGTGGCGTAGCTCTCCAAGGGCTCGACGGAGGCGTCGTTCCCAGCATCGTCAAGCGGACGCGTGGGATCGAGATCGACGGGGATCATCTGCTCTCGGTCACGGTCGAGCCGGCGGACTTCGGTCTCGACGCTTCAGGCGATCCAGAGCTCCCGCTCTTCGGGCCCCACGAGGAGGGCCAAGGTGCATCCGACAACCCGGTCCTTTGCCAAGCCGCCGGCGACATGACCAAGGCGGTCCTCGCGGGTGAGACCGGCCCGGCACGCAACGCCACGCTGTTGTCCGCCGCGCTGATGCTCAAGGCTTCGGGCCGCTGTCTGACGATCGCAGAAGGTGTGGATGCGGCGACGAGCGCACTTGACTCCGGCGCCGCGCTCGAACGCGTCGATCGACTCCGTTCCCTTCTCTCCTAGGCGCACTGTGACGAACTCCGACGTCGATCAACTTGCGCTTGCAGCCGTTGATCTCGGCTCGAACTCATTCCACCTCGTGGTCGCTCGGGAGATCGATGGTCGCCCCAAAGTGATCGATCGCCTGCGCGAGCGCGTCGCGTTGGCGGACGGACTCCAGGCGGGGCGCGGCCTCGACACGGTGGTCCAGGCCCGGGCGCTCGACGCGCTGGAGCGCTTTGGCGAGCGGCTCAAGGCGGTCCCACGGGACCGCATCCGCGCCGTCGGCACAGCCACGTTCCGCCGCGTCCGGGATGGGGGCCAGTTCCTTCGCCTCGCGTCCGCCGCGCTCGGCGCTCAGATCGAAGTGTTGCCGGGCCGCGAGGAAGCGCGCCTTGTCTACCTCGGAGTGGCCCATCAGCTAGGGGACGACGACGATCGCCGCTTGGTCGTGGACATCGGCGGCGGCAGCACCGAGTGCATGATCGGAACCCGTTTCGTTTGCCATAGCGGCGACAGCCTCGGCATGGGCTGCGTGACCTGGAGCAAGCGTCACTTCCCGGGCGGGCGGATCACGGCGGAGGCGTTCTCGCGAGCCGAGCTCGCTGCGCGGGTCGAGCTCGAACCCGTAGCGCACATCTACCACAGGGACAACTGGGTGCGAGCCGTGGGATCCAGCGGGACCATTCGGGCGACCTCCGCGATTCTCCAGGGCCTTGGCCTCACGGACGGCAAGATCACCCGGGGCGCACTCAAGAAGCTCCGGCACCGCCTTATCGACTTCGGCGTCGGCGACAAGGTCGTCCTGGATGGGATGCGACCCGATCGCCGCCAGGTCATAGCGGGGGGCGTCGCGATCCTCCGGGCCGTCTTCAAGAGCCTCGGCATCGAAGAGATGACCCCCTCGGCGGGGGCGCTCCGCGAGGGGGTGCTCCACGACCACCTCGGGCGGATTCACCACGAGGATGTGCGGGAGACGAGCTCGCGTGCCTTCATGGAGCGCATGGGCCTAGACACGGACCATGGGGACCGATGCCGAGAGACGGCCGAGTTCCTGTTCGATCAAGTCGCCGAGCCACTAGGTCTCGACGGGGACGATCGCCAGCTCCTCGGCTTGGCGGCCTTCCTTCACACGATCGGACTCGTCGTCAGTCACGCTGGCTACCACAAGCACGGTGCGTACCTCGCGGAGCACGCGGACCTCGCCGGGTTCTCGCGCCAGGATCGCCAGCAGCTCGCGGTGCTGATCCGCGGTCAGCGCCGGCGGTTGCGCCCGGACCTCATGGGGGGCCAGCCAAGGGAGCGACTGCACGCGATCCGCTGCATGGTCCCGCTGCTCCGCATCGCACTGCGCCTGCGCCGCGACCGTACGAGCCGCAGCCTGCCGGAGCTCAAGCTGCGCTCTTCGGGCTCTCGGTTCCACCTGACATTTCCCGACGGCTGGCTCGACGAGCACCCGCTCACCACGGCTGATCTGGCCCGTGAGTCCGAGCAGCTCGGAGCCTTCGGCATCGTCCTCGTCGTCAAGTAGCGCTCGTTTTCAGCCTCCCCCGCCCATTCACCGGCGAATAGGTGCGACATGCGGATTCTCTCCGACTTTGACGGCGTCTGGACCGACCAGCAGGCAGAGGCGCGCTTCATTCAGGTGTGGCTTGCGCGGGAAGCGGCTCCCTTGATCGGGGCGTCGCCCGAGGAAGCCCTTGCGGACTTCGACGCATTCTTCGCGCTTGCGATGAGCGAACCTGGGCGCAACGGCTGGGCGCCGAGCGGACGGATCTCCGGCTTCATCGATGAAGACCCGGCGCTGGCCACGGGGTCGGTGTTCCACTGGCTGGAGAACGGCGGCGCGCACGAGGTGGGAGGGGCCTGCCGTGGGGACGTTTGGCGCGACCGGATCCGCGCCGCCGGTCACAGCTCGATCGAGGACTACGCGTCGGCCCACTTTCATCCAGCGATGGAGGCCTACCGCCAAGAGCGCGGACACCAGCTTGTGGGCGGAGCCCAGGACGTTGCCCGCGAGCTGCTCGCCGCAGGGCACGAGCTGATCTTTGTCTCGAACTCGCCCGAAGCGAAGCTGCAGGCCATGCTCAGCGAGGCCGGGATCGCCGTGGGGGGACAGCTGCGCGTGGTCGGCGACGCCAAGAAGTGGCTGATCCGGAACGAGCAGCCGCGGGTTTCCGTGGACGGGCGCGAGGTCTACATGGATCGGCCGCACTACGAGGCGATCCTGTTGGAGGTGCAGCCCGACATGGTGGTGGGGGACGTGGTCTCCTTCGACCTCGCGCTACCGGCCTACCTCCGCTGGCGCGGGCGGCTGTCCAAGGACCTGAGGCTGGTGCTGCGCCGCAGCGCCCAGTCGTCGAAGTGGGCGCTGGCCCAGGCTGGTTCCAGCGATGCGATTCGGCTCGTGGACGAAGTCATCGACTCGGTCGCGGAGCTGCGATGACCTTGCCCGGCAAAGAAAGCATGCTGTCGCGGGGGGCGGTGGCCCTTGCTGACCGCCCGCGCCTCAGCTTGGCGCTCTTGGTAGCGCTGCTCGGGCTGTCGGTGATGGGGATCCTGAGGGAACTGCCCGACGACAAGCTTGAGGACAGCCCCGAATGGAACCTCGCGCGCGAGACCCGGGACGAGTTCGGGCTCGACTGGGGCAACGGATTCGTGGCGATCTTCGGCGATGTGACCGACCCTGCCCAGGAGGCCACCGTGCGCCAGATCATCGACGGCGTCGAGGAGCTACCGGAGGTCCTCGATGTCATGACTCCGTGGGAGCTCCCGGGCCTCGCCGACTCGACGCTGGCGGAGGCGCTCTCCCATGACCTAGTGGGAGGGACCCTGGTCCGCGAGGCAGGGTTGCTCCTACCGGTCTCCCTTGGGACCGACGGCTGGATCGATCAGCAAGCATGGCAGAGCGCGTCGGCGGAGATCATGGGCACGCTACCGGCCGATACGTCGCTCGAGTTCGGGGTGACGGGGCAAGGGGCCATCATCGATGCGCAGAACTCCGCCTTTGAGGGCGAGCGCTGGCGCTTCATGGGATTCGGCGCACTGCTCGGGTTCCTGATCGCGTCGGCCGCGTTCCGAAACGTCCGGGCGACGTTCCTCGCGGGGCTTCCGCCGATCTTGGGCGTCGTGCTTTCGGTGGGGCTGGCGCGTGTCGTGGGCCTTGGTGCCGACGGTTTCACTTCTATCGTGCTGCCGCTACTCGTGCTGACGATCGGCTTCGCGGACTCGCTCCACATCGTCGTGGCGATGGTGCGGGCTCGGCATGACGGCAGGGCCAGCGGTGGCGCCGAGGCGGCTTCGGTGGCCACGGGAGAGCTTGTCTGGCCGTGCCTCCTTACCTCCTTGACCACCGCGATCGGTTTCGCTTCCCTCAGCCTCGCTGGCCACTCGATCGTGGTGGAGTTTGGGCTCTCCTGTGCGCTTGCGACCGCCGTCACGTTCGTTTCAGTCATCTTGACGATCCCGCTGCTCGCGCGCACGCCCCTGGGCGCTCGGCTCGATCGCGTGGCGCCGCCGCGGTTCGATGGGGAGGATGGGAGCCAGTCCGCGGTCACCGGTTTCGTGAGCCGCGTCGTGGGGGCTGCGCTCCGCGCGCCGCGAACGGTAGCCGCTCTTGGTGCGCTTCTGACGCTGGGCTCCGTGTGGATCGCGTCGGGGCTCGAGGCGGATCGCCGCGTCATGAGCGACCTCGCCGAGGGTAGCGCGGCGGCCGACACGCTCCTGCGCGTGGACGCCGAGCTCGGCGGCGTCTTCCCCCTGCACGTGCGTATGGACTGGGACGAGTCGGCGACGGGGGAAGAGCTCAGCTCCGCGGCGCAAGGGGTCGAGGACGCATTGGCCAGCGAGCCGCTCTTCTCCGGCGTAGTTGGCCCCGCGAGCATCCTTGGCGCTGTGCCCCTGGAAGCCCCTGGCAAGGCGCCTTGGGGTGCGCTGCGCCTTCTGCCTGCGAAGTGGGGTGCTGGCTTCTTTGACCTCGACGAACGGCGCGCGCTCGTTCATGCACGCCTGCAGGACGTCGGCAGCGCGCGACTCATCCCCGCGTTCGAGCGGACGCGCGAGCGTCTGGAGGCCGTTGCCCTACCCCACGTGCGCTTGACGCTCGTCGGTGATCACATCGCCTACCTTGAGACGGTGGATGGAGTCACACGGGATTTGGCATGGAGTCTAGCCCTCGCCGCGCTCCTCATCCTTGTCACCCTCGCTGCCGCCTTCCGGTCGTGGCGCCTCGGCCTCGCGAGCGTGGTACCGAATCTCCTGCCCCTTGGCGTTTCGGCGGCCGGTCTGGCGCTCATCGGCGGCCACGTGGACATTTCTACGCTGACGGCGCTGACGCTGTCACTCGGGATCGCGACGGACGACACCATTCACGTACTGGCCCGCTGGGAGCGCACGCGCGGCACCTACACCACCGCGATCCTGGGGGCCCGCGCGGCCGTGCTTCAAACGCTGCCCGCGCTGACCATGACGACGCTGACGCTGACAGCGGCCTTTGGCCAGCTGCTCACGTCCGCGCTGCCGACGATCCGCGACTTTGGGCTCTTGGCAGGCATCACGCTGGTGGTCGCCTTCGCGGCCGACGCGTTGCTCCTGCCTTCGATCCTCGTCGTTCTCGACGGCAAGCGGTCGGGCGACCCTACTTAGAGAACACCCAGCCGAGCAGCTTCCCGAAGGTCGGAGCCTGGCCCTGGGAGAGCACGCCGACGCGGAAGATCTTGCCGCTGGCCCAGAGGAGCACGACGGTCGTCGCGAGGCACATGAGCGGCGCCGTGAGTAGCTCCCAGGCGGGCGGCCCCGGCGGGGCCAAGAGCCGCAGGAGGAAGATCATCGGCGTGGCCGTCGGAAAGTACGTCAGCGCCGTGGCGAGGCTCCCGTTGGGGCTCTCGATGATCGAGGTGACCGCAAAGATCGGGATCATGATCATGATCATCGCGGGCGCCATCAGGCTTTGGGCGTCGCGCAGCTCAGAACAGGCGGACCCGAGCGCTCCGAAGAGCGATCCGTACATGAGCAGTGCGAACACCATCATGAGGATGAACCAGCCGTAGGCGGAGAGCGGAATGAAGTGGCTGACGCCGAAGTGGTGGGCGGAGAAAGCGACGCCACCTAGGTAGATGGCGGCGAGGGTCGACGAGACCGCGACGCTGCCGAGCAGCTTGCCGAGCATCAGCTGGAAAGGGGTCACCGAGGAAACCAGCACCTCGGAGATCCGCTGCATCTTCTCCTCCAGCACTTGGTTCATGAGCTGGGGCGCCGTGGTCATGACGAGCATGAAGAGCAGCATGAGGCTGCCGAACGGGATCAGGAACGTTTGGACGTCGTTCTCCTTCTCTGCGTCCTTGATGGTGCCGTCGTCGGCGGCTTCGGTCAGGCCCCAAGTGGTCAGCGTCACCTCTTTGGAGAGGGCGGCCGCGAGCTCTTGGTCCATGTTCGCGTCGCGGAAGCGGCGCGATCGGACCTCTTGATTGACCACCTTCTCAAGCCACTTGGGGAGCTCCGTGAAGGTCGGCTCGTCCGTGTGGTAGGCGAAAGGACGCTCCGACTCTTCGCCGGAGAAAATCGAGGGGTCGAGGAGCGCGAAGCCCTGGAGGTCATTGTCGCGCACTCGATCGGACAGAACGACGTCGGGTCGCTCGTCGCCGGTGGGCGTGAAGCGCTCAAGGACGAACTCAGGGCGGAGCTGCTTGCGGCCGGGTTCGGAGCCAATATCCGCGTCACCTTCTGCCGCAGACTCTTCGTCCACCGGCTCCCAGATCCCGAACTCGTTGCGGGCCTTGGCGGCGGCTTCTAGCGTTTCCCAAAGCTCCCCAGCGGGGTCGTAGACCGCCAGCTTGCGCGGCGTCAGGTCGACGCGGTTCTCCATCGCCTTCTGGAAGGCGATGCCGCCCCCCATGAAGAGGGGCATGATGAAGAGGCCGATGATGAAGGCCTTGGACATGACGGCCTGGACGAACTCCGCCCGGGCGATAGCGAGGACCTTGTTCACGCTTCCACCCCCTGGCGTGCGCCCGTGAAGGCTGGGCTCGCTTCGGCCTGGGTCGCCGCTTTGGCGTCCGGGCCCGCGATACGAATGAAGATGTCGTGGAGCGTAGGGCGGGTCTCCTCAAAGAGCCGCACCGACGTGCGGCCAGCGAGCTCTTGCAGCAGTCGCTGGGAGTCGCCTCGGTAGCGCACCTCTTGGAAGGTGCCCATGTCGGCGACGTGCTCGATACCGCTGAGTCCTTCGAGCGCTCGTGCACCCGCGTCGGTCCGCAGCCGGATCGTGTCCTGCCCGTACTGGGCGTTGACCTCCGAGATGCTGCCGTCGAGAACCTTGTCTCCGTTGAAGATCATGATGACGTTGTCGCAGAGCTGTTCCGCGACGGTCATGTCGTGGGTAGAGAGAACCACGGTGGTGCCCTCGGCAACGAGCTCAAGGATGGCGGTACGCATCACCTCAAGGTTGACGGGGTCGAGCCCCGAGAACGGCTCATCCAGGATGAGGAGCGCGGGCTTCGCGATCACCGTCGAGATGAACTGGATCTTCTGGCTCATTCCCTTGGAGAGCGCCTCGACCTTGGCCTTGCGCCACTCGGTCAGGCCCAGTCGTTCGAGCCAACGATCGGCCTCCGACTGGGCGCCCTTGAGCCGCATGCCCTTGAGCGAACCGTAGTACGCGAGGAGCCGCGCTACCGTCATCTTCTTGTAGAGACCGCGCTCCTCGGGAAGGTAGCCGATGCGGTCGTTCGAAGCGCGCGTGCCGGACTTTCCCAGCACCTGAACCTCGCCGGAATCCGGTGCGAGGATGTGCAGGATCATTCGGATCGTGGTCGTTTTGCCTGATCCGTTGGGGCCGATGAAGCCGTAGAGGGAACCGGTGGGGACGTCGAGACTGAGGTCACGGACGGCCGTGTGCGAACCAAACGTTTTTGTGACGTTGGACAGCTGGATAGCGGGGAGGCTCAAGGACGGACACCTGCTTGCGGGGGGAGGGAGAGGGCGTTTCGCCCCTGGCTACCTACGCATGCGCCGTCTATTCGAACATTGCCTCACTCTTCGCCGACGAATCCTTGAGACGCGGCTTTCGCCGTGTGCGAGGCCGCCCGCGAGTCCCGACGTGAGTCGCTAGGGGGCGAGCTGCTCGACCGCGTCGTCGCTGCACCAACGCTTGAGCTCTGAGACCAGGGCGCGGGAGTCGTAGGGCTTGCGCATGAAGCCGGTGGCGCCCGAGGCGAGCGCTTCCTCCTCGATCCCTGGCCGCATGCTCGCCGTCAGGATCATCACGGGGAGCTGCTCGGTGGCGGCGCGTTCACGTAGCTCTTTCGTCAACATCACGCCGTCGCCTCCGGGGAACGAGATGTCGAAGATCGCGGCGTCGGGGGGGCTTCCTTCGGCCAGCTCGAGCGCTGATCTGTGGTCCCCCGCACCCAGCACTTCGAAGCCGCTGAGCTCGAGGCGCATGGCGAGGCATCGCATGATGTCCTCGTCGTCCTCGACCACCAAGATCCGTGGGCGCTTGTGCGCTTCGTTCGAAGCCTCCACCCCTCTGGCTGTAGGCTCGGCCACGTGGCTGGACGGATCGACGTCGGTGGGTCCAGGTGATGGGGTGGTCATGCTTGCGGGAGGGTCGTGGGGAGTGAGAAGGCGAATTCAGAGCCGACGCCCACCTCGGAGGACACCGAGATCTCGCCGCCGTGCAGGTGAACGAGCTCTCGGCAGATGTAGAGGCCCATTCCGAGGCCGCCGAGCACGGTGGCGTCCTCCTCTTTGGATTGGACGAGTCGGTCGAAGATCCGGGTAAGGTCTTCGGGAGCGAGGCCGCAGCCGGTGTCTTTCACCGTGACGCTGAGGGAGTCGGGATCTTCTGAGGAGACGGTGATCCTGATCGCGCCACCCTTGGGTGTGAACTTGATGGCGTTGGACAAGAGGTTGCCGACGACCTGGAAGACACGGTCGGGGTCGATCGAGCAAGTCATCCTCTCCGCGGGAACGCTAGTCTCTAGGTCGAGGGAGATTCCTTTCTCAACAGCGGTTGCCTTGAGGCTCTTCGCAGCATCGTTCAGAACACCCCAGAGGTCCGCGTCGCGGATCTTGAGAGCCAGCTTTCCGGAGTCCAGCCTCGCCGCGTCCAGCATGTCGTTGATGCAGACGGCCATGCGGTCACAGTTCCTCGTGATCGCATCCAAGAGTCCCGATTGATCGGCAGAGACGGGGCCCGTGGCCCCATCGCGGATGAGAGAGGCGAATTCCCGCGCGCCGGTCAGCGGTGTCTTCAGCTCGTGCCCCACACGGTGGTAGAGCAGTCGGATCTCCTCGCGACTGGCCTGTAGATTTTGGACGGTGGCCGCGAGCTCCGCCTGCTTCTCCACGACCTCGGCCTTGAGGCGTGCCTTCTCCAGGCTGCTCCTGATGACCTGGCCAAGGAGCTCGGGCACAATGAACTGCTTGGGCATGAAGTCCACGAATCCGCCGCGGACGGCCGCGCGGATCACGTCGTCCCCCGAGCCTCCGGACAGGAGCACTGTGGTGGGGGAGTGTCCCTTGCTTCGAAGGTTGCCCAGCACCTCGACGGCGTTCGTCGAGCCAAGGCGATAGTCGACGAAGAAGAGGTCACAGGGAGCCTCTTCGAAAGCGGCCTCTGCCTCCGATGCCAACCTGCACGTGCGGAGCGAAACCTCCATGTCGACCAGGTCGTCGGTGCACCGCTTGAAGATCTCAAGATCCACCACGTCATCGTCAAGCACGACGATGTTGACCGGAAGCGTCTGCGCATCGACCGTCAGCGAGGTGTGCGAGAGCGGACTACCAGCGGGCCTTGGCCGGGGAGCAAGGACTGGCTGCGTGTTGTTACTTGTCTTAGCCATGGGCAGGTGAACTGGTTGCCGAGTCCGGTGGGCTAGCGTTCTGCCAGGTGAGCCAAGAGCTCGCGCAGGCGGGGGGCTCGGGGCCGCGGCTCTGGTTCGCTGCGAGCGAGCTTTCGGCGCAGAGACCGCGGGCGCGCGGCCTCTCGAGCAGTCCGTCCACCAACGACTCCATGCGATGGGTCCGGGACTTCATCAGGTCGAGGTACTCGGAGACCTTGTCGTGGTTGCCTTCCTTCACGGCCTCCTCCACCCAAACGGCGAGATGGCTGATCGCGCGGAGTGGCGCTTTCAAGTCGTGGGAAAGCTCACTCGCGTAGTTCCTCAGGCTGCCGTTCTCTGCGCGGGTAGCTGCGTCCCTATCCCGCTGATGCTCCGAGGCGATCGCCGTCTCGTTGCGTTGCTGCTGGGTCTCCTGGAGCTGGCGGTTGACGCTCTCATGGGCGGAGATCAGCAGCAGGACCGAGCGGCCCTTTCCTCTGAATCGAAACCTGAAGTCGAGGTGCTCGTCCGTCCTAAACTCTGGTGCAGAGACCTTCGGCACGCACAGCTCCGGATCGGACTCGTTGAGGCTCATCACTTCGGGGTGCAGGCCGCAGAAGATGGAGAAGTGATCGAAGAATGGCTTGCCGATCGAGTCGCGCAGGTCGATCAAGGAGTGGCAGCTATTCAGTAGCGTTCCATCCGGGTCGATGGTCGCGACCTGGTACTCGCCGGCGAGGGCAGCGAGCTTGAGTTCGTCGAGGTTCATGCTGCGAGGATCTTGCGCGCCAACGTTTGGAACGCTGTTTCCACGTTCTCTCCTGTACCCGCGCTGCTCAGGAAGTCGAAGCCCGGGTTCTCCAAAGCCCGCATCTCCTCGAGCTGCTCCTCGCCAACAAGATCCATTTTGTTGCCGATGACGACGATGGAGGCCCGTGGCGACTTCTGCACGAGTTCGGGAAGCGTCTTCGACAGGTCGCGGTAGGTCGACGAGCGAGTGACGTCGCAGACGTAGAGGATCCCGTGCGCTCCTGCGAAGTAGGAGCGCGGAAGGCTCGTTTGATCGGGCGCGCCCTCGATGTCCCAGAGAACCATCTTCATCTCGTGCGTGGGGGTCACAACGAGCTTCTTGTCGACTTTGACGCCGATCGTGGACTGGTATTCGGCCGAGAAAACGGAGTGCACAAAGCGCTGCACTAGGCTGCTCTTCCCGACCCCAAAGTGCCCGAGAAGGATGATCTTCTTCGTGCACTTGAGCAGCTGGTCCGACGGCGCTCCGGGCCGCTGCACCGCCTTCTTAGCGGTCGCAAATGACGTAGATTTCGCGTCCGCGCCAGCGTGGGCAACCGCCCCGACAGCATGGCTCGTTGAGATTCGATGAGGAGTATCCATGGCACTCGGTCATCGACGCCCGGTTGGGTTCGCTTTAGCGAACTCCTTCGATCCAATTCGCATCCGTGGGCGGCGCTTGCCACCGACGGAAACTGAGTTCAGCTCAAACCTGTGGCCTTGGGGTCGAGAAGGGACTTTTCCTCACTCGTGACGCCCTTGAGGTGCGCTAGTGAAGCCTGTGTAAGGAAATCCCGTCCGACGTACGTTGCCCCACGGCCAAGTTGTGTCTAACGGGTTCGTTGGGTTGAGCCCGGAGTCGGGAACGGATGAGACTCAGTGCGCCTCTGCGGAGCCTGCGCCCTTAGGGACGCGAATGCTCGTCACCAGTTCCTGGACAGACGTAGGCGGCGCCGGAGTGAACCGGGCCACGGCCGCCGCCACCGCGAAGTTCAGCGCCATCCCGATGGAGCCAATGCCCTCCGGTGAGATACCGAGGAACCAATGCTCGGGCGTGTTGAGCTCGCGGTGCAGGAACTTGAAGTACACGATGTAGGCGGTGGTGAAGCCGAGGCCCAGGACCATGCCGGCGATCGCTCCCTGCTTGTTCATACGCCGTGAGAAGATGCCCATCAGGATGGCGGGGAAGAACGACGACGCGGCCAGCCCGAAGGCGAAGGCGACGACTTCGGCCACGAAGCCCGGTGGGTGGATCCCCAGGTAGCCTGCGCAAATCACCGCAACGGCGGCGGCGATCCGGGCGGCGACAAGCTCGGCGCGGTCACTGATGTTCGGAATGAACGTTCGCTTCAAGAGGTCGTGGGAGACAGCGGTCGAGATGACGAGGAGCAGCCCCGCTGCGGTAGAGAGCGCCGCGGCCAAGCCGCCCGCTGCCACGAGTGCGATGACCCAGTTGGGCAGTCCAGCGATCTCTGGGTTGGCGAGGACCATGATGTCCCTGTCGATGTAGAGCTCGTTGGCGCCGTCGGTGGGATCGTTCGCGACCAGCCGTTGCCCGGCAGGTCCGCGGAAGGCACTGTCGCCGCTCGGCCCCTGGAAGATCGGCTTGCCTTCGAAGGGGGCCCCTTGGCGGTAGGTGATCACTCCGTCGCCGTTCTTGTCCATCCAGGCGATGAGCCCGGAATTCTCCCAGTTCTTCAGCCAATCGGGTGCGGTCTTGCCAGGAGCGGCTCCGCCCTCTGCCGGGGCGGCGGCGTAGGACGCACCCTCCACAGCTCCGATCAAGTTCGTCCGCGCGAATGCCGCGACGGCCGGTGCCGTCGTGTAGAGAAACGCGATGAAGAGTAGTGCCCAGCCAGCTGAAATGCGCGCGTCCTTGACCTTGGGCACGGTGTAGAAGCGGATGATGACGTGGGGGAGTCCCGCCGTCCCGACCATGAGCGCCATCGTGATGCAGAAGACATCGATCATCGCCTTCGAGCCGGATGTATAGGGTGCGAAGCCTAGCTCCTCATGCAGTCCGTCGAGTTTGGCGAGCAGCGAGATCGACTCCCCGCCAGCGATGCTGTCCCCGAGGGGGCCCTGCAGCATCCCGCCGAATCCGAGCTGGGGAATGGGCGTGCCCGTCATCATGAGGGCGATGAAGATCGCGGGCACCATAAAGGCGAACATCAGAACGCAGTACTGGGCGACCTGGGTGTAGGTGATCCCCTTCATCCCGCCGAGCACGGCGTACAGGAGCACGACGCCCATGCCAATGACGACCCCCGTTTCGACGGAGACCTCAAGGAACCGTCCGAACACCACGCCAACCCCGCGCATCTGTCCGGCGACGTAGGTGAACGACACGAAGATCGCGCAGACGACGGCGACGAGGCGCGCGGTGCTCGACTCGTAGCGATCGCCGACGAAGTCGGGCACGGTGAAGCGGCCGAACTTGCGCAGGTACGGCGCGAGAAGCAGCGCGAGGAGAACGTAGCCGCCGGTCCATCCCATCAGGTAGACGGAGCCGTCATAGCCCATGAACGAGATGAGCCCCGCCATGGAAATGAACGACGCGGCCGACATCCAGTCCGCGGCCGTCGCCATGCCGTTGGCGAGCGGGGGCACCCCGCCGCCCGCGACGTAGAACTCCTTTGTGCTACCGGCGCGCGAGCGAATGGCGATGTAGATGTAGAGCGCGAAGGTCACTCCGACGATCAGGAAAGTCCAGGTCTTGACGTCCATGGGGTCAGTCCTCCGAGACGCCGAAGCGCCGGTCCAAGCGGTTCATCAGGACGACGTAGACGAAGATCAGG
>CALHGQ010000055.1 GCA_938030175.1 uncultured bacterium | reverse complement strand
CGAGGGGCGCTGCTGGGTAGTGCGGCCTTCTTCAAGGGGCTGCTAGCTATTCGGGGCCCTTCAAGCAACGCAGTCAGGGCTTCGAGGGGCGCTGGTGGGTAGTGCGGCCTTCTTCAACGGGCTGCTAGCCTACCCGCGCTGACTGCGGACCAATCGGATCGGCCGTTCGCCGTGCTGGTGCACGTCGCGGTGCCCAGAGGCATGCATCAGCTCGTCGTTCGCATGAGCGACTCTCACCCCGTTCCAAGAGTGCAGCCGTGGTCTGTACGCGGGCTGCTGCGGCGCGGGATCGATGAAGATTCGCTTCCATGCCTCGGGGGGGCCTTCATGCAGGACGTTCACCTCTCCGAGCTCGTCCAACGACACGGCGTCACCGGAGGACGCGCCGAATGCGCCCATGATGCCGTCTTCGCTCGGCTCGTTCGCACGGGCTCGAGCCTCTGCACAGCACCTCCAAATCCAAAGGGCTGCGGAAGCTATGGAGACAGTCGCTAGGGGGAACCAACTTTCCATCACCGCACCCTAGGGGGAACCCATGAAGGGATGCTCAGTACTCCTACCCCGCATCGCTTCTTTCATGCTCTAGGCGTGACGGCTCCGTTCGAATAAACGCTTCTTGTACGAACAGAAGCCACGGTCTGCATACGGTCGCAAATTGGACGACTTTGTCCACCGCTTGTCCTGTTGCCCAATCATCTCGGGACATGCGTTGTTCCGCCGTGGGGTCCACCATCCTGAGGTACTCAGCAAGCGTCGAGTTCGTGACGTCGCCGAAGCCGCGCGGCGCACGCTTCAAGAGGCGCTTCGCCACGAGTCCACAGCCGCGTTGCTCCATGGCGCCTGCGATGTCGAGGAAACGCTCCTCGCGCGCGACCATCGCATCGCGCAGGGCACGTAGTGCTTCAGGGGGCTGCAGGAACGAACCCGCGCGCAAGAACCCACCGGATGGGTCGAGACGAACGTGAATCGACGCGCGCGCCCCGATGCGCTGACTGTCTTTCGCAAATACCGCCTCGATGTGCCCGTGGAACGGACGCGCATCCCGGTGAAAGCGCTGGTCTCGATGCAGCCGAAAGACCGTGCGTTCGTTGCCCTCAAGGTCGAAGCCCGCGTAGCCGAGTCTCTGCGTGACCGCGCGCAGGAACTCGAGGAACGGGTCGCGCAGTGATCGATGGACGCGGGATCGCTCCGCTCGCATCCACTCAAAGCTTTTCTGTCGCGCAAGCTCTTCTAGGACGACCATGGCGTCCTTGGGCATTCCTGCGAACGTGGAGTTCGCTGTGTTCGGTTCTTTCATGACTTGCTGAAGAGACCGATTCAGCGCTGGGCGGGGTTACGCCCTCTATCGGATTCCGAACTGCCGACGTACCCAGTCGGGGCGCGAGTAGTCCCAATTGCGCTCGGCCATCCCCGCAACGAAGAGCGGGTAGGCCTCCAGGTAGAACGCTAGGTCTTCCGCTTCGAACCCCGTGTGGCTGAGGTAGTCGTTGAAGGCTTGGTCCTCGTAGTCGCGTCGGCTTGCGGGATCCAAAAGCGCGCGCCATGCGTCACCGAAGGTGCCGCCCACCTCTTGCTTGCGCTGGTGCACCACGAGGTGCAGAAGGTCCACGAAGGGAAGGAACTGCGTTTCGCTTGCGCCCCAGTCGAGGTAGCCGCTCACCGCGCCTTCCTCCGTGACTTGCACGTGCTTACCGCGCAGGTCCGCGTGGTAGATCGCGAGTCGGACTCTCGAACCAAGGAGCCGCTCCTCTACCCGTGAGCGAAGGGCCTGAAGGCTCGCCCGCGTGGAGTCGGTTCGAATGAGTCGTTCCACTCGATCGAAGCGGGGTCCTAAAAGCCGCCCGGCCCACGCCTCGTCGAGCAAGGTCGCCTCTTGGTTGACGAGAAGCGCCGCATGGCGCGCCGCGTCCACGAACATGCGCTCTGTCCGCTCCAGGTCGCCGGTGACATCGGTCCCGCTCAGCCCACCGAGTCGCCGCTCGACGGCGAGGTGCGTCCCCTCAAGCTCCCCAAGGAAGAGCGGTTCCGGTACAGGCACCTCTGGGAGTTCGCGCTGGAGCCGAACGAGCCACTCGTGATGAACCCTAACCATCTTACGCTTCGCAGGCTGGAGCGGTACGTGCAGTGTCCAGCGCCCCGCCTCTCCGGTCCCGCTCTTCGGAGCCGTGTGGATCAGCGCGTCGTTACTCCGCGTCGCCACAAGGATGTCCGCGATCGCCGCGTCTTCCCCGGTGATCTCGCTGAGCTGTTCGAGGATCCGGGTCAGCCGATCGGGGCCCTTGGGTCCAGAGCGTCTTGCGTGGACCGCGAACGACGGGGTCAGCCAACGGAAGAGTCCGAGGCCATAGCCCACCATCTTGATCCTGTTCTTTCGCTCGCGTGGACCGATCGTGAGCTGGGGGCGCGATTCGTCGAGCGCTACCACGTGACTGAACTCCAGCCCGTCGGGGTAGAGCGAGAATGCGCGGGCGCCGGGCCAGTCGTTGCCATCACCCTGGACGAGCGCCTTCGTCGTGGGGAGGGTCGCCTCACCGCGGGAGGGACGCAGGATCTCGCGCACGAGCACCCGTGGGTCACGGCGGAACGATCCGCGCCGGCCCGTCGAGCGTTTGTAGCCCAGCCGGTTGTCCGCCGTCACGACGAGCTCCGCCGCCGTCACTCTTCGAACTTCGTCCAGGCTGAATCCCCAACCGGTCTTTTTCGACGGGAGGCCGCCCTCCAGGACCGTCACATCGAAGGCTCGATCGCGGAACGGCAGGCGCCCGTCGCGCCCCGCCTGGACGCCCATGGTCGACCCCGGAGCGAGGGCATCACCCCGGTGCAGCGCGAACCGCACGCGGTCCCGAGAGGGATCCACGATCGTCACCTGGAAGCCGAGGGTGCCAAGGGCGACGGGCGTTCCGGAGAGCGCGTCACCGATGAAGAGCGCGCGCCCTTCAGCGGCCTCTAGGAGCAGAGCCCAAGCCCCCCGGCTCTCCTTCATCAGCATCATCAGCGCGTCCGACTCGGCGGGCGGAAGCTCGAAGACCAAGAGCTCTAACCTCGTCTTGAACGAGAGGTCGCTGCCTCGTCTGTGCAGCCGTTCGAGACCTTCCCGTAGCGTGGGGGAGAGGAGTGGGGGCGCGCTCACCGGCGCATCATGATCAAAGTCGCGGGGGGCGTCATGATCGAACACCGAGGACTTCCTGGTACCACGGCTCTTTACGGGACGATTCTCTCTTGAGAGCATGACGCCCATGCGCGTTGCCACTCTTGAGATCGATCTGCGAACCGGGGACGTTGACGCCAACCTTGCCACCGCGCTGGCGGGCGTGCGCGCTGCTGCCACAGCCGGCGCACAGCTCGTAGCGATCCCGGAGATGTGGCCGACCTCGTTCGTGCCGAATGCGCAGGCGGCTGACTTCGACGCAAGCGATCACGCCGTCGCAGAAATGGCGCGCATCGCTGGGGAGCTCCGTGTGGTCGTGGTGGGATCGGCCTTCGGGCCGGTGGGGGACAACGCCCCGGGACCCGCCCTGCCCACCAACCGCGCGCACGTCCTCGCGGGCGGAGAAGTCCTCGCCTGGTACGACAAGGTGCACCTCTTCTCCCCGACCGCCGAACACCTGGGGTTCCGAGCGGGGAACGTGCCGCCGCCCGTTGTCGAGCTGCCAGGGCTCGACGTCCGAGTCGCGCCCATCGTCTGCTACGACCTGCGTTTTCCCGAGGTCGCGCGGGCGGCCTTTCGCGGAGGGGCAGAGGTCTTGGTCGCCGTCGCCCAGTGGCCCCGGTCCCGCGCGCCCCACTGGAAGGCGCTTCTGCGCGGGCGGGCGGCGGAGATGGAGGGCTTTGTCGTCGCGTCCAATCGGATCGGCGTCGACGAGATCGGCCGCCGCCGGTTGCGCCTTGAGTTCGATGGCCACGCGGCCGTTGTGGGACCGAGCGGCGAGGACGTTGCGCCGCTGCACACCGAGACCGTGGGGGAGAGCACGACGCGACTTTCCGTCCACGGGATCGACCTCGAAGAGGCGCGCGCGCTACGTCGCGCGGTACCCGTCCTGCGGGACGAACGCGACGACTTGTTCGGGGGCTGGCTCGCGGCGAGCCGGTGAGTCGCTTCCGGAAGACGTAGCTCACGCAGTCGCGCGCGTGTGATGTAGAGAAGCCGGGTGCATCGCTGCGCGATGCACCCGGCGTCTTTCCCATTCGGACCGGCCCAAGTGGTGTGCGCGTGACGCGCCTTCGGACGATCCTATTCTCTTCACTTCCCCGGAACAGCCCGCGAGGGCCGCTCCGTGATCTAGATGGGCGGCAGCTTCTTCCTCTTGAGCTTGCGGCTTTTGTCCTTGGTCCGGTTCTCGGCGGGGAGAGGGACCGGCACGTGGGGCGCGGTCGGCTGAGCAGCGCGGGCCCGGGTGGAGGCGAGGGTCGGAAGAAGCGTCGAGGGCTTCGTTGCGAGACGCGTGAGCGAGCGGCCACCGTGGCGCGGCGTCCATCCGATGAGGGACTTCGGTGTGCGCTCCATGAAGACCGCGTTCTTTGACGAGGCGACGCCTGTGCACGGGAAGACTCCGCTGGAGAGGAGTCGGCCTCCGACGCTGTAGGCGATCAGCTCGATCGACATTCCTTCTGCGCCACCCGAGGGGATGGGGAGCAGCGCGGACTCGAAGGGGCGGAGGCCGCGGACCCGAACGAGGCCGCGCTCTTGGTTCATGAACACGAGCCACTGGCGTTCGTTCACCAGGCTCTTCGCCATGAAGTGCGTGGCGGTGATTTGGATCTCTGCCGGGACGTCCGCCGCGCGGATCGCACCCGGGAGAGGGAGCTTGTCGCTTGGCACCTGGGCACTGTTCGCGGGAAGCGCGTGGGAGGCGGCACCCAGAAGGGCGATGGATTGGAGCAGCGTCAACAGCATGGCGTGGGGCGGATCCGATGGACCCGGCATGCCGCAGGTATCGACGCTCGAGCACGATGGCTTTAGGGGACAGCCGTGCTATCGCGAAGTTTTTTCGCTATCGCAGG
>CALHGQ010000054.1 GCA_938030175.1 uncultured bacterium | reverse complement strand
CACCGTGCCCGGCTCGGAAACGCCCGGCCACCGGACGATGAGCGGCATCTCAAGGGATTCGTCGTACATCCAGCGCTTGTCGTACCAGCCGTGGTCCCCGAGGTAGAAGCCTTGGTCCGACGAGTAGATCACGATGGTGTTGTCCGCGAGACCGGACTCGTCGAGCCAGTCGAGGAGCGCGCCGACGCTCTCGTCGACGCCCCTGATGCAACGCAGGTAGTTCTTGATGTAGCGTTGGTACTTCCAGCGGACCAGGGCTTCACCTTCGAGGTTCGCTTCCAGGAACTTTGCGTTGCGGGGGTCGAAGGCCGCGTCCCATGCGGCGCGCTGGGCCTCGGTCATGCGGCTCAGGTTGCGGAATCCAGAGGCGTCCAGGGCGCCGTTGCCGGGGGGCGGCTGGTCCTCGTTGTCCAAGACGAAGAGGTCGTAGAAGAGCTCCATGTGCTGGTCGATGCTCATCTGGGACGCGGCCGCTCCGCTCGCGTTGTCCTCGTGACGATCGAACAGGGTCGCGGGCACGGGCAAGTCCTCGTCCGCCCAGAGATCCAAGTGCCGCGCCGCGGGCATCCACGTTCGGTGCGGCGCTTTGTGCTGGCACATCAAGAGCCAAGGCTTCCCGTCGTCCTTGGCCCGCTGCTCGTCGAGCCAGTCGAGGGCAAGGTCGGTGACGATGTCCGTACAGTGACCTTCGATCGTGCGTGAGCCCTCGGCCTTGCGAAGCGACGGGTTGTAGTACGAACCCTGGCCGGGGAGGATGTCCCAGTAGTCGAAGCCCTCGGGGTCCGAGCCGAGGTGCCACTTGCCAATCAGCGAAGTGACGTAGCCAGCGTTCTGGAGAAGCTTCGGAAAGGTCTGCTGCGAGCCATCAAAGCGATCCCCGTTCTTGCGGAACCCGTTGAGGTGGCTGTGCTTCGAAGTCAGGACCACGGCTCGACTCGGGCCGCAGATTGAGTTCGTGCAATAGGACCGCTGGAAGAGCGTGCCGGACTTCGCCAGCTCATCGATCCGCGGCGTGGGGTTCACGCTGGCGAGCCGACCTCCGTACGCACCGATGGCGTCGGTCGCGTGGTCATCGCTGAAGATGTAGAGGATGTTCGGCTGCTTCTGGGCCGCCTCTTCTTGGGGGATTGAATGCGTCGCACTTAGGGCGCCTGCGGCGAGCGACAAGAAGATCGAGAGAAGACAGACAACGTGGAGATGGGTGCGCATGGCGGCAAGTGTAGTCATTGCTTGCCCGAAGAGCTGGCTCCCTCGAGTGGAGGCTCGAGTGCGTAAGTCGGCCTGGCAAAGCGGGCTGCAAGCGACGTATTCGCATCAGTGTGTCGTTGCGTCGGGCACTTGCCCAATCCGCGCGGTGCAACGGACCAGCGCCTGCCGCCGATTCGTCTATCCCCACCTTTGGGAGCTAATTCGAAAGAGCTCCGGAATTTCCCTCAACCCGTGGACTTGAAAGCCCCGCGGGTGAGAATGTTCCCGTGAACGGGAGCGAACATCCGGTGCTTGATGAGCATCGCCAGGTCCTTCGGGCCGCCTTCTTGGAATGGCTGCTGTCGAAGAACCCCACGCAGGTCCTCGACCTCGGAGCCGGAGACGGCACCCTCGTCTCAGATCTCAACGACGCTGGCGTGAGTGCCACGGGGATCGAACAGCGCGGTCCTTCGCTTGAGCGCGCGAGGCAAGAGGACATCCCCGTCGGAGAGGGCCTCATCGACGGTCCCACGACGGCCTTCCCTTCCTCGGAGTGGATTACCGTTCGCCACGTATTGCACCACGTGGACGATCCGGCCCGCGTTCTGCTCCGAGCCTCCGCCGCTGCAGAGGTTGGCATTTTGGCCGCGGAACCACTCACGGGGGATGGCTTCCCGCGCTTCGAGTGGATGCGGCGACTCGACAATCTCACCCGCGGGCTGGACCGCAAGAGCGGCATGATCCACGGTCCCGATCTCACCGCGTCAGAGTTGGCATCCATGATGCCGAGTGACTGGTCCATCGAGATCCGCGCCTTCGCGCCGATGACCACGCTCCCCGCGGGTGAGGTCAAAGTCCTGATCGACCGAGCGGCGCGGAGCATGCCCCTCGACGACGGGGACTCCAAAGAGAAGGACATGATCCTCGCTGCCGCCCGCGCGGGGTTGCTTTCGGCCAGTGGCTCGGTAGTGGTCATGGCCACTCGGGGCTCCGAGTAGACCTCCCCGAGCACGGTCATCCCGTGAATTGTGCCGGCTAGAGCCCGGACCAAGGGTTGATGGCTGCTACCTTGGCTTCCATGAGCGAATCCAAGAGAGCCGCCGGGCGCCTCGCCGCGGACCTGGTCGAGTCGGGGACGATCGTGGGCCTTGGGACGGGATCGACGGTGTTCTTTGTCCTAGAGCGCCTCAGCGAGCGGATTCGCGAGGAAGGGCTCACGATCCAGGGTGTCCCGACCTCGGTCGACACCGAGACCAAGGCCGGTACCTTCGGCATCCCCCTCGCGACGCTGGACGAAGTCAGCGCTATCGACATGACCATCGACGGAGCCGATGAGATCGACGGCGGCTACCAGATGATCAAGGGCGGAGGCGGGGCTCTCCTGCGTGAGAAAGTGGTGGCATCGCTTTCGAGCCGCATGGTCATCGTCATCGGGGCGGACAAGGTGGTCGAGCGATTGGGAACGACCTTCGATCTACCCGTTGAGGTGGTGCCCTTTGCCAGATCGGTCGTCCAGCGACGTATCGAGGCACTGGGCGGTGCTCCGACCCTCCGCACGGATAAGGAAAATTCCCGAGCCGCCTACCTCACTGACAACGGCAACGAGATCCTCGACGTGCACTTTGAGGCGGGTATCGCGGACGCTTCAGGCCTTGAAAGAGCCCTCGCAGAGATCCCCGGGGTCGTCGAGAGCGGCCTCTTCATCGGGCTCGCCCACGACATGGTGGTCGGCCAAGAGGACGGGTCAGCGGAGCTCAGCTCGAAGGCTCGCCAGTAGTCACCGGGGTCTTGGGGCAACGCAGCCCACCGGAATTGGCCGCGTGCTACGCGGATTCAGCTATGCGCGACAGGCTCCCAGGAGTGTGCCGCGCACAGATGGATTCGCGTAGTGCGTGCACAATTTCGGGGGGCAAGGCGCGCCCAGACCTCTCGTGGCAGTAGTCACCGGGGTCTTGGGGGCAACGCAGCCCACCGGAATTGGGCGCGTGCTACGCGGATTCAGCTATGCGCGGCAGGCTCCTAAGGGCCTGTCGCCCGTGGCCGAATCCGGCTAGCTCGCCCTCAGATTCGTTGCACCAGGAACCCGGTCGCGACTGACACGGCCGGGACAGCGATCCGAAGCGTCGAATTTCGCGACGGTCAATTCTTCCCGCGCCCGGAACATCCTTCACATGAGGACGCCCCAGGGGCTCCCCCGAGCCGCGCGCTACGCTTGGCACTCCCGTTGCTCCTCTGTGGGCGATGGAGTCCACGAAGTCCCAACTCGTCCTCCGTTCCATGGATATGGATGGACGGTCGCTCGGCACGGAGCGGTCGTCCACGTTCCCGGACGGTACGTCGAACAATCAGCCGAGCGCCCGTGTCTCTGACGCGTTGGCGGGGGGCGACCGTTTCGCTGCTCTGCTCGCGAATCGCACGGAGCATGGCCCGGGTCAGAGCGCCCAGGAGAACGTGTCTGCGCGCATTCGCGAAGGGCGGACGGACGCTGCGTCGGCCACGTACAACGCCCGGGAGAACCGAGATAAGGCTTGGACGCCGCGGGGCGAGCGTTCTGTCGAGCGCCGGGACAGCTCGGAGTCCTGGGAGACGGCTGCGGCCAGCCC
>CALHGQ010000053.1 GCA_938030175.1 uncultured bacterium | reverse complement strand
CATCGCGAACGGGAACGAGGTTGAACGTGCAAGCTTTCTCGAGGACGAGTGCTGCGCCGGCGGATGCTGGGGTTACGAACGGCCTTCATCTCAGGCACACGCTCACGGTTACGCCCTGGGCCACAGGGGCATGCGGGTCCAGCACCGGGGTCCTTTCGAGTATCGTAAGAGGGCCATGCAACCGCCCATTTTCAAAGCCGTCGCCTCGGATGGCTGCCGCTCGTACCTCATCGGGTGCCCGAGCACCCGTGCCTGTCTCCTCGTAGACCCCAAGGTTGGCCGGGAGGATCTCTATCGATCGCTGATCGACGCCTACGGGCTAGAGCTCGTGGGGATCTTCGATACTCACACCCACGCGGATCATCTCTCCGCCGCGCCCCGCTTCGTCAGCGAAGACGTGCCGCTGTACATGTCCCATCGAACGCCGGTGAAGCGGGCGATGCGTCACCTACGCGATGGCGCCGAGGTCGCAGTCGGTGACCTCACCTTCCACGCGATTGAGGTCCCGGGCCACACCCCGGATTCCCTCGCGCTCTACGGCCACGGACTTGTGCTCACCGGGGACAGTCTCTTTATCGGCAGCCTCGCCCGCGCTGACTTCCTGGGTAGCGATCCCGCCCAGCTCTTTACCTCGGTGCGCGAGCGCCTGCTCACCTTGCCCGAAGGAACGCTGGCATTCCCCGGCCACGACTACGGCGACCTGATGTTCACCACGGTGGACCATGAGGAAGAGCATAGTGAAGCGCTGCGCCACGCAAGCGGCGCGGACTACGCGGCGAGCCTCGGCGCCACGCCGGGCGCGGGCAACTCCGATGCCGTCAACGCCAACCTCGAACTGAACCTAGCGCCGGACCCCGAGCTGCCCCAGTCCGCGGGCAACGTCGCCGCCTGCTGCGCGGCGCCCTCCGCCGGGGGCGGCATCGCAGTCGATGAGATCCCCTCGGGTCAAGCGGCCGAAGTCCATGCTGCGCTTCCCTCCGCAGCGCACTGGGTCGACGTCCGTGATCCCTTCGAATTCGAGCACGGACACATCGACGGCACGGTGAACATCCCGCTGTCCGAACTGGGCTTCCACCTCGACGAGTTCAAGCAGAAGGCCCCTCTGTACCTGAGCTGCCGCTCCGGAGTCCGCTCCGTGACCGCGGCCAAGACGCTCAAGCGCCTGGGCGTCGCGGTGAACCCAATCAGCGTCGCGGGCGGCATCCTCGGCTGGCAAGACCAGGGCCTTACGGTCATTGGCGAGCCGTCGACATAGCACGGCGCACGTGGGGCGTGGCCGACGAATTACGACTCCTCAAGCCGGAACAGACGCTCTGAGCGGGGGGCGCGGCCCTCGATTTCGGCGCTGGAGACGCCCTTGAGGACCTGGTAGATGTCTGCGACGACCTCGGGGCGGTTGAGGTAGCCCCAGTGGTCGAAGAGGCGCTCCTTGGCTTTGACCTTGGAGTCCATGTTGAGGACTCGGCGGGCGACGGCGAGCATGGCGCTGTCGGACTTGGGCTTGGCCGGGCTTGAGCCGTTGAGGTCGGAGCAGTCGACGACGAGGGTGCGTGGGGGCAGGAGATCGAGGCTCCGCGGGCCGAGTCGCCCGAGGCGTTTCTCGCTGTTCTTGGTCCATCCAGAGATTCGCAGAGCGTCGTCGCTCTCGTGGTTGTAGACGTGGATGCGCTCGGCGATATCGGGCAGGTACGAGAGCGGGCGCTTGCGTTCTAGGGAACGCCAGCCAGCGTCGCCGTTGAGGAGCAGGACTTCGCCGAACAGGGCGAGGTCGAGGAACTTGTAGGGGCGAATGAACCGCACCATCTCGGTCAGGACCTGGACGCCCATGCTGTGGGCCGCGAGATGGATGCGTCCGCCGCAGTACTCCGGGTCTTCGCTGTCGCCGTTCTTGCACGGCTTGAAGAAGTCGCGGTAGAAGCGCACGGTCTTGCCGAACACGCGCCCGAGGAGCTGCCCTGAGGGGCGTGCGATCTCCTGGTCCTTTTGGTACTTCAGCAAAGAGCCCCAGGAGGGCCACGTGAAGTAGACGATGCGTCCGATGGGGCTCGTGCGCGGCTTGACGTAGATCTCGTGGAGCTTCTGCAGGTGCGTTAGCGCGTCCGGCCAGCTGTAGTTGAAGCCGTGGATGAAGAACAGCGTGTCTTGCTTGGACTTCGGCGCCGCCTTCATGTCCTCGTACATCTCAAGGAACATCCGCTGGGTCGCTGCCAGGGAGCGCGCGTCCTCGGTGAAGCGCAGGCTTTCGTAGGAGGAGGGGTAACCATCTTCGATGACCTCGACGCGATCCTCAAGCCTCTCGAAGTCGCGCTCGCCCTTCTTGGCCGGGCTAAACGAGGCCAGGCGAAAGACAGGGAGGGACTCGTTTTGCTCGTCGAGGATGCGCTCCTCGAAGGTTCCGCCGGCGTTCTTGCGGCGACCCACCGGGCGGTTGGTGAGGATCCAGTGCTGCATCGTCATGGGCCAAGGGTACCCCGGATCTTGTGCGACCGAAACGCCGCGTGGCCGCCGGTTCCCGAACCGAGCCGAATGGTTGGCGGTTTCCCTTCCGTGCTCTAGGCTGGCCCTCTATGGAACCATCATCTGTCGAGGGCTTCGTGGCGACGGCGCGCGCGTTCTGCACGCTCGCGGAGGGCACGGGCGAAGTCACGGCCGCCGACCTGCGACACGTTCGTGAGCTTCTGATTCAGCTGATGTTTCACATGCCGTCGGTGGAGGCAGCGCCAAACTCGGCTGAGCACGATGCGGATCGGCTCGACAGCGAAGCCCTTTCCCAAGTGGCCAGCCGATTCGGTGGGTTCTCGTTCAACGTCTATTCCATGGTCTTCGATCCCCACGATATTGACGGCAGCGACGGGCCCGTGATGGGGGCGTTGTCCGACGATCTATCAGACATCTACGGGGATCTAGCCCAAGGGCTCAGCGGGTGGGACGCAGGCCACAGGGAGTCGGCCTGCTTCGATTGGAGTCTTAGCTACCGCACACACTGGGCCCAGCACGCGACGGCGGCCCTGCGCGCCATCGAGACTCATCGTCTAGAGCGCTAGCGTTTCCTGCCTGACCACAGCCCACTCGGCTGTCTCGTAGCGGTTTGGGCCGATCGGGATCCTTAGGCGAGGTGGAGCGCGGAGTGTCGCCGTGATCGCCGAACCGGTGGATGGCGGTGCCCAAGCTCGAAGTCAGCGCGCACCGAGTACCATGGGAACGTGGCGAACGAACACTTCTATCCAGCGATCGAGCCGTATCGGCACGGCGAGTTGAAAGGCGACGAGCGGCATGTCCTCTACTGGGAGGAGTGCGGGAATCCGGAAGGAGAGCCCGTCCTATTCGTTCATGGGGGACCGGGGGCTGGCTGTTCGTTGGACGACCGGCGCTTCTTCGATCCAGCGTACTTTCGCATCGTGCTTCTCGACCAGCGCGGCTGTGGTCGCTCGCGGCCGATTGGCGAGCTTGAGGCCAACACGACGACCCATCTCATCGCGGACTTCGAACGCCTGCGCGAGAAGCTCGGCATCGACGGCTGGCACGTCTTCGGTGGGTCGTGGGGCAGTACGCTGTCCCTCGCCTACGCCCAGGAGCATCCTGAGCGTTGCCGCACGCTGACGCTTCGCGGTATCTGGTTGCTGCGCCAAGAGGAACTTGACTGGTGGCTCTACGGGATGCGGCTCATCCAACCGGAGCGGTGGAGGGAGTTCTCGGAGGCTGTGCCTAAGGCCGAGCGCGACGACCTGATCGAAGCTTACTGGCGCCTACTGAATGGCAGCGATCGCGCCGCGGCCCTCGCTGCAGCTAGGAGCTGGGCGACCTATGAGATCACCAGCTGCACGCTCTTGCCGAACCCCGAGTTCGCGTCGTGCTTTGACGAGCCCGAAGTCGCCTGGGCGGTGGCTCGATTGGAAGCGCACTACTTTCGGAACGTTCGCTTCGACCCCGACGATCGGCTGCTCCAGCGCATCGAGCGTATCCGCTCGATCCCGGCGTTCCTGGTGCACGGTCGCTACGACATCATATGTCCCGTCAAGTCCGCCTTCGATTTGCACTGGGCGTGGCCTGAATCATCGTTAGCCGTTGTTGATGACGCCGGCCACTCGTCCCACGAGCCAGGGATCACGCGGGAGCTCGTTGCCGCGACGAATCGCATTCGGGACTTCGGCGACCCGCGCCTGAGGTAGCGCTCGGCGGGAACCATCCAGCCGTAGCGATTCCCATTCCCAAGCGCAGGTGCGTTCATCCTTACGCCCACCTTGGACGCGCCGCCCGTCGGAACGCCGACCGGGTGGACCTTCATGCCGGGCACGCTCGCGACGCCTCGGACGCTGGGGCTTTCGAGCTTCTTCAGCTGGATCAACCTCGCCCACGTTTCCGCGTTCATCTCTCCGCCGCTCTCCGTTTCCGGATCGACGTGGACGAACCCCTAGGCGAAGGGCGGGAGCACCGCCGCTCGAAGAGTGGAGTCCGTCCGCCTACGAGGGCTCGGCGCTCAGCCTTGCAGCACCGATCCAGCCCGCGTCTGAACCGAGGGTGGCCGCCATGATCTTGGGCTCGCGGGTGCCGTACCGGCGCTCGGCCATGGACTCTTCGGCGCCAGGCTTGAGCAAGTCGAGGGCCGCTCCGAATCCGCCGCCGATGGCGAACACGTTGACGTCGAAGAGCGTAATGAGGGTGGCGAGGCCTGCGCCGAGATCGCGGCCGACTTGGTGGAGGAGGGCCCGCTCCTCTCCGTCAGTTTCGCGCGCGCGCGCGCAGAGGTCGGGGAGATCAGGCGTCAAGCCGCTCGACTTCGCGCGACGCATGACGGCCGTGGCCGAGACGAGTCGTTCGAGGCAGCCGTACGATCCGCAGGCGCACTCGAGCTCTTTGGCGTACGGCGCGTCGTAGTCGCTGTTCGCTGGCCGTTGGCAAATGACCACGTGCCCGATCTCACCTGCGTTGCCGCCGGGTCCGGTGAAGAGCTTGTCCTCTAGCACGACGCCGCCGCCAACGCCCGTGCCCAGCGTCACGAGAACGAGGTCCCGTTCGTGCAGGCCTGCCCCGAGCCACTGCTCGCCGTAGGCCGCGACGTTCGCGTCGTTCTCGATGACGACGTGCCGCCCCGAGAGCGCCTTGGAAACGCCGTCCGTGAGGCTTGTGCCCACGAGGTTCTGCATGTTCGCGCTGGCGAGTACTTCGCCGGTGCTGCGATTGAAGAGCCCCGCACAGCCCACGCCGATCGCTTCCGCGGGGCCAAGCCCAGCCTTGGATTCGAGTTCCAGCGCGAGCTTCGCCGCGCGCGTGTAGATCTCGGTCGACGGAACGTTCTGATCAAACGGGGCCGAGCCCGTGCAGATCGGCTCGGCGCCATCCGACGCGATGACGCCACCCTTGATGGTGGTGCCACCAAAGTCGAGGCCGATCAGCGGGCGCCCCGAAGGACGCCCGGGTTCGCTCTGGCCCGTCACCTCTTCGCTTTGGCCAGCTTCGAGATCTTGCGGTAGGCCTTGAGGTACTCGCGGCCGCTCTCGGCCCAGGAGAAGTCCTCGCCCATGCAGCGCTTGCCAATAGCCTTCCAGTCAGCGGCTTTCTTGTAGATCGCTCGGCCGCGGTCGAGCGCGTCCACCAAAGCCTCGGGGTCGTAGCGCTCGAACAGAATGCCTGTGCCCTTCTTCGGCGTCTCGGTGACGTCGATGAGCGTGTCCTCGAGGCCGCTGAATGCGTAGGCGATCGGGACCGCGCCGTAGCGCATGGAGATCGCGCACAGGGCGTTGGTCGCGTGGTAGTGACCGGGGAGAAGCAGCATGTCCGCCGCGGCGAGCAGCGTGTGCGCCGTCGTGACGTCGTAGCCTTCGACAACGCGGCAGCGACCGGCGAAGGTCTGCTCGATGGTGTGCAGCCGCTCGATGATCTCCGGCGGGCCCGGGCCCATCAGGACGATCTCGACGTTGCGCTCGAGCATCGGCGTCAGGGACTCGGCCAGGATGTCGAAGCCGCTGTCTGCGTCGAAGCGGCCGATGATCGCCAAGAGCGGCGTGCGCGGCGCGACCTCCAGCTTCATGGTCTCTTGCAGCGCGGCCTTGCACTTCTTCTTGCCTGCAAGCTCTCCGTCTTCCGGCGTGTACGTCTGGGCGAGGAGCGGGTCGACGCTCGGGTCCCAGGTGCGGTAGTCGATGCCGCTCTGGACGCCGATGATGTCGTTCTCGCGGCGACGGAACGTTTCCTCGAGGCCATCACCGCGGTCGGCTTGCACGTACTGGCGGGCCTTGCTGGGGGAGCTAGCTCCCACGGCGGTCGCGAATTCAGCGCCAGCCTTCAGGTAGTTCACCCGCGCGCCAAGCTCGACCCCTTCCACCGATCGGAAGTACTCGTGCGGGATTCCGATCTTGGGCAGGACCTCGCGCTCGAAGGACCCCTGCATCGCAAGGTTCTGAATCGCGAAGAGTGTGCCCGGCTTGGAGGCCGGGTGGTCGCGGCCCTTGTACTCCAGCTTCTGAATCAGCGGGATCAGACCCGCGGTCCAATCCATGCAGTGGATGACGTCCGGCGTAAACGCGAGCGGGCCGAAGCCCTCCAAAACGGTGCGCGCAAAGATGGCGTAGCGCCGCCAGTTGTCGGCGTAGGGACCGTTCTCATCGCCGTAGGGATGCCGGGTGCGAAAGAGCTGTCCGTGGTCGATCAGGTGCACGGTCAACCCATCGACGTACCCTGTTCGGATCGTCACGGGTGTCCGTGTCTTGCCATCACGGATGCGGAGCAGCGCGCTTTCCTCAAGGGGCCCAAGCGCAGACGTATCGATATCCCGTGAGTGTGGAAGGAACACTCGGACGTCGGCACCAAGCTCGATGAGCGTACGGGGAAGCTGCTCGGCGATTTCGGCGAGCTGTGTGCGACGTACGAGCGTTTTCAGCTCGGGGGTCGCGAACGCGATTTTCACGTCCTAATGGGGGCAGGGGGGCTTTCGGAGATGCGCCAGAGCCTTTAGGCAGGCGCACGGTCAGGGCGGGAGCGCCCGTTGTCCCTATACACTAGGCTTCCTCGCACCTGAAACCCTAGCCCCGTGCTGGTGGTTCAGGCCTTACCTCTTGCCACCAAAGGACTTGAGGCCGCCAGAGGATCGGGATTGCTCGTAGATCGGCATCACCTCGGGCAGGAGACTCTCGATCTGCTTGATCCGATTCTCGTTGGAGGGGTGGGTCGAGAGCCACTCGGGTGGGGCTTGGCCGCCGCTGGCGGCTTGCATGCGCTGCCAGAATCCGACGGCCTCACGGGGATCGTAGCCAGCATGGGCCATGTACATCAGGCCGCGCCGGTCCGACTCGAGCTCTGCGTCCCGGCCAAAGCTCAGGTTCAGGAAGTTCGCCCCGAAGTTCGCCCCTTGGATGATCGCAGCGGCCCCTTCACCGCCTCCGATCACCGCGCCGGCGAGTTGGATCATCCAGTTGGCTCCCTGCTGGCGAGTCATGGCTCGGGTTCCGTGGCGGAGGGTAGCGTGGGCAATCTCGTGGCCCATCACCACCGCGAGCCCTGTTTCGAAGTCTCCACCAGCACCCGCAGCAACGGGCAGAATCCCCGTGTATACGGCCATTTTGCCCCCCGGCAGGCACCAAGCATTCACGAGGTCATCTCGCTTCACGAGGACCACTTCCCACTCAAAGAGGTTGGCGACTTCGGGATCGATCTCTTTTGCCGCGCGCACCAGTCGATCGGTCATGGCCACGACAGTCTCATACTCGCGGCCCGACTCGATCGTTTGCTCGGGAGCCAGGAGCTCTGGGTAGGCCTGGGCCCCGAGGATCGGATCCTGGCTCACCGGAATGAGGTTGATCTGGGAGATCGCAGCGCAGGAGGGCAGCAGGGCGACCGTGGTGGCGGCCATCAGGGCGATGGCGAGACGCTTGGGGTGGGAGGGGATGAGCTGCATGGTGTTTGCGGGTCTCCGGTTCAATACGGGCGATAGGGAGCGTGTCCCGGCATAGTGTGCGATCTGGAAGTTCGCTACGCGTAGCCGATTCTCGGGCAGCTTCCAAGTACGTCCAATACTCGACACCGAATGCACATGAAGCGACCGCCGATCGTACTCCTCGTCCTTGATGGCTGGGGCCACCGTACCGAGACCGAGGCGAACGCCGTTCTCCAGGGCGCCCCGTACTTCGCGAGCCTGTTCGAGGCCCATCCCCATACGCTGCTGACCGCCTGCGGCCGCGAAGTCGGGCTGCCCACGGGGGTCATGGGCAACAGCGAGGTCGGACACACGAACCTCGGCGCGGGGCGGGTGGTCTACCAGGACGTCACGCGCATCGACAAGGCGATCGAGGACGGCGAGTTCGCCCAGAACCCTGCCTTCTTGGAGCAGATCGAGCACGTCCGCAAGGCGGGCAAGCGCCTGCACCTCGTCGGGCTCCTGAGCACCGGCATGGTCCACGCGAGCGACCACCACTTGCGCACGCTGCTAGGCCTCTGCGCAGAGCACGGGCTCAAGGGCAACGACGTGGCCGTCCACGCGATTACGGACGGGCGTGACACGCCGCCGCGATCCGGCGCAGGGTTCTTGGAGACCCTGGAGGCGGCCTGCGAGCAGGCCGGCGCCGGCAAGGTCGCGAGTTTGGTCGGGCGCTACTTCGCGATGGATCGCGACAAGCGCTGGGACCGGGTGAAGAAAGCCTGGGACGTGTTCGTCCACGGAACGGGCGCGCTGCACGAGTCGTCGGCCGCCGCAATGCACGCTTCCTACGAAGCAGGCGTGGGGGACGAGTTCCTGGAGCCCGTCATGATCCGCGGACAGGAAGAGGCTCGCATCAAGGAAGGCGACGCCGTGCTCTTCTTCAACTACCGCGCCGACCGCATGCGTCAAATGACCGACGTGTTCGTTCAGGATAGCTTCGACGGATTCGAACGCGGCGAGCGGCCGGGCGTGAAGCTCGCGTCGATGACCCAGTACCGCGACGACTTCAGCTTCCCCGTTGCGTTCCCGTCCACCGACCTCGTCGGCATCTTCCCGGAGATGGTCGCCGCCGCGGGTTTGCGCCAAGAGCGCATCGCCGAGACCGAGAAGTACGCGCACGTGACGTACTTTTTCTCGGGCGGCCAAGAGGCTCCCTACGAAGGGGAGACGCGAACGCTTGTGCAGAGCCAGAGGGTCGCGACCTACGATCTTGCGCCAGAGATGAGCGCTGACGGCATTACGAAGGCGATTCTCGCCAGCCTTGAGAAGGGCGAAACCGACGTTTACGTCGTGAACTTCGCCAATGCGGACATGGTGGGGCACACCGGAATCGTCGATGCAGCCCTTGCGGCTGTGCGCAAGGTGGACGCCTGTTTGAAGGAGATCGTCGCAGCGGTGGAAGCGCGCGGGGGAACGGTCGCGATCACCGCTGACCACGGCAACTCCGAGCAGCTCTGGGATCCGAAGTCCGAGCAGCCGCACACGGCGCACACCCTGAACCCCGTGCCGTTCGTACTGATCGGGCCCGACACGAAGGGAGTCAAGCTGCGCGAGCGCGGCGCACTGGCCGACGTCGCTCCCACGCTCATGGGATTGCGGGACATTGAGAAGCACAGCTCGATGGACGGTCACTCGTTGATCTTGCCGTGACAGCCGACGGGAAGATCCCGGTGGCCATCCTGGGCGCGACGGGGATGGTGGGGCAGCGCTTCATTGCGCTGCTCGACGGGCACCCGAGCTTTCGCGTCACGAGGCTCGCCGCTTCGAAGCGAAGCGCGGGTCAGCGCTACGGCGATGCGTGTCGATGGTCGCTTCCGACGGACATGCCCGAATGGGCGCAGGGTCTTGTGGTCGAAGAGGCAACGGACGCGCTCACGGACATTGCGTCCTCGGTGCGCCTCGCGTTTTCGAGCCTAGACGCTGACACCGCATCAGGGCTGGAGCCCGCGTACGCTCACGCGGGCGTGCTGGTGGTCTCCAACGCATCGGCCCACCGCATGGACCCCGCGGTGCCGCTGATCGTGGCGGAGGTCAACGCCGACCACCTTGAGTTGCTGCGCACCCAGCGCTTCGATGGTGGCGGGCTCGTAAGTCACCCCAACTGCTCCGCCACCGGGTTGGTGTTGGCGCTCGCGCCGCTCCATCGTGCGTTCGGGGTAGAGCGCGTTTCCGTGACGACGCTGCAGGCGGTTTCAGGCGCCGGCTACCCGGATGTGCGGTCAGCGGATCTCGAGGACAACGTGGTGCCGTTCATCGCCAGCGAGGAAGAGAAGCTCGCGGAGGAGCCGGGCAAGATCCTTGGCGAGCTGGTCACTAGCGCTGGGGGCCCTTCGGTGGCGCCCGCGTCCTTCGACGTCAGCGCCCAGTGCTTCCGCGTACCGGTCACCGACGGACACACGCTCGCGGTGTCGGTCAAGCTGAAGGGAAACCCCGCCCCGGACGCCGTCGCGCGGGCGTGGGGGCAAGCGGCGGGGGATGTTCCAATTCGATACATGGAGGCGTCGGACCGCCCCCAGCCGCGGCTCGACCGTGATTTCCAGGGCGGCATGGGGATTTCGATCGGCCGACTTCGACCCTGCCCCGTCCTCGGCCTGCGCTTTGTCGTACTGAGCCACAACACGGTGCGTGGGGGAGCTGGAGGGGCGATTTCCGCGGCGGAGGCGGCCCTCGCTCGGGGCCTCATCGGGGGGTAGTCGGTGGCACAGGGTGAGAGCCGAATCATCTGGGGGACCCCCGCTGGGGGCGTCTGAGCTTGGAGTGCCTGAACCCCGTGATAGGATTAGGGGTCCCGCCTCTTTGCCCTGTCCGGCCTCTCAGCGGCTTTTTGTAGTCACCTTTTGTCCATGGCGCTTCTCTCGACCCTTGCCCTTCTCACGGCAACCGCCTCCGCGACGGCATTCACGGCGCCGGCACCTGTTGGGCCGACCCCCACAGCATCGAGCCACTCGCCCCGGGCTGACCTGACCCAGCTGTTCCAGCCGCCAACCCTCGCGGAGATCGCGGCGGTCCGCGCTGACTGGGCCACCCGCCAGCCGGTGGTCGCCGGGTACCAAGTCGACGCGTCGGGCGTAGACGCCCAAGGGGTCCGCTTCGATGTGGTCAGCCACATCGTCGAGGGGCAGCGGCACTACGGAGCGATTCGCTATCCGCGCAACTACGTCGCGGGCCAGCCGTACAGCACGCTCATGGTCCTTCACGGAGGACTGATCGGCGTCGCCGCCGAGGACAGCGCGAACTTCCTCCTGTCGCTCCCAGGGCTCTGCATTGACGAGAACTACTTCCTCGTCATCCCGAGCTTCCGCGGCGAGCAGCTCGTCACGCAGTTCGCGGGCACGTTCCTCTCGGGCGGGAACCCGAGCTGGGCGGACCGCGACGTGGACGACGCGGCTTCCTTGCTTTCGGCGGTGCAGCAGAACATCCCCGACATGGACCACAGCCGAGTCGCCGCTTGGGGCATTAGCCGCGGCGCCGCTGTCGCCATGCTGCTCGCGGCCCGGGACGATCGCATTCGCCGGGTGGTCGACATCTTCGGCTTCACCGATTTCTCCCTCCCGAGCGTTCAGTCGCAGCTCGACCTCATCCTCAATCAAGGCGTCCAGCCCACCGGCATCGGACGCGTGGCCTACGAGTCCTTCGTCCTTGGCTGGCTCAACGGAACGCTCACCCTGGACGAGGCGCGACTCGCCTGGATTCGCCGCTCTCCGTGCTATTTCGCTGACACGTTGCCGCCCATCCAGGCGCACCACGGTCTCCAGGACACCCAGGTCGACCCTTCGCATACCCAGGTGCTGCTCGGGGCGCTTTCGTCCCTTGGCCTCGGCGCCCCGGACGTGGAAGGGTTCTTCTATCCGAACGGCGCCCACGGCATCAACTCACTCCAGGGTCTCGGGGACCGCGTGGAGCCTTACATTTGCGAGCTCGAGCTGGGCCCGCGCGGCTACTGCGGCCCGATGAGTCCCCACTTCCTCGGCATGTATGCGGCCGCGGACTACCGCGGCACGGCCTCCTTCTCGGCCGGCGACTTCGAGCTCCGCGCGAACAACTGCCGCCCGAACTCCGTGGGGCTCGTCTTCATCAACAACACGGTGGCCTACGTTCCGGCCGGCGCGGGCTTCCTCTGCCTTGGCGCTGGTTCGCGACGGCTGGGCGCCGGCCTGATCGACGCGGGCGGAACGTTCCGGATGCCGATCGACTTCGCGAACGTGAACCCTGGTGCGTCGCAGCTCTTGACCCCGGGATCCCGCGTGTACGCTCAGGTCGTGTTCCGGGACGTTGGCAACCCCCAAGGGTCGTTCAACTTCTCAAACGGTCTCGCGTTCACGGTCGAGCCGTAGCGAAAGAGCGAGCTGCTAGAGGCGGTACCAGAGCCGCCCGACCCATTCGTGGATCGCCCACGATGAGTCCCGGAAGGCCCGCGAGCGCGGCATGATCGCGTCGCGTAGGTTCGCTGGCGGCGTTGCCGCCATCGTAGGGGCCGGGAGTACGCTCAAGCCCGCGGCTTCACAGACGTCCACGGCCCGGGGCATGTGCCACGCGTGCGTGACAACGGCGACGCGGGTGATGCCCTCCTTGGCGAGGATCTCAGAGGAAAACTGGGCGTTCTGTCGCGTGGTGAGGGATCGGTTCTCGATCCAGCGGACAGGGACCTGCAGCTCGTCCTGGACGAAATCGCGCAGAACCTCGGCCGCCGAGCGACGATCGGGCCGCAGCACCCCGCCGCTAATCAGGATCGGGACGCCGGTGCGCTTCGAAAGTTGGGCAGCGTACCTGCAGCGCTGGAGGCTGATGAACCCCGGTTGGTCGGGTCCGTACTCGGGCGGATCGCAGTCGATGTCGCCGCTGAGCACCACGATGGCGTCCGCGTCGATGGAATTGGCCGTGGGGGGGATGGCCGCTGCCGTCTGGAGTGAGTCCAGCAGCCAGTACGCGACCTGGGGGATGCTCAGCGTGACGAGGGCGAGCGCTGAGACCGACGCGAGGAGAACTCCGGCACGCCCGAGGGCTCGTTTGGCCCCCGCTCGACGCCTCGCTACGTAAGAGATGCACAAGCCCAGCGCGATCCCGAGGTAGAGCGAAGTCGGTGGAAGTAGGAGTAGTTCGAGTAGTCTCTTCACCGCAGGATTCATATCAGACATCGTCGGCGGAAAATCCGATCAAGGTCTAGGGGATTCCGGTCGATCCACCGCCCCCAGGGGTCCCATGCTGTAGCCGCGGTCCACGCGTCGGCTCTTGGCACTGGACCCGAACCTCCCCCCAGGTTCCTATCATCTAGCCCTCCCCGCCGGCCCCCAGCCGCTTTTCGAATACCCTGTGCGTCACCTCAGTCTCGCGCTCATCCTCACCGCCCTGTGGATCTCCATGTCCGGGCACTTTGAGGGGATCATCTTGGCCCTTGGAGCGCTCTCGGTCGTGCTGGTGCTTTGGGTCTCTCAGCGCATGGGGGTGATCGATGGGGAAGGCGTGCCGATCCGGATGCTGCCGCGGAGCGCACCGTATCTCTCTTGGTTGTTCAAAGAGATCGTCGTGACGAACGTCGAGATGGCCAAGCTCATCACCTCGAAGGAGATCCAGACGCAGCCCGAAGTGGTGGAGTTCACGCTGCACCAGAAGTCAGACGTGAGCCGCGCGCTGCTCGCGAACTCCATCACGCTGACGCCCGGTACCGTCACCATGGAAGTGGATGACGTTCATATGTACGTACACGCGCTGACCAAGGCCGCCGCGAAAGACCTCGTTGACGGCGAGATGCGAGGCCGCGTGCGCAAGGTCGAGGGGGCCCCGGACTGATGTACGAGATCGCTGCCTTTCTACTGCTCGGCACGATGGCGCTGGCGCTGATGCGCGCGCTGCGCGGACCGACGGTTTTCGATCGCATCTTGGCGGTCAACATGTTCGGGACCGCCACGGTCCTGATGATCTCGGTGATCGGGTTCATGGGAACATCCCGTGACCTCGTGGACATCGCGTTGATCTACGCCCTCGTGAGCTTCACCGGCACCATCGCCGTGCTGCGCTTTGTGGAGTACAACGTCGACCAGAGCCGCGCCGACGGCGTCGAAGGATCTGTGCCCTCTGCGCTTCAAACGGACGCGGCACCCGACACCACGGGGGGAGCTGCGTCATGAGCCTCGTCATCGACATTCTCTCTTGGGCTTTCCTGATGGCGGGCGGAGGCATCAGCCTGATCGCCGGCATTGGAGTTCTGCGCCTGCCGGACATGTTCAGCCGCATGCACGCGTCCGGGATGCTCGACACCCTCGGCGCCGCCTGCGTGCTCTTGGGCCTGATCCTTCAGGCGGGGATCTCCGTGATCTCCTTCAAGCTCTTCCTCGTGTTCATGGTGCTTTCGCTGACGAGCTCCACGGCCGCGCACGCGCTGGCGAAGGCCGCCGTGGCGTCGGGCATGAAGCCCAACCTGACGCCCATGGGGACGCCAGCCGCCGGCGGCGGTACCCAGGACGATGAGGTGAAGTCATAGCCGCCCTCATCAACTTCCTGCTGCTGTCGTTCCTCGTGACGATCGCCGTCGCCGCGGTGCGCACCAAGAACCTGTTCGAGGCCGCGATGCTGTTCGGCATCTTCAGCCTCGTCTCGGCGTCGTTCTTCGTCGTGCTCGACGCGGTGGACGTCGCGATGACCGAGGCTGCCGTCGGTGCAGGCGTTTCGACGATCCTGATGCTCAGCACCCTGGCGGTCACGGGCTTCAAGGTGCGGCCGCGTCCGGTCCAGCGGGACATCCTCGGTATCGGCGTCTCTGTCCTACTGGGCGGGGCGCTCGTCTACGGCACCCTGGACATGCCGCGCATCGGTGACCCGACTGCCCCCGTGCAGACGCATCCGATTGCCGAGCACTACATCGACGTCTCGCCCACCGAGACAGGCATCCCGAACATGGTCACGCCGCTCCTCGCGAGCTACCGGGGCTACGATACTTTCGGTGAGACGGCCGTGGTGTTTACGGCCGGCATCGGCGTGCTGGCGCTCATCGGCCGTCGCCGCAGGCGAGACGGAACGCCCGTCGAGTCGTGCGAAGGCACCGACGCCATGGGGGATCGGCACCGCGTCCTACGTGTCGTTGGCAAGCAGGTCATTCCTGCGATCTTGCTCTACGCCTGCTACATCCAAGCCCACGGTGACTTCGGTCCCGGTGGCGGCTTCCAGGCCGGCGTCGTCTTCGCGAGCGGCTTGATGCTCTACATGTTGCTCGTCGGGATCGACGAAGCGGAGCGGGTCATCAAGCCGAAGGTGCTCGAGCGACTCATTGCCTTGGGGCTCCTGCTCTACGGCGGCACGGGCCTCCTCAACATCATCCAGGGCGGCGCGTTCCTTGACTATCGGACGATGGCCCACGACGCGGTTCACGGACTCCACTACGGGATCCTCGCGGTCGAGCTGGGCGTCGGCATCACGGTCACCGCCGTGATCACCACGATCATCTTCACGTTTGCAGGTCATATGCGCAGCCGCCAGAAGGCCCTGCCTGGAGAGGCAAACGCCGCGGCCGATGGGGGAGCCTCCTAGGCCATGGACTACCTCGGTCTCTTCAACTACTGGGTCTTCATCGTCTTGATGATGTGCGGGTTCTACATGCTCCTCTCGGCGCGGAACCTGGTGAAGAAGGTCATCGGTTTGAACCTGTTTCAGACGTCGGTGTTCGTCTTCTACATCAGCACGGGCAAGGTCGACGGGGGCGCCGTTCCCATCGCGACGGACGGCGTCGACGTCTACAGTAACCCCCTTCCCCACGTTCTCATTCTCACGGCCATTGTGGTCGGCGTGGCCAGCACCGCGCTGGGCCTCGCCTTGATCCTCCGTATCAAAGATGAGTACGGATCCATCGAGGAAGACGAAGTGGACCTTCAGGACGCACTCTCGTGATCGCTGAGCACGCCATCATCCTTGCCGTGGTGCTGCCGCTCTTGGCGGCGCCGCTGTGCATCCTCCTCGGTCGCGGCTTCCTGAGCTGGATCGCGGCCTCGGCCTCGGTGTGGACCTCGTTCGGCCTCGCGCTGCATCTGCTCAACCGTGTTCTCCATGAGGGCACGATTCGCTACGCGCTCGGTGGATGGGAGGCTCCCGTCGGCATCGAGTATCGACTGGACGCAGCTGGCGCCTTGGTCATGACCGTTGTGACGGCCATCGCTTCCATCGTGCTCCCGTATTCCTACACGAGCGTCAGGCGAGAGATCGATGAGCACAAGCACCACTGGTTCTACGCGTGCTTGCTTCTGTGCTTCTCAGGACTGCTCGGGATCACGGTCGCCGGTGATGCCTTCAACATCTTCGTGTTCCTGGAGATCAGCAGCCTCAGTACCTACGTGCTCGTCAGTATGGGGCGCGATCGTCGGGCCCTGACGGCTGCGTTCAAGTACCTCATCATCGGCACGGTGGGCGCGACGTTCTATCTCTTGGGCGTCGGGTTCATGTACCAGATGACCGGAACGCTGAACATCGAGGACCTCTCCCAGCGCCTCCTGGCCATGAGCGGGGACGGCGTGACGCCGGTCTACGAGACGACGACGATTCGGGCGGCGCTGAGCTTCTTGACGGTGGGGATCTCGCTCAAGGTGGCGCTCTTCCCGCTGCACGTCTGGCTGCCGAACGTCTACGCCTACGCTCCGTCGGTGGTGAGCGCCTTCCTCAGCGCGACGGCCACCAAGGTGGCCATCCTCATCTTCCTGCGCGTCTTCTACACGATCGACGGTAAGGCGATCCCGTTCGAGGCGCTGCCGTTGGCCCAGACCCTCGTGCCCTTCGCCGTGGCTGGCGCGGTGGTCGCATCGTTCATCGCGGTGTACCAGCGCGACGTCAAGCGGCTCCTCGCGTACTCTAGTATCGCCCAGGTCGGCTACATGATCTGCGGCATCGGCCTCGCGACCGCCGCGGGTCTCGAGAGCGGGCTCCTGCACCTGTTCAACCACGCGCTCATGAAGGGGACGCTCTTCCTGGCGATCGGCTGCGTGGTGTACCGCGTGGGCCAGACTCGCCTCGAGCTCCTGCGCGGCGTCGGCCGCGAGATGCCGTTCACCGCGGCGTCCATCGTGATCGGTGGGGCGAGCCTCATCGGTGTGCCATTGACCGCGGGCTTCGTTTCCAAGTGGGCGCTGCTCACGGCTGTGCTGGCCGAGGGCCGCTGGGTCATCGCGGTGCTCGTCATCGTTAGCTCTCTGATCGCCGTGGTCTACGTGGCCCAGATCCTGCACGTGATGCTCATCCGCAAGCGACCCGTCGGGTCCGAGAGGCTGCGCGAAGCGCCGCTTTGGATGGTGGTTCCCACGTTCCTCTTGGCCCTCTCGAACCTCTGGTACGGCGTGGTGGATGGCCGCGCGGCGGATGCCGCTCGGGCGGCTGCTGCTGCGCTGATCGAGGAGGTGGCACGGTGAGCTCCGCTGAACTGGCCATGCTCGTCGCGCTGATCGCTCCGTTTGTCGGCGCCATCCTCGCGGTCTTGTTCGGGCGCTGGCCGAACGTGCGCGAGGGCCTGTCCCTCGTGAGTGGGGGCATCACCTTCCTGGCGGTCACGCAGGTTGCCATGGCGCTTCACGCCGGGGAACAGATCGCGCTGACGGTCCTTGAGCCCGTGGCCGGGCTGCGTCTCGCCTTCGACGTCGAGCCGCTGGGCATGCTCTTTGCCCTCGTGGCGAGCCTCCTGTGGCCCGTCACGACGCTGTACGCCATGGGCTACATGCGGGAGCACCACGAGAAGAATCAAACGCGCTTCTTCTGTTTCTTTGCGATCTCGATCTCCGTTGTCATGGCCCTCGCGTTCAGCGCGAACCTGGCGACGCTGTTCGTTTGCTACGAGGCGCTGACCCTCGCGACGTTCCCCCTGGTGACCCACGCCAACGACCGGTCCGCATGGCGCGCCGGCCGGGTGTACCTCGGCATTCTGATGGGCACCTCCATCGGCCTGCTGCTCCTCGGCTGCGTCGCCGTCTACGGCATCGCTGGCACGACGGACTTCACGACCGGTGGCGTGCTGACGGGGCCGCTGTCCGACGGCAAGGTCAGCAAGGCAACCCTCGGAGTCGTCCTCGGGCTGTTTGTCTTTGGTACCGGCAAGGCCGCCGTGATGCCGATGCACCGCTGGCTGCCGAACGCCATGGTGGCGCCGACGCCCGTCAGCGCGTTGCTGCACGCCGTGGCCGTTGTGAAGGCAGGCGTCTTCACGATCCTGAAGGTGGTCATCTACATCTTCGGCATCGACCTTGTGCGCGACCTCGACGCCCACACCGTCCTTGCGTACGTGGCGGGCTTCACCGTGGTCGCCGCGTCGGTGATCGCGATGGGCAAGGACAACCTGAAGGAGCGCCTCGCGTACTCGACCATCGGCCAGCTCAGCTACATCGTCCTCGGGGCGCTGGTGGCTACCCAGGGCTCGGTCGAAGGGGCCGGGATGCACATCGCCACCCACGCAGCCGGCAAGATCACGCTCTTCTTCGGGGCAGGCGCCATCCTCGTGGCGGCCCACAAGAAGAACGTCTCCGAGCTCGACGGCATCGGCAAGCGCATGCCCATCACGATGGCGTGTTTCCTCGTGGGCTCGCTCTCGATCATCGGGCTGCCCCCCGCGGGCGGCATGTGGAGCAAGCTGCTCCTCGTGGAGGGCACCGCGGCCAGCGGCGACTGGCTCCTGGTGGGCACCTTCCTCGTGAGCTCGCTCCTCAACATCGTCTACCTCCTCTCCATCCCCATGCGGGCCTTCCTGCGCCCGGAGAGAGCGGACATCGATCACCACGGTCACGGTGAAGCGCCCCTCTCCTGTCGCATCGCGATGGTGACGACGGCGACCCTCACCTTCCTGCTGTTCGTCCGTCCCGACCTTGTTTACTACCTCGTTCAGTCCTTGGGCCAGGGGGCGTCCTCATGACAAGCGACACAGGCAGCGGCGGGCCAGAGCACACCGAGCACGCAGATCACGACTTCACGGGGCCGCTCTCGCCGCCCGTGGCGCGCTTCATCTCTGTGTTCTTCGTGATCTCGGCCATCCTCTTCATCGCCGACTTCTTCGTGGACCGCGAGGTTCACCAGCCGGCTGAGAAGATCCCGGGCTTCTACGCGATCTACGGCTTCATCGGCTGTGTGGTGCTGGTGCTCGTCGCCAAGCAGATGCGCAAGGTCGTGATGCGGGACGAGGACTACTACGACGAGCCGGCCGCAGGCGCCGACGCCGACAGCCCGTCCGAGGGTGGGGGAGGACACTGATGGGCGTCATCCCTCCGTTCCTCTTCTTCTTCGCGGGCGCCTTCCTGATGGCGCTGTCGCGCAAGGAAGCGCGTGCGCCGATCATGCTGCTCACGCCGGTCCTGAGCTTCGTCACCCTCCTGATGATGGGGGATGGCGCATCATTTCAGGCGAGCGTCGTCGGCTTCGATCTGACACTCTTCCAGACCGGGAAGACCTCGTACCTATTCCTGGTCCTGTTCCACATCGCGGCGTTCATCGGCGGGCTCTTCTCGATCCACAAGGACGAGCCGGGCCAGCATGCCG
>CALHGQ010000052.1 GCA_938030175.1 uncultured bacterium | reverse complement strand
CCCAGGTTAGACAGCGGCCCCTTAGGGCCGCTGTCTAACCTGGGGAGTGGCGACATCTACTACGGTACCGTACCGCTCAGTTGAACGAATGCGACCTCGGCCAGTCGTCCGCGTCCCGCTCGGGCAGGGCGTAAGTTCGATAGCCCCTCAAGACCCCCTCCGTCACGTCCGCTACCCCCGCAGAGCCCACGGCGATTGGACGAACGGCGGAGTACCAAGTCACCAGCCGCTCGATGCGCGTGCCGTCATCGAGCTGGAGCGTCACCATCGCCTGCGGAACCCCTTGGCTCGGCAGGGCGTCGTAGGACGCGATCGCGGCTAGCTGACGCACGACCGGGGCGGTCTGAAGCTGACGGGCCGAGTCGAAGAGCCTCCACGCGGCGTAGCCGAACCCACCGGCAAAGAGGAGCATTACGACCGCGCGCCCGAGGTCGCCGCGGTCCAGGGACCACTTCATCTCGATCAAGAGGCCCAGGGTAAGAAGCGCGATCACGGCGGCTCCCGTATATCCGAGAACCCAAGGCCAGGTGAATGGGAGCGTGCCGCCAAGATCCTGCGCAGCCGCCCCACTTTCACGCACTTCGTCCAACCGTCGCGCCAGGTAGGCGTGCCCCTCGTCGCTGACGGATGGGCCGCTGCTCTCCGACGCTTCCAACTGGGTCCGGCAGAACTCGCAGTACCCCATAGAACCCACTTGCGGACGGGCTCCACAGTTCGGGCAAGGCTGGACGTACTTCATGGCTCTGACGGTCTACGCCGCCCCGGGAACGATTGTTCAAAGCGACTCCGAAAACGGGAACACTCTCCAAAGACATCATCGAGCCGCGACCCAGCGCCGATCTTTCGACGGGGTCCGCATGGACCCTTTGAATCCAGGGCCCAACGCTGCGTTCCGCGGCCTCCTTCCACTGCGCCTCCCAGTCGGAAGTGGCCCCGTCACGATCACCCTTGGTCGTTACGCACAAAAATGTACGTACTTGTTGGGCTCTGCACCCCGTCGCAAGATCTCGCGACCTGAGCCAAAGGGCACGCCCACTCCAGTCACTCTACGCCCCACCCAACGAGCCAACGAACATGCAGTACCAAGGATTCACCACGTTCACGACAGAGCAAGCCGACGGCGTACTCACCGTCACCTTCGACTTCCCGCCCGTCAACGTGCAGGGGCAAGCGATGCTCGCCGACCTGAACAGCCTAGCCATGCGGCTTGAGCGCGACCGCGAGACGAAGGTCGTTGTCTTCCAGTCAGCCCACGAAGAGATCTGGGTCTGCCACTACGACACAGAGCTACTCAAGGACATGTCTACGGAAGCCGTGTCGCGCGACGAAGTCCAATTGCTCGACCTGCAGTCCGTCTGTGAGCGCATCAGCAAGGTGCCCCAGGCCACGATCGCCAAGCTTGAGGGCTTTGCCCGCGGCGGAGGTCACGAGCTCGCGCTGGCCCTGGACATGCGCTTCGCTGCGCGTGGCAAGTTCAAGTTCATGCAGATGGAGGTCGGCATGGGCATCCTCCCCTGCGGCGGCGGTGCTTCGCGCATGGCGCGTCAGGCGGGCCTGGGACGCGCGCTGGAGATTATCCTCAGCGCTAGGGACTTTGACGCCGACGAGGCGGAGGCCTACGGCACCATCAACAAGGCATTGGACCCGGACGAACTCGGCCCCTACGTCGACGCGCTTGCCAAACGCATCTCGAAGTTCCCATCCGAGTCCATCAACGCCTGCAAGCAGGCTGTGTACGAGTCCATCGACCTACCGATCGACGAAGCCCTTCGGTCCGAGGCGTACTGGCTCTACCAAGCCACCGCCAAGACGCCCGCCATCAAGCGCTTCACCATCGCCGACGAGAAGGGCATGGAGCACGATATGGAGAACCAGCGCAACTGGAACGATCTCGTGATGGCCGTCCAAGAGATCCAGTAACGGGCCATCGAGCCAAGAGAACCTATGAAAGCAATGATCCTGAAGTCCTACGGCAAGGATGCCACCTTCGAATCCGCCGAAGCCGCCATGCCCGAGGCGGGGCCGGGTCACGTCCTGGTCAAGATCGCGGCGTCGAGCATCAACACGGTGGACACGATGATCCGCCAGATGGGCAAGGACCTCCCCCTCTCACCCGAAACCCCAGCCCTCCTCGGGATGGACTTCGCTGGGACGATCGAAGCGGTTGGCGAGGGCGTACAGGGCTTCGCCGTTGGCGACGAGGTGTACGGCTGCGCGGGTGGCCTGGCTGGTTTGCCCGGCACCCTTGCCGAGTACATCTCAGCCGACCACAGGCTGATCGCGCACAAGCCGAAGAACCTGTCGATGCGGGAGTCCGCCGCCTTGCCGCTGGTGGCGATCACTGCCTACGAGGGACTCTCCCGGGCCGGCATCAAGAGCGGGATGAAGGTCCTCGTTCACGGTGGTTCGGGAGGGGTGGGGCACGTCGCTCTTCAGCTCGCCAAGCACTTCGGCGCAGACGTGTACTCCACGGGAGGCGGCGAGCCCCAGATGGAATTGATCACCCGGCTGGGCGCGACCGCCATCAACTACAAGACCGAGTCCGTCGAGCAGTACGTGGCCAAGCACACCGGCGGAGCAGGATTCGACCTCGTGTTTGACTCGGTGGGTGGCGTCAACATGGCCAATTCGTTCGAGGCCGCCGCCTTGAACGGCCAGGTGGCGTCGACGGTGTCCCTGTGCGAGCTCGACCTCACCACGGCTCACTTCAAAGGGCTGTCGCTGCACGTCGTCTTCATGCTGATCCCGATGCTCCACGATCATCAACGCGAGGCCCATGGGAAGATCCTGCGCAGCCTCACGGAGATCACGGAAGCGGGTGGCCTGAAGCCCGTGCTGGACGAGACGCAGTTCTCGCTGGAGGAGGTCGGCCAGGCCCATGCTCGATTGGAAAGCGGCCAAGCCATGGGCAAGGTCGTTGTAGAGAACTAGCCGAAGATGTCGGGGTCGAGCGGTACGGTACCGTAGTAGATGTCTAACCCGGGGAGTGGCGACATCTACTACGGTACCGTACCGCTGTCATCGAGCTGAAGCGTCACTATCGCCTGCGGGCCCCCTTGGCTTGGCAGAGCGTCGAAGGTGCGCCGGCTCATGGGTCCCAAAAGATCCATCCACAGTCCGGCGGGAGCAGCGTTGCCATTCGGTCTCGTCGGTGCTGCAATCGGGGAATGAAGCCCGTTCAAGCCAGCCGCGTTCTGAGCGCCACGCCCAATGAGGTCTTTGCGGTCCTGAGCAACCCCACCGCGAAGGCCGAAGTGATCCCGGACATTGTGTCGGCGGAGATCATTGGCGATCCGCTGCCCGGTCCGGGGATGCGCTTCACCGAGACGCACCGCATGGGCAAGCGCGAGATGGTCATGAGCTTCGAGATTACGGAGTGGAATGAGCCCAGCCACCTACGGATCGAGTGCAATCAGCACGGCACTCTCTGGGATTCTTCGTTCGACATCGCGCAGCACCCCGGCGGCGCTGAGGTTGTGATCACCATGGATGCACGGGCCCAGAGCTTCCTCCCCCGCGTGCTGAATCCACTGATGAAGCCGCTATTTCGGCGCGGCTTGACCGACCACCTCGACGCACTCGAGGCGCACTTCCATGGCGGCGCGAACGCCTAGCCGAGCGCTGCTTCCACTCCAAGCGCGAGAGACATGGCGCGAGCGGAGACCCTGCGACCTCTCGGTCGTCGCGCCCGTGTTCGATGAGGAGGCCAACCTCTTGCCGCTCTACGAGCGTGTCGCGGCGGCGCTCGACGACGGACGCGACCTCGATTGGGAGCTCGTGCTGGTGGACGACGGCAGTCGCGACGCTTCCCTGCAGCGCATCGAAGCACTGTGCGCCAGCGACGAACGGGTGAAGGGTATCTCCCTCGGGCGCAACTGCGGCCAAACCGCGGCGCTTGCGGCGGGCATTCAGTTCGCTTCGGGGACGCTCATCGCAACGCTCGACGCCGACCTTCAGAACGATCCACGAGACCTTGCGCGCATGGTCGCCATGTTGAATGACGAAGGCCGCGACGCAGTCGTTGGCTGGAGAGAGAAGCGCCAAGACCCGTGGATTCGGCGCGCAAGCGCCAAGATTTCGAATGCGGTCCGGCGAGCGCTCACCGGGGACTCGATCCGCGACACGGGCTGCTCGCTCAAAGTGATGCGACGCACTGCCATTCAAGCGCTGCCGCTCTTCGACGGAATGCACAGGTTCCTCCCTACGCTCTTGACCATGCACGGATTCGACGTCGCAGAGACGTCCGTCGCACACCATCCGCGGGCCGCCGGAAAGTCGAAGTACGGCGTTTTCAACCGGGTGTTTCGCGCGAGTCGCGACCTCTTCGCCGTGCGCTGGATGCAGCGCCGAAAGCTCGTGCTTCCCATCGAGAAGGTCATCGGCGACTAGCCCCGCACGGGGCTCTCATCAAAAACTCACCGTGCGCATAACGCGTCCTTTGCCGCTCTGGTGGACGAACGACTTCCGTTCCCCATCCAGTGCAATACCCAGGAGGACCTACCTTGCAATCCCCCTTCCTCATCGTCCCCTTACTTTCCGCAGCCGCCCCTGCGGAACCTACCTTCGCTCCGCCACTGGCGAACCCGACGGTCACCGCCCAGCGCGGCAACCGCCACGAAGGCCGGCCATTCCCCCCTCTAGACGAGGTCCGCTCTATCGATGGAACGGGCAACCACGAAGTCGACGTCGAGCGAGGCGCGACGCACATCCCGTTCCGCCGCTTGACCTCGTCGGCTTACACCGACGGAGTCGACTCGCCCTCGGGCGCGAGGCTTCCTAGCGCACGGTTCATCAGCAACGGCGTCTTCACGCAGCCGGGCGACGTGCCCAACCAAGCGGGCCTGAGCGACATGTTCTGGCAGTGGGGCCAGTTCCTTGATCACGACATCACCGAAACCCCGGTGCACGATCCCGCGGAGCCGTTCCCGATCCCTGTTCCACGGGGCGACCTGTGGTTCGACCCCCTCGGGACCGGAACCCAGGAGATCCCGCTGAGCCGCTCGTTCCCCGTTTACCCAAACGGAGTGCGCGAGCAGATCAACGGCATCACCGCGTGGATCGATGGCAGCCAGGTCTACGGATCCGACGCCGAGCGGGCGGACGCCCTGCGGACGCTCGACGGGACCGGCATGCTGAAGACCAGCGATGGCGATCTGATGCCCTTCAACGTGGACGGACTGCCGAACGCTCCTTCGAGCGCTCTGCCTGAGTTCTTCCTGGGCGGGGACATCCGCGCCAACGAGCAAGTGGGCCTGACGGCTCTGCACGTTCTGTTCGTCCGCGAGCATAACTACTGGGCGAGACGCATCGCCGAGGAGGACGAAGAGTGGAGGGACTCCCGCCACGGCGGAGGCCCAGGCGGTGGGCCCGGCGGCGGGAACGGCGGCGGCCGGACCCTCTCCGATGACGCGTACCGCGGTTCTAAGGCTCCTCCTCTGACCGGGGACCAGATCTACGAGCTCAGTCGGGCCATCGTTTCGGCAGAGCTCCAGATCATCACCTACCGGGAGTGGCTGCCGCTGCTTCTCGGCCAGGGTGCGCCACGACTCGACTCGACCTATCGACCGGAACTTGACGGCAGCATCTCTAACGAGTTCGCGACCGCGGCGTTCCGCATCGGCCACACCATGCTTTCGACGACTCTTCTGCGTCTCGACCGCGATGGGAACACGATCCCGGAGGGAGACCTCTCCCTCTCCGACGCCTTCTTCTCCCCCGCTGAAACGATCGCCACTGGCATCGATCCCGTCCTCCGTGGACTGGTGACCCAGCACGCCCAGAACCTCGACCTGTACCTGATCGATGACATTCGCAACCTCCTGTTCGGCCCACCGGGGTCCGGCGGCCTCGACCTTGGCTCGCTCAACCTGCAGCGAGCACGGGACCACGGTCTGCCGACCTACGCCCAGGCGCGCCGCGACCTCGGCCTCGGTGCTCCCTCGAGCTTCGCGCAGATGTCCACCGACCCCGAGGTCCTTGCGCGTCTGAACAGCACCGTGCGTTCGCCTGAGACCCTGGACCTTTGGGTGGGCGGCCTCGCTGAGGACCCGCTCCCTGGATCCCTTGTGGGCGAGCTCTTCCAGACGATCCTGAGGGAGCAGTTCATCGGCCTCCGGGACGGCGACCGTCTCTGGTACTCGAGGCAGCTCCCCCGTGAGCTGGCCGAGCTTGCCGAAGAGCAATCGCTCTCAAGGATCCTGGCCCGCAACTCTGGACTTCGTCCGCCGTTCATCCAGACCCCCTTCCAAGCAGAGTAGCCTCGGGAGAGTTGTTTCATGGGCTACGCAAGACGCCCCCCTCGGTATGGGAATCCGAGGGGGGCGTCACTACGTTCCACCGGTTCTCGCCGGTCGCGCCGGGGGAGGCCTACTCGTCCCAGAGCGCTGCCACGGTGTAGGGGCTGCCGGGCTTCGCCCAAAAGTCCCCCGTCACGTAGCGGCGATGCGCGTCAAGCGTCGCGATCTCTGCCATGGTCGCATCGTCGAGTTCGATCGACGCGGCGGCGAAGTTCTGGGCAAGGCGCTCGGGATTGACCGACTTGGGAATCGCCGACGTGCCGCGTTGGAGGGCCCATGCGAGCAGGACCTGCGCTGGCGTAATAGACAGGCGCCCAGCGATGGCGCTCACCGTAGGGTCCTCAAGAAGCGCACGCTCGTTCGCCGCTTTCATGCCCTCGGGTCGGCCGCTGGACCCGAGCGGCGAGTAGGCCGTGAGCTGAATCTGGTTCTCCTGCGCAAACTTCAAGAGCTTCGGCTGCGCAAGGTAGGGGTGCAGCTCAACCTGGTTCACCTCGGGCTTGTGCGCCATGGAGAGGTGGTCGCTGAGCTTCTTGGGGCTGTAGTTCGACACGCCGATGTGGCGTGCAAGGCCGCGCTCGAGGGCCCCCTCCATCCCCGCCCACGTATCCGCGAGCGGCAGCTCCTCGAGGGAAACGAGGTCAGTGGGCTGCGTAGGTGGTTCGGCGTCGGCACGGATGGCCACCGGCCAGTGCACAAGGTAGAGATCGAGGTACTCGCAGCGCAGCGCTTCGATGGACGCCTCGATCGCAGGAACCACATCGTCCTTGCCGTGACGGTTCGACCACAGCTTCGAGGTGATCCAAAGATCGTCCCGGGTCACTTGACCCTCAGCGAAGATCTCTGCGAAGGCTTCGCCAATCTCAGCCTCATTGCCATAAATCGAGGCGCAGTCGATGTGTCGGTAGCCGATCTTGACGGCCTCCTTGATCGCTGACGCCACTTCGCCGGGCGCGGCCATCCACGTTCCGAGGCCCAGGGCGGGCATCCGGTCACCATTGGAGAAATCTAGGTATCGCATGGGCGCTATTGAACCAGATTCTGCGTTGGGGCAGATGGCCCGCGACGACGGCCGGCCAGCGCCGTAAGCTCATGCGCGATGTCCAACTCCCCCCACGCCCCCCTGTCCTTGGAACCCACCGAGGCATGGCAGCGCCTGCGCCGCGACGCGGACGACCGCGCCCGCACCCACTCGACGGAGGCCCTGCTCCGTGCGATCGCCCTCCCGGGCAGCCAGAAGCGCCAGTCCCCCCTCGACGTGGTCGACCTCGGCGCCGGATGCGGCAGCAACGCGCTCTACCTCATCCCCCACCTAGCGGCCGCCGGCGTGCACCACCAGCGCTGGATCCTCGTCGACCACCACGCGGACCTCCTCGACGGCGCCGTCGCTGAAATCGCGGACAAGAGCGCCCAGCTGGCTGACACCCTCGGCGCCAACCTTCGTATCGAAACGAAGACGTGCTGTCTGGACATGGCGACGGACATGGACGAAGTCCCTATGAAGGGAGCCGACCTGGTCACGGCCGCCTCCCTCCTCGCTGATGTGTCGGGGCACTGGATCACCGATCTGTCTTCGCGGCTCGAGCACTACCGGGTCAGCGCCGCCCTCATGGCCCTCAACATCGACGGGCACGTGCAATGGAGCCCCATGGAGGCTCGCTTCGATGACGACATGGTGGCGGCGTTCCATCAGGGGCTTCGCGCGGAAGGCCCGTTTGGCCTCGCTGAAGCGGCGGGCTGCGTGACCACCTTCGGTCGCGCGATGGTGGCACGGGGCACGACGGTCCAGTGCTTCGATGCCTCTTGGATCCTGGACGACCTCGACACCGAGCTCCAGGAGAGCTTTCTCGCGAAGATGGTCCGAGGACTCGAGGCGACCGAGATGGACGCCCCCCGCGTGGCGGAATGGGCCGAGCGGCGGCGCCGCTGGATCGACACGGACGAGAGCGACCTCGTGGTCGGGCACTACGACGTGCTTGCGCTCCGAGCGATTGTGTAGAGGGCCCAGTGTGTAGAGGCCCCTGCGGGGACACGGCTTCCGCTCAAGGGCTTGATCTTAGGTAGAGTGGGGCCCTATGAGCAATCCGTCCTCCCCCACCGAGCAGAGCTCCCATGCGCAGGGTCCGACCGAGGATAGGAGCGCCGACTACTGGCGCGCCAACGTCCGGCTGCTGCTCTGCCTGCTGGCCATCTGGTTCTTCGTCTCGTTTGGCTGCGGGATCCTCTTGGCCCCCACGCTCGACCAGTACACGCTGCCGGGCACCGGATTCCCCCTCGGTTTCTGGTTTGCTCAACAGGGCTCGATCTACTCGTTCGTCGTCCTGATCTTCGTGTACGTGGTGCTCATGAACCGCATGGATCGGCGCTTCGGCGTCCAGGAGGACTGATGGACGTCAAGACCTGGACCTTCATCATCGTGGGGATCACGTTCGCGCTCTACATCGCGATCGCGATACGAACGCGCGCTGGAAGCACCAAGGAGTTCTACGTGGCGGGGGGCGGCGTACCGCCGCTGGCGAACGGCATGGCGACGGCGGCCGACTGGATGTCGGCGGCTTCGTTCATCTCGATGGCAGGGCTCATCTCGTTCAAGGGCTACGACGGTTCGGTCTACCTCATGGGCTGGACGGGGGGCTACGTGCTCCTAGCGCTGCTGCTCGCGCCGTACCTGCGTAAGTTCGGACGCTTCACCGTGCCGGACTTCGTGGGCGACCGCTACGACTCCACCACAGCGCGCCTGGTGGCCGTGGTCTGCGCGATCTTCGTGTCGTTCACCTACGTCGCCGGCCAGATGCGCGGCGTCGGCATCGTCTTCTCCCAGTTCCTCGGCGTCGACATCGAAGCGGGCGTGCTCATCGGCATGGGCATCGTCTTCTTCTACGCCGTACTCGGAGGCATGAAAGGCATCACTTACACGCAGGTGGCGCAGTATTGCGTGCTGATCTTCGCGTACATGGTGCCGGCGTTCTTCATTGCGATGCAGATGACGGGCAATCCGATTCCGCAGCTCGGCCTCGGCAGCACGTTGAACGATGGTTCCGGCGTGGGATTGATCGACCGCCTCGACGAACTCAGCACCGCCCTGGGATTCGCGAAGTACACCGACGGCTCGCTCGGCACGTTCGACCTCTTCTGCATTACCGCCGCGCTGATGGTCGGGACCGCC
>CALHGQ010000051.1 GCA_938030175.1 uncultured bacterium | reverse complement strand
CGCCCGGCGAGGGCCGCCCGTCCGGTAGGACGCCTGCGCGGCGAGCGCCGGAGAAGCTGCACTGTTACGGCGATCGCACGGTTCGGCTCCACTTGCATTGGTTTGAGTCGTTCCCGGTACCGCGCCACCCCACGCCGTCTTCCCGGCACCGTTAACCGGCCGTCGGCGCGCAGCGCCCGACGCGTGGGCTGAGGCATGACCCAAGCCGTCTTGAGCAGCCACCCCACGCCGCGGTACCCCGCGCCGTCTTGCCAACACCGTCAACCGGCCGTCGGCGCGTAGCGCCCGACGCGTGGCCTGAGCCACGACCCAAGCCCGCTCCGGTCGCTCGCTAATTCTGCCAGAGCCCGTGATGGACGCCGCCGAGGATGTAAATCGCGAACTGCCCGTGACCCGGGATTTCCATGGCCGGCATAGCGATCTCGGCGCCCGCGTCTGCAGCAGCCTTAACGGAGGCAGCGATGTCGTCCACCAGCACGTACGGACGCACGATCGGCGTTTCGTGCTCGGCCATCGGCGCCCGCACGCCCAGCATCCCTCCGCCGTCCAGCGACGCGGTCCGAGCGTTTCCGAACCCGGCAATCGGCTCGCCGAAGCTGACGCCGTGAACGGCCGAGAGGGCGCTGACCGTGGCATCCACGTCGGGGGTCACGATCTCGAGATACTGGATGAGCATGGCTGTTTCTCCTTCGGCCTCTTGGGCCACGGTGGTGGACTGGAACTCTTCTGCCGGCGCGTCCGTTGAGGCGCATGCGGGCGCGAACAACGCTGCGGCGAGCAGCACGAGAACCAGCCGGACTGGGGGGGAATTCATGGCCTAGTGGATCTTCTGTCGCAGCAGGCGGCCATATCAAAAAGCCGCCACTTTCACCCCTCGCCGCCGCTGGTCGGCCCACTCCCCCCAAAACCCAGCCGGTTCCTGGTTGTGGGATGAGCCGGCCCCCCGTAGAGTCCTCGGCTCGAATTCCCTGTGAGCTGCCGATCTGGCAGCGTTGAACCACCCAGGACCCCAGACATGACTGACGGAAAACTCTCCTGCGAAGTGCGCGACAAGCTCGGCTCCCGCAGCGCTCGACGCCTGCGCGCCTACGGCCGCATGGTCGCCTCCCTCCAGGCCGACGAAGGCCACGAGCACGTGAACGTGCACTTCGACGAGGCCAGCTTCCACCGCCTCCGCCGCGGCCACGTGCACCTCTTCGACCTTGAGTTCAACGGCAAGTCCGAGGCAGCCATCGTCAACGAGCTCCAGTGGGACGCCTTTGGCGACACCCTCCAGCACGTCGAGTTCAAGCGCGTGGTCCGTGGTCAGAAGACCGAGGCCGAGGTCCCGCTCAAGTTCCGCGGTACGCCCGCAGGCGTCCTGACCCACGACCTCAACGTCGTCACGATCCTCTGCCTGCCGTCCGCCATCCCGGACGCGATCATCGTCAACGTGGATGGCCTCGAGCCGGGCACCCACGTCAAGGCCAAGGAAGTCGACCTTCCCGAGGGCGTCGAGCTGGTGCTCGATCCCGAGTACGACGTCGCCGTCATCACCGACCTCCGCTCTGCGCCGCAGGGTGACGGGGACGCTGCTGAGGGTGACGAAGAGGCCGAGGGCGACGCCCCTGCGGCCTCCTAAGAGCCACGTTTGGGCCGCTTCGGCGGCCTTTTCGGCTCGAAACCAACGGCGATGGCGCGTTTTGGGGCTTTCCCCCCGAACGGCCGATCGCTAATCTCTTACGCCGCAACACAGGCTTTTTGGGCTTGTGGTGCGGACTCCCTCCCGCTTTTTTGACCCCTGGCCCTCCGCTCTGCGTCCCTCATGGCTCGTTTGATCGTAGGTCTCGGTAATCCAGGCAAGGAGTACGAATGGACCCGACACAACATCGGATTCCACGTGCTCGACCGCTTGGCAGAGAAGCGAGAGGTGCTCTTTCGCGGACCCTCTCGGCTTGAAGGCTGGGATGGGCCCCGTGGTTTTGAGTGGGGACAGGCGCCTGCCAACGCAGACGCCCTCGAGGCCGGCCACCCCGCCGTGCCTTCGTTCCTCCTGAAGCCCGGGACCTATATGAATCGCTCCGGTGACATCGTCGCACCCGTCGCACGGTGGCTGGCAGGTCGTTCCATGTTGGACGTCCGGCAGGTCCCTGTTCCCGATGGAGACGACGGTTTTGATCCAGCGGCTCTACCTACCTTCGAACTGGACCCAGCCTCGATCCTCGTTGTCTACGACGACATGGATTTGGACCTGGGTCGGCTACGTCTCCGTCCCCACGGCGGACACGGCGGCCAGAACGGAATGCGATCCATTATGGACCGCCTGGAATCCCGTGAGTTCCCGCGCCTTCGCGTGGGGATCGGGCGACCGGGCACCGACGCGGCGCGCCATGTGCTGAGTCCGTTTTCTCCATCGGAACGCGAGGACATCGATATCTCGATTGCAGAAGCAGTCGAGGCCATCGAGGCCTGGCTCGACGGGGAGACGTTCCCAGACGTCATGACGCGGTTCCACAGCCGCTGGAACTAGTTCGGTTAGCCGAGCTTCAACGGTGTCGAGAGCGACCACGCACGAGAGTGCTGCAGCGCCCCCGCATCACGTCGAATCAAACTTCAGGAGAACTACACTTTGACCCAGATCTATGAAACGCTGGTCCTGCTCGACAACGACGTTGTGCGCGCGGACTGGAAGAAAGCCAAGGCGATCGTGACCGACACGATCACCAAGTACGACGGCACGCTGCATTCCTGCCGCCGGTGGGACGAGAAGCGCCTCGCTTACCCCATCAACCGCAAGAACCGCGCGACGTACTACATCGCGTACTTCGAGATGCCCGGGGACAAGATGCCCGGCTTCCGCCGCGACTTCGAGCTCAACGAGCGCGTCCTGCGCTACCTCGTCGTCTGCGCTGACGAGGTCTCCGAGGAAGAGAAGAAGCTGGCTGCCGAAGAAGACGGCACCGAGTACACGGTTCCGGAACCGCCGGAAGACGACGCCCTCGAGATCACGGAGGAAGAGGCCGCTGAGGATCTCTCCGACGACATCGACGTGGAAGTTCCGGCGGAAGCTGGCGCTCTGGACTCTGGCCGCTAATTCGAGGACTCAAGAAGAACACAACATCATGAAGCGTCGAATTCGCACCGTCATCGGTTCCAAGAACTGCGATGACCCGGTCATTGACTACAAGAACATCGAGTACCTGTTGAAGTTTCTGACCCCCCAGGGGCAGATCCTTTCGCGCCGTCGGACCGGCTTCTGCAATCAGTGCCAGAAGCAGCTCAAGACGGCGATCAAGCGTGCTCGTCACGTTGGACTTCTGCCCTTCGTGGGCTGATCTAAGGAGCACAGCACAATGAAAGACGTTGAAGTCCTACTGCAGCAAAGCGTTAAGCACCTCGGTCTCGTCGGAGACGTGGTGAAGGTCAAGGCTGGCTTCGCGCGGAACTACCTGTTCCCGAAGAAGCTCGGCATCATGGCCACCGAAGACGCCAAGCGCCAAATTGCCCGTCGTGCCGCCAAGGTGCGCGAGGCAGAGATGATCCGCCTCGCTGAGGTCGCAGCACTCGTTGGGAAGCTCGAGGCGATCGAGCTGAACGTGACCATGAAGTCTGACCCGAACGGCAACCTCTACGGCTCCGTCAACGCGGCGAAGATCGTCGAGATGGCCGCCGCTGAGGGCGCGACCTTCACCGAGAAGGACGTTCGTCTCGACGCGCCGGTCAAGGTCGTGGGTGAGCACCGCATCAAGGTGCACGTCCGTGACGACGACTACGGCACGGTCAAGCTGAACGTGATCGCGGAAGGCCGTACGAAGGCCGAAGAAGAAGCGCTGGAAGCCGCTGAGGCCGCTGCGGAAGCAGCCGCTGAAGAGGGCCCGCGCGAGTCTGACGACTAAGCTGGTCACTTGGACCCGACAGGCCTTCTTGGGGCTTTGAGGGCGCCGAGTGGACACCGACAAGAGAGCGCACTCGGGAGGTCCCGGGTGCGCTCTCTTGCGTTAGGGTAGGCAGTCTAGGCCCCGGGCCAAGGGAGCGAGTCGACGCGGCGAAGCTCCACTGGATTCGGCCCTAGTGCCCTGGAAGCGGGGCCCTTGGAGTCAGGGTCTTTAGACTGAGTGTCCTTAGTCTGAGGATCCTTCGATCGGGGGCCCCTTAGTAATCGGAGGCCCTGGAGGGGGAGCCCCAGTAGCAGCAATGAACGGCGACAACGACGACGAGCCCGTGGACCCTGAGTCTGACGCTGGGAAGCCCGTGGACGGCGAGGACACGTCGGACTTCGACGATCACATCAGCGCCTTCACCGGCAGCGGTTTCAACGCCGCGCAATGGTCGAACGATGATCTGCCGCCCCCTGCAGCGCCGATCTACGATCCGCTGGTGAGCGAGGGCTCGGGGGACGCGGATGAGGGGAGCCCCAGCCCAGGGGACGCCGAGTCCGACGGCCACGCATCCTTGGACGAGTGGGAGCCTTCCCCGGAAGGGGAGAGCGTTGACGTCGAGGAAGGCCTCGGCGGAGAGCCGCAGCCAAGCTGGAGCGCGATCGAGGCGGAGCCAGCGCTGGGCGTCGCGCAGATCGTGCCGCCTTCCCCGGCGTACGCGCCGCCGTCCGAGCCGAGCCCCGCGGAGTCCGGTGCGCCGGTCGCTATCGGTGATGCCATAGCCGGGGATCCTTCCGATGGGGGAGCGCCGGGAGGTTTCGGTGGCCAGCGCGGCACCCAGCGCGGTGGGCGTGGCAAGGGCAAAGGAAAGCCGCTGAGCCTGCGCGAGCGCGGTCATCAAGCCGGCGGCCGCGTGACGCCCCATGACGTGCAGGCCGAGAAGTGCGTGCTCGGCGCGCTGCTCCTGACCCCCGATCGGCTCGTGGAGGTCACGGAGATCTGCAAGCCCGCTGACCTCTACGACAAGCGCAACCGCACGATCTTCGAGTGCATGATCCAGCTCGACGAGCGCGGGCAGATCGTTGACGGCGTGCACCTCATCGCGACGTTGCGCGCGACGAACACGCTGGGGGAGATCGGCGGGGTGACGTACCTCGCGGAGATCACGTCGTCCGTGAGTACGTCGGCCCACGTGAAGCACCACGCTTCGCTGATCGCTGAGACGGCCAAGCTGCGCGGCTTGATCGAGGCTTCGAACGGCATCATCGAGAAGTCCTTCGAGACGGCCCCTGACGCCGACGAGGTGCAGCAGCTCATCGACGAGTCAGAGGCCGCGATTTTCGCCATTGCCTCCCAGGGTGAGGCCCGCGGGGCGACGGGGGTGGGGTCGATTCTCGACGAGGTTTTCCACAGCATCGAAGCCCAGCGCGAACGCGGCGAGTTCACCGGGATCCCGAGCGGCTTCTATGAGCTCGACGACATGCTGGGGGGCTTCAACCCCGGGGAGATGACGGTGATCGCGGCCCGCCCAGCGATGGGTAAGACCGCTTTTGTCCTGAACATCATGGACCACGCGGCGACCCACCAAGCGGACAGTTTGGGGTACGCCCCTTCGGTGCTCTTCTTCAGCCTGGAGATGGGCCGCGCCTCGATCGTCCAGCGGATGTTGGTGGCCCGCGCGGGCGTTGAGGCCCATCGGCTTCGCTCGGGGCATCTGCATGACCGCGAGTACTCGGACCTCGTGGAAGCGGCGGGCGTTCTGAAGAACGCACGGCTCTTCATCGACGACACGCCGGGCCTTTCGATCATGGCGCTCCGCAGCCGCGCCCGCCGACTAAAAGCCGAGCACGGCCTCGACATGATCGTGATCGACTACCTCCAGCTCCTTTCCGCGAAGGCCGAGAGCCGCCAGCAGGAGATCTCCGTGATCTCGCGATCGTTGAAGGAGATCAGCCGCGAGCTGGAAGTGCCGCTGCTCACGCTCGCCCAGCTCAGCCGCAGCGTGGAGTCCCGCGAGAACAAGCGCCCTCAGCTGTCAGACCTCCGCGAGTCCGGCTCGATCGAGCAGGACGCCGACGTGGTGATGATGCTCTTCCGCGAGGAGTACTACGCGCCGACCGACGAGAACAAGGGGAAGGCCGAGGCGATCATCGTGAAGCACCGAAACGGCGCGACGGGCGACATTTCGCTGCAGTTCCAGGGCGCGATGCTCCGGTTCTCGAACCGCGAAGCCTCGATGGCCGAGCCCATCACGGG
>CALHGQ010000050.1 GCA_938030175.1 uncultured bacterium | reverse complement strand
CCCCACCTCAATGAGCTTCAGTCGAAGTTCGGAGAAAAGGGCCTGTCCATCATTGGCGTTGCCAGTGAAAGTGCCTCACTCACCACCCCCTGGATCGAAAAGACCGGAGCCGAGTACGCGTACGCGTTCGACAAGTCCCGTGCACTGATGAAGGCCGTCGGCGCCGGGGGCTTCCCGTCGGCCGTCCTCGTCAACGCGAGCGGCGAGATCGTCTACGCGGGCCACCCGGCTCGGATCACGGAAAGCATCGTGGCCTCCGCCGTCACGGGCGCGTTCCCCAAGCCGCTCTTCGAGTGGCCCGACGAGCTGTCCAAGGCCACGAAGCTCCTCGCCAAGGACAAGCTCGGGGAAGCGATCGCCGCTGTCGAGAAGGAGGGCGAGGGATTCAGCGAGTACGCCGATCTCTTGGTCGCCAGCATCAATCAGCAGGTCGAGGCGCTGAAATCAGCGGCCGAAGGCAGCGACTGGCTCTACGTCGAGTCCAAGGGCAAGGCCCTCGCCGCATCCCTGGGCCGTCGCCCGGAGGTCGAGGAGATCAACGCTGTCGTCGATCTGCTCAAGACCGATAAGTCGGCCAAGGCCATCCTGAAGGCCCAGAAGAGCGTGGCCAAGCTGTTCGCTAAGCCTGTGAGCCGGAAAATGGCCCCCAAGCTCGCGGACAAGGCCCGGAAGATCGCCGAGAAGTTCCCCGGCACGGGTGCTTCAAGGGACGCTGAACGCGCTATCGAGAAGCTGAAGGGATTGTCCAAACGCTAAGGGCGTTCCTGCCCGAAGATATAGGGGAGCCGCATGGCTATGATGCGGCTCCCTTCCCATGGATCCGTCCACCCCTAGTACGCCCGACAACGGCGCCCCCCGTCTTCTGACGGACAGCTCCGCTGGCGGCCCCGATCTACGCCGCTCCCAGGAGCTCCTGGCCCAAGCCGTGCGCCGCGTGCGCGCCGTGGAGCCCTGCGCCTTCCTGGTCGAGCCCCGCGTCCTCCGCCGCGTCATCAAGGCCGAGGTCCACCTGCCCGCGCTCTCGCTGCAGATCCCCCACCGTAAGGCGTGGATCGCGAAGCGCAACACGCTCATCCGCCACGTGGAGCTCGACGAGCTCGGTACGGAGTTCATGGAGGACGAGTCCATCGAGCTGCCCGAGCAAGCGATCCTGCTCCAGCGACCCGAGGAATCCAGCCTAGACGCCATGGGGCTGGAGCAGCTCCTCGGTCGCTGCTGGCGCCTCCTGTTCCACGCCCGTATCGACCTGGGCTACCAGCGCCTGCGCGAACGCGGCAAGCTCGACCACAGTCAGATCCGCGAGCGCATTCACCGCCTAGGACAGGCGGAGTTCGATGAGGTCTGCGAGGTTCTGCGTCACGAAAACATGGTCCGGGAGGAGAGCAGCGTCCCCGCGCTCTACGCCGAATTCGCCGCGGTCTACGGCGAGCTGCGAGCCTTTGCGCCCCACTGCCTGCCCGCCTACTTCCCGTCGCTCCAGGACCCGGAGCGGGTCGAAGAACTCCTCAACGAGGACTTGGACCAAGACGAACTGCTCAAGGCGACCAAGCCCGACGGAGCCGGCGACGCGATCAGCCGCGAGGATCGGGCCTCCCACGACGAAACCGACGCAGAACTCGATCACCTCACGGGCCGTGCTCCAAAGGCGGGCCTGACCGCCGAGAGCCCGAACGCCATCAAGCTCAAGGTCCCCGCGGCTTCCAGCGAGAGCCCGCGGGCCGTGAAGCGCCTCGGCCGTCGGGCCGAACGGCTCGCCGGGCGCGGCAACTCCGTCGCGGCGGCGCTACTCTCGGTGGCCGCCGCACGGTACGCCCCGGACGATGAAGCGCGCGCGCTCTGTGATAGCGCCGAGGGGCACCTCCGCGCGCTCGTCGAGAGACTGAAAGCCGCACTCGACTTTGACGATGCCACCGCGTCGCGCTGGTACCGCTCGGTCGTGGGACTGGCGCGCGGCGCCGGCCGCGGCTTCTGGAACGCGGACAAGCGGCTGCTGCACGACCTCCAGCGAGTCTGCGTCGACCACGAACGCGAGACGTCCAAGATCGACCTGGCCCGCTGGCTCCGCCGATTCGGCCGGACCAAGCTCCGCCGCAAGCTACCTAACCAGCGAGAGGTGCTCATGAGCAAGCACCTCGCGAGCGCGACGCGCCGACTGGTATCCTCTCGCCTGACGGGTCCCGAGCGAGATGACCTGAGCCACCTTCTGGGGGAAGCCGCCGACTCGGCCGAGCTCCAGATGCGCACGCGCCTGCGTCCGCTACTCCACGGGACGCTCCGGGAGGTCGGGCTCGTGCCGGAGACCACGCCAGAGCGCGTCGCGTTCGCCAAGACCGTCGAGGAACTCCTGGACCAGGTCGTTCGAGCGGGCTTCCTGACGATGGGACACCTCCGCGACGCGCTGTCACGGAGTCACCTCAAGCTCGAGGACCTCTCCGGTGCGGGCGAGTTCGTGCGCGGGGACCGCTTGCTGAAGGCGGACCGAGCCCTGCCGAAGAGCCTCGACGGGGTCTACCAGCGCAGCGACTTCTACCTCCGCTGGCTGCAGCGCGGCACCTCCCTCGTGTTCGGCACCCCGGCGGGTCGCTTCATCACGCGCTTCGTGCTGCTGCCCTTCGGCATGGCGTACGTCCTCTTCGCGGGCTCGATGCACCTGGCCGAGCTGATCGCGTCGGAGAACTCGTCGAAGATCCATTGGCTCCACGTGCATACGCTGGAGATCGTGATGAGCCTCGGCCTCACCGCGCTCCTCCTGATCCACGTCGACGGCTTCCGCCGGTTCATGTGGGGCTTCGTGAAGTCCACGTTCCTGGGCGGCAAGCAGCTCTTCTTCGACTGGCCCCAGCGCTTCTTCAAGCTCCCCGCGATCCGTGGGATCATGCGCAGCCGTGCACTGACGGCGGCGCGCAAGCTTGTCCTGTGGCCCTTGGTGCCCACCGCGGTGATCTGCGGCCTGCTGCCGAAGCTCACGGATGCGATGCCTGAGCAGAGCCAAGTGAACTGGGGCATCGTGCTCGTCGCCATGAGCGTCATCTTCAACAGCCGCGTCGGGCGCGACGTAGAAGAGATCGGGCAGCAGTGGCTGTACACCGTCTGGCGCCGGATCCGCATCAACTTCTTCGTGGCGCTCTTCGACGCGATCATGGACGGGTTCAAGCGGACGCTCGAGGTCTTCGAGCGACTGCTCTACGCGGTGGACGAATGGCTACGCTACAAGAGCGGCGAGACGATCCTGGCCCTCGGTGTGAAGGCTGTCCTCGGCTTCTTCTGGAGCGTGTTCACCTTTGTCGCCCGCTTCGTGGTCAACCTGCTGGTTGAGCCCCAGGTCAACCCCATCAAGCACTTCCCCGTCGTCACGCTGAGCCACAAGCTCCTCTTGCCGATGGCGCCCGCGATGATCGAATTCCTCACGCGCTTCGATGCGTTCGGCAAGGAGGAAGCGACCGCGGTGGTCGGGCCCACGGTCTTCCTGATTCCCGGCGTCATCGGGTTCATTGCGTGGGAGCTCAAGAGCAACTGGCGCCTGTACAACGCAAACCGCAGCCGCCGCCTCCGGCCCATCGTCGTCGGCAACCACGGTGAGTCGTTCATCCGCCTGATGAAGCCCGGCTTCCACTCGGGAACGCTCCCTAAGCTATTCCGCAAGCTGCGCCGTATCGACCGCCGCCGGTCCGCCGCCCAGCACAGCGTGGCGCGCAGCCGCACGCTCGCGAAGCTCCACCACGTACACATGTCCGTGGAGCGATTCGTGGAGAGCGAGTTCGTGACGCTGCTGCACGAGCTGCCCGCGTGGGAACACCAGGTTTCCATCGAGCGCGTCCGCCTCGCGTCGAACAGCGTCCGCGTGGAGCTCGCATGCCCCGAGCTCGGTCCGAAGCCCATGGAGGTCCTCTTCGAGGAGCAGTCCGGCTGGCTCCTCGCCTGCGTGCCCGCCCCGGGATGGGCCGCGTCCGTCAGCGGCTCACACAAAGCGCTCCTGCTCGACGCTCTGTCTGGGTTCTACCGCCTTGCCGGCGTCGACCTCATCCGTGAGCAGATCGACCAGGCGCTTGGTTCCAAGCGTATGCCCTACGACGTTGCGGACCACGGCCTCGTGGTCTGGCCAGACGATCATTACGGCGACGAAGCGCTCTATCACCTACACCGTAAGGGCACGCTGCGCCCCACACCGCGCAGCGTCGTCCGCGCCCACGACCTTCAATCCCTCGGTCGCGAAACCCTCGTCTTCTCCCAGACCCCCATTGCAAGGGACGCCTGGGAGGCACGTTGGGCCGGCGGAGGCCAAGAGGCGACGCCGCTCCTCCCTGCGGCGGCCCGTTGGACCTGGGATTCCGGCCTAAGGCAGAGCGGCCCAAATTCGGCGGCCTTCCGCGCTAGCTGAGGCCGCCTCACGTACCTGAGCGATGACAGGCCCTGATCCACTCTCCGCATCTTCGGGGCCAGCCGGACCTTGGAGTCACGCGTCCGGGTTCCCAGACCTGCTCGCGCTCACCGCGCGCTTCCTCGGGGGCGAGCCCATCGGCTTCCCCGGCTGGGCCACCGCCGAAACGGACGAGGAGAGCGACGAGATGCTGCCCACGCTTCTCGCGGCGGGCAGCGCGGGGATGATCTCGGTGGCGTCGCAGCCGGGGGCCCCCTTCGGGCCCGGTCACGACGGGCTCACCTGGGGTGGGCGCGCGTTCATCGGCGGGTTCGTCGAACCGGCGAACGCCGCGGCGATTCAACAGCGCGCAGAGCGCGCTGGAGCCTGGGCCAAAGACGGAGAAGAGGCCGGCCCGTTCGCGATCCCCGCGGGACTTCGCGATGGCAAGCCGTACTTGGTGCTCGGGTCTGACGCTAAGGAGCAAGAGCTTGAACTGTTCCAGGACCAGGTCGGGCCAGGTGCCCTTGCCGCGCTGGAGGCGGCCCGGTTCCTCTGGGTCATTGACCCGGTTTGGGGTCGACGGGGACGGCTAAAAAGGGCCTTCTGAAACTGAGCGCCGCCGTTACCCATAGAGAGACAGGGACGGTCAGCCGCCGCCCCCAGGGCGGCCCAGGACGATCGTGCCCTGCGCCGAATTGGCACTAACGACTTAGACAGCGGCTTCGTACCTCCGCGTCTGCGCCGGCGGGCTACTCTTCCCCGACGAACTGTCCCGACCCCTCCGACCGATTCCCATGCAAAAGCCCGCTTTACCCGGCTTCGCCGTATCCGCAGGGATGCTCTGGCTCCTCGCCGGCGCCCTCTACAAGCTCTTCGAAGGTTCCCCGAACGACCTGCCTCAGATCGTGAAGGACATGTCGCCGCTCTCCGCATGGGAGACCATGCGTGCGGCCATCATCGTGGAGCTCGCCGTCGTCGGACTCGTCATCGCCAAGCCCCGGATCGGCTGGTTCTTCCTGGCCGCCACCTTCGGGGTGTTCCTCGCGATCCTGTTCCCGCTGGTCCAGGCCGGAGAGTCCTCCTGCGGCTGCTTTGGGTCGAACGTCACGATCAAGCCCGAGCACATGATGGCCATCGACGGCGGACTGATGCTGTTGATCTTCATCTCGCGGCCCTGGCGCATGTCGCCGGACGCTGGCCTTGGCTGGGCGGGCTACCTGCCGCTCCTCGCTGTGGCCGTGGCTGCACCGTGGATGAAGCTCCAAGAGCCGACCATGCCTACGCCCCAGAAGCGCCCGGGGACGGAGCTCACTCAGAACGCTCCTCCGACGAAGGACTCCGAGGCGGGCCCTTTCGTCGCGGATAGAGATCACGACCTTTCCGGCACGCTCGACTCCAAGAAGCCCACGGACGACGGTGAGGTCCTGCTTCCCAAGCTCCCGCCGGGCGAACCGATCCCTGAGCCTGAGCCTGTGCCAGTGGAAGACATCCTGCCCGAGTTCTGGGAGCTTCGCCCCGACACCTGGACGGGCAAGGACCTCTACGAGACCGACCTCGCGAGCTTCATCGACCAGTCCGAAGGCGCCATCCTCCCCGGCAGCCACGTCGTCCTTTACCGTCGGACCTGCTCGGTGTGCAAAGAGCACCTGACGCAGCTTTGGGAAGAGGCGCAGAATGATCCCACAAAGTGGAGCGGCGAAAACCAGCTGGTCCTCATCCGCGTGATCGAGAACAAGGACCTGACCGAGGAGAACCTCTGCACCGTGCTGCCGGAGCCGCACCAGCGCGTGTCGCTACCGGCCCTCAAGCGCGGCTACGGGCTGAAGACTCCCATGTCCTTCGACGTCGACATGAACAACATGATCCAGAACGTCCAGGACCTGAGCGTTCACTGATAGTGGCGCGGAGCCGGGACACTCCTCGTCCTGACTTCCTCATGATCTGCCAGGGGGAGCCGATGCTCTTGCATCGGCTCCCCCTAGTCTTTCGTCGGCAAGCTGGTCCAGCCGCCGACTTGGCGCTATCTCGTCCTACTGGACGAGCACGACGCCCGCCGCGCCGTAAGGATGCACCGTAAGCGGCAACTCGGTGACGTTCCCATCGCTGTCGGCGCGCTCAATCGAGTACTTACCAGCCGGAATTTGAAGCGACCAATGGTCCCCCACGGCGAAGCCAGCGCGTGATGCGAATACGTCACGCGTGCCGCCCCCTCCTTGCCCAGAACGAACCGTCAGCGAAATCCCGGCGGCCGCGCCCCCCCCATCGGACTCGCTGGCCCCCACCTGCATGAGAACGAATGGGCTCTCACCGTCGTCCACGCTGTACTGCCCGCCAGCTCCGGAAGGCGCTGGAATGATCAGGGTCCAGGAGGAGCCGTCCGAACGGAAGAACTTGGCGGCGAAGATGCCGGGCAAAACCATCCTGGACTCCGTCGGTGCCCCAACCCCCTCCTCCAAGAGGACCCGCGAGCCAAATTTAGTGCCCAGCTGGGTGCGTGCGCGAAGCTCGTACTTCTGCCCTTCCGCTTGTGCGCTTCCGTTCGTGAGGGGAACGAGAGGGACGAGCTCCGGCAGAGTGATCTCTAGCTCGATGTCGTCGTCCGCATGCAAAGTCAGAGGAGCGAGCTCGTAGCAGCCAAGCGTGGACAGTTCCACGGTGGGATAGAGCTTGCCAGCAGGCATTCGCGTGTCGAAGCTGCCATCCTCTCTGCGGAATCGACAGCCGTAGCTCATGGGCTTCTCACGGTCCACGAAGGCGAGGATCCCCTCCGGGGCCGGCGTGCCATCCGCCATGAGCACGCGTCCGTAGATCCGGGCTACTTGGGGAGGCTCGAGCGTCATTTCGACGACCTGTCCCGAGCCCGGATCAATGGACTCGACGGTGGCGAGCACGGTCGACGCAAGATCGAACGGCATGAGCTGTGCCTCCAGTGGCTCGTCGATCCAGTCATGGACGACGGCGACTCCCTTCTCGTCCAGAGGAACCCAGCGGGTCCATGCGGGCTTGCGCGGCTTAGCCGTGGTGAGGACCACGGAATAGCCGGTCGTAGGTTCCCCGTCTTCAAGGTTCACGCGAACCGTCAGCGCTGCGTTCGCCGTCAACGCGGGGTGCCAGACCTGGCTCTCGCCCTTCTGTCGATCGAATTCGAAGCGGTCGAGCTGCGACGGATCCGAAGGGCTCATTGCCCAAACTCGAGTGATGCCGGCTGAGAGCCCTCCGAGGACGTACCTGCCCTCACTGTCCGCGGTGGTGGTCGAAGTGAAGCCTTGCAGGCGAGGCTCGAACTGGGACTGACCGAAGCACTCGGACAGCGACGGACTCGACCTCGCGTCCGCCCACACGCTGGCGCCGGGCACGGGGAAGCCAGCCGCGTCGGTGACGATTCCGGATAGTTCGCCGCCCCGACCAAGCGCTGCGTCGAGCTCAAGCTTGACCTCATCGTGCACCTCGCAAAGCTCCACCACCGATTCGTATCGAGCCTTGGCGAAGCGCACCGTATGCGGCTTGGTAGCTAAGTGCTCGATCGAGTAGCGCCCCGAAGCGTCAGTCGTGGTCTCTAAGTACCTCTCACAGACGGTGAATCCTGGGAACGGTTTGTAGCGGTAGCTGCCTGACCTGACGGTTGCCGTGACGTGAACGCCGGCCAGCGGCTGACCTGCTGCATCCCTCACTTGACCGAATAGCGACCCGGAGGACGGGTCGAGGGGAAGGACTAGAGTCTTGTCCGCAGCCCCTGCAACGACGTCTTCCTTGAGCGTATGGACACAGGAGGACTCGTAGCCTTCGGCGAAGACGCGTACGCTAACCCCCTCGTCCAGCACCTTGTCCCCCCTAGGTTCGAAGTCGGTCGCGACGACTGGAATCTTCGCGCCCCCGTCTGACGCTGACTCTGCGACAACGCGAGCACCAGAGCCGGAGAGCAGCCGAATGGAGGCTCCCGGCAAAGGCTTGCGGGTCTTACTGTCGATCACCTCAACCTGCACCGTGTAGAGGGCTGACTCGGCAAGCGCTGCCGCTTGGTCGAGCTTCGTCGGCTCATCGAGAGCACTGGCGAGGCTCGGCACTTCCTCGACAATCGGCTCCGTTGCCACGGTGATCGGTCTCCGTGCCGCGGTGTCCGTGGGCTTCGGCGAGGCGGTCGCGACCGTTGATGGCTCGACGACAACCGCAAGGCTGTCCAACGGATCCACTTCTCCACCGAGCGGCAGACCGAGCCAAAGGGCTGTTCCACCGAGGAGAAGGAGCATGCCGGCTGCCACCCAGCGGAGGAGCGACGAATGAACCAGCATGGTCGCTGCGCCCGCGGTCGCCCCGCTCAAACGGACGGTCTCCTTCGCCGGTAAGCCAGGGTAGGCAAGTGCCAGTGCAGGCAACCAACGACTCCGCCCCCCGTCGACGTCGCGGTCAAGACGCTCACGTAGTGTCTCCAGACCCCGCTTCAGTCTCCACCGGATCGTGCCCTCAGGAACACCCGCACGGGCCGAGATTTCGACGGAGGTCTGACCGTGGATGTAGCGAGCAACAAGCGTGGCGCGATAGGGTTCTTGGAGGGTGGAGAGGGCCTGACGAACGGCGGAACAAACGTCACGCTTGACCACCTCACTTTCGGCTTCGACGGTGCGCCCCTCCAGGCGGCCCTCATGATCCTCCCTGATCCGTTCCTTGCGCCAGTGGGAGCGAGCCAGGTTCTGCATGACCTTCGCGGCCCAAGGCTTTCCCGAACGAGGGGCCGGACCCCGGAGCGCTTCGAGCATGGTGTCCTGCACAATATCGTCGGCGAGATGAGCGTCCGCGACAAGCGACCTCGCGAAGGCGCGCATCCATTCTTCCTCGCCGATAAGGCTGGCGAGCTCGGGCTCAAGTTCATCAGGCATATTCATATTGTCAGCATCGAGGGATGCTCCAGGGATAAGCGG
>CALHGQ010000049.1 GCA_938030175.1 uncultured bacterium | reverse complement strand
TGGTCGACCTTGTTCATGAAGACGACGATGGCCGGCACGTTCACCTGACGGGCAAGCAGGATGTGCTCGCGGGTCTGGGGCATCGGGCCGTCAGCGGCGGAAACCACGAGGATCGCGCCGTCCATCTGGGCGGCACCCGTGATCATGTTCTTGACGTAGTCGGCGTGACCGGGGCAGTCAACGTGGGCGTAGTGACGGTTGGCCGTCTCGTATTCCACGTGCGACGTCGAGATGGTGATACCCCGCGCCTTCTCCTCAGGAGCCTTGTCGATCTGGTCGAAGTTCATCGCCTTTGCAAGACCAAGATTGGCCTGGTGGCGACAAATGCAGGCGGTGAGGGTGGTCTTCCCGTGGTCGACGTGACCGATGGTCCCGACGTTCACGTGATCCTTTGTCCTCTCGAAAACTTCCTTAGCCATTACTGGTCTCTTGTCGAAGGTTGATCTCGCGGGTTACCGCGAGAAGGCGGCCCCGCCTATCGAGCCCGGAGGGGCTCCTAGCGGCGGAGTCAGGTGCACCTTCCCCCACCTCACCAACAGATAGGCGAGGAGCGGAGCGATGCGGGCGATGGGATTGAAAAGAGAGCCCCTTGCCCGTGCACCGCTCGGGTCAACGACCGGCGGACCGGGCGAAGAAACGAACAGCGAACGCTGGGGAGCGAACGAGCCGACGGCACGACAAGTGCCCTCGGCTTGAGTCACCGCAGGCACAAAAAGTGCCTGCGGCGTGTATGAAGAGTGGAGCTGCTGACGGGATTTGAACCCGTGACCTCTTCCTTACCAAGGAAGTGCTCTACCACTGAGCTACAGCAGCAATTTCACGGTCTCGAGCCTCACTGCAAGAGTGCGACCATGCCCCGCTGCAAGAGCGGAACAGGCGAAGCCGTGGTGGTAACGACCAGCCATAGTGGGCGCCCTGTGACGGGTGCCCTGCGCGGCTGGACGTGGAGGATGGAGCGAGTGGGGGGAATCGAACCCCCGTGTGCAGCTTGGAAGGCTGCCGTTCTACCATTGAACTACACTCGCGGAGGTGAGGGCTGCTGCAGGCACGGGCGACACAACAGCTAACGCTGTCGCCTCCACACCACCGCTGGGCAGCCACTTCACTCAGACGCAACCGGGGCTTGTCGTCAAATCGTTCCTGGGCTCCCTATCCCAGCCGCGCCTAAAAAACATGAATCATGCTGCTGCATGGATTCGCCGGCACGGGCAGGGTCCCGAAAGAGCTCCGGAGAGGAGCCCCCGGAAGGAGCTGCGTCCCCAAAGCGGGAGGAAAAATGGTGGGGGAAGCAGGATTCGAACCTGCGAAGGCAGAACCATCAGATTTACAGTCTGACCCCTTTGGCCGCTCGGGAATTCCCCCACGCCGAGACCTCGGCGAGTGCTAGCGCGCCAGGACATCATGCCCCCATCAGGAAGCAGTCAGCGATGACAACCCGAGCACCGACGGTGCGGCCGCGGTGTGAACGATCGACGAGAAAGCCGGTGCAAGCGCACGTACCTTCACCTCGCGGCGAAGCCTCGTGCTCCCGAGTCATCCTCTAGTCGGTTTGCGTTTTGAGTGAGCTATTCGGCCGGCCGCGTGCGGGCTGGACGAGGTTCCCAGCGGGTCCGTTTGGACCCGACGGGTGAATGATTGAGTAGCAGATAGATAGCCAGCGGCGGGACTCGAACCCGCAACCTGCTGATTACAAATCAGCTGCTCTGCCAATTGAGCCACACTGGCGGGCGGTCCTTCAGCGCTGGGCGCAGTCTGGAGCGAAGGAGAATAGGGAGCCGGGCCGGTGCGTCAAGCAAGAGAGTTGGAAATCCCTCGACAGTTTTTCCAGGGCTCACGATTCCGTAGGCGCCCCTGGCTGCCCCAGCTCACGGAGTTCGGACGAATAGTGCCTGAGGGCGGCCTCCACCTGGGCCATCGAATCGCCCCCGAACTTGTCGAGGAAGGCCTCGGCGAGCACTAGGGCCACCATCGCCTCCCCCACGACGCTGCAGGCCGGGACCGAGGTCACATCCGAGCGCTGGTAGGTGGCGACCGTCGCTTCCCCCGAGTGGAGGTCCACCGTAGGCATGCCAATCCGGATCGACGGAATCGGCTTCATGGCAGCCCTCATGACCAGCGGCTCCCCCGTGGTCATCCCCCCCTCCAGGCCCCCAGCCCGGTTTGAGGTGCGAGCGAACGCATTGTCCGCCTCGCCACTGGGGACGATGGGATCGTGGACCTGGCTACCGGGTCGCGTCGCGACGTCGAAGCCGATCCCGAACTCGACGCCCTTGATGGCCGGGATCGAGAAGAGTGCCCCGCCCAACCGCCCGGTCAGGCGCTCCTGGGCGCTGGCGCAGCTACCTAGCCCCGGGGGCACGCCGATCGCGCGAACCTCAAAGGTTCCACCGAGGCTGTCCTTCGCTGCCTTTGCGCGATCCACCGCCGCCCGCATCGCCTCATCCGCCTCGGGATCCAGGCTAAGGAAGTCGGAGGCCTGACGAATCGCGGCCCGACCCTCGCCAGCGGACTCCCAGGCATCGGGCCGGCACTCGACGCCCCCGAGACCCGTGAGGTATCCGAACACCTCGATCCCAAACGCCTCCAGCACCTGCCGTGCGATCCCAGCCGCCGCCACCCGGGCCGCCGTCTCCCGAGCACTCGCCCGCTCGAGCACCGCGCGCGGATCCCGGTGCCCCCACTTCTGGCAACCTGCTAGGTCCGCATGGCCCGGGCGCGGATTCGTCGGCGTCGGCAGCTTCTCGATGACGCTGTCCTTGTTCTTGACCTCAAACGCGATGGGCGAGCCGATCGTGACGCCCCCCTTCCAGCCGGAAAGGATGTGCACCGAGTCGGTCTCGATGCGCATGCGGCCGCCGCGGCCGTAGCCGAGCTGGCGCCGCGCCAGGTCCTCGTTCACCCGATCGAGGTCGAGGGTGAGGCCTGCGGGCACCCCCTCGAGGATGCCGATCAGGGTTGGGCCATGGGATTCGCCCGCTGTTCGCCAGTTGAGTCTAGTCACGGCGTGCAGTCTACGGCACGGAGGCCCGCGAACGGCATCCCGCGGGCCTATCCGCTGAAGTACCGGCGGAGCCGCTCGGCTGGGTGACTCTGCTGGGTGAGCCTGCTGGGTGACTCCGCTGAGCCACTCGGCCGAGTCACTCGGCTGGGTCGCTCGGCCGGGTCACTCGGCCGGGTCACCCCGCCGAGTCCCCCCCGGGGCTGATCTCAATCCAGTCATCGTCGTCATCCTCGGCTGGCTCCTGACCTCGGACCAGGGAGGGAGTGGGAACCGGACTCTCCGCGAGGACGGGGCCGCCGCGCCGCTCGCCCGCCAAACAGGCCACCACGCGCTCCTCAAGATCGGTGAACTCGAACGGCTTGGGCAACGAGTCGAGCACCTCGGGGACACTGAAGAGCGCCTGCCGAACCGACTCATCTAGGAAGCCTGACACCACGAGCGTCGGCGGCAAGATGCCCTCCGCGCTGAGCTTCGGAAGCTCCGAGACGGCGGACTCCATCCCGAGGTCGACGTCGGAGATCAGGAGCGCGGGACGACGCTCGGCCAGCCGCTCCCTCGCCTCAGCGAACGAGGCGGCCACGCGCACCGTGAACCCCTGATTCCCAAGGAACCAGGACAGCAGCTCGACGATCTTCGCGTCGTTATCGAGCAGCAGGAGATCGCCGCGCAGAGCCTCGTTCGGGCCCAGGGGAGCGCCATCAGTTTCGCCAGCGGAGGGTTCGTCCATGCTCCTGAGGCTACGGAACCCGGCAGGCCGTTGCCATCGCGGAAAGCGGCCCCCCCGTGGTAGGCTGCCTTAATGCGCTCGTTATCCCCTTTCCACGCGTTCCTCCCCCGCTGGCGCCCCTTGCTGCTCATCGGCTTCCTTGCCGCAGCGGGCCTATCCCACGCCCTCACGCCTGTCGCTCCCCCACGGGACGACGGCGCGGACTACGCAGCCGACATCGCCCACGTCCTCGACGAGATCGGCGAGAACGCCGCGCGGGTCCTGAAGGACAAGGGCATCGATTGGAAGAAGATCGCGAAGCGACTCAAGAAGAAGGCCGAGGACATCGAGTCTGACCAAGAGCTCATCGATCTTGCGTCCGAGATCATCGCCGAGCTCCACGACGGGCATGCGAGGTTCACCAAGGTCGAAGTCGACAT
>CALHGQ010000048.1 GCA_938030175.1 uncultured bacterium | reverse complement strand
GCGCCGCCGTCCCGGCGTATCACGATCCATGCAAAATCCCCCCCGCCGCCCTTTGCTGAGCACGGTTCCCGTCGAGCTCATCCCCGCCCGATTCTCCTCACCGCTGCGGTGGGCTGGCATAGCGCTGGCGAGCGCGGCCCTGTGGAGCTGCGGTTCGGACGACGGGCCCAACGGAGACGCATCGGGGGCCGCCGGTGGTACGGGAGGGGGCGGAGCCGAGATGCCGGAGGCACCGGACACCGATGCGGTCCTGCGCCGTGAGAGGGTCGCCGTTTTTTTTGCCAAGGAGCAGTACGGCGAGGCCACATCGGAGTTGGGTCCGCTCCTAGCAGGAGAGAAACCCGCAGCGGATGATCTCGTGCGCGCGGCGCAGATCGGCCTGCGCACCGGCAACTGGGACATGGCGATCGAGAACGTCGAGCGCGCCATCAAGCTCTACCCCGACGACCCGGGCGCCCTGTACGTTCGGGCCCGCCTGTGGTACCTCGACGGCGAAGTCGGGAAGGCCCAAGGGGCCTTCGAGCGCGTCCTGGAACTCGCACCCGACGACCCTGCGACCAAGATCGGTTTGGCGGACGTCCTGCGGGATCCTGAGGAGGGAGAGCCTGACCTCGACCGCGCTCGGAAGCTGCTCGAGGACGTCGCCGGCCTCGGACGGGAGAACGGACTCCAGTGGTTCGTGACGGCCGTCTACAAGCGCGCGGGGATCGCCAACGACTTTGACGAAGGCGAAGAGGCCTATCGAGGCTGGCGCGACCTCTACGATGCGCTTCTCAAGCAGGGGTTCGTGGCCGCGCGCGACGTGACCCTCGACCAGGGCACCTTGGCGCTCGTGAAGCCGCCTGCGCCTGGCGGCACGTTCCCACAAGGTGCGCCGGGGGCGTTCCAGCTCCTGCCCCCGCGGACCATTGCAACGCTGCCCGAGGGAACGACCCATTACGACGTGGTGGACCTCGACGGGGATCGTACGCCGGACATCGTGACGGTGGCGGGCGGTGCCGTGGCCGTGCACGTGCGCGACAAGGACCAGGTCGCCTCCACCATCGTGCTTGCGTCAGGCGCCCGGGGACCGATTCGAGCCATGGACCTCAACCAGCGCATGGCGGGCGACACCCTCGACCTCATCATCGCCCAGGGCTCCACCCTGAAGATCTACGAGCAGGCGGACGAGGCGAGCGAGGACCCAACGGCGTCACCGTGGTCGCTGTCACCCGTGGCCGTTCCTGACCTTGGCGGCGAAGTCACGGACCTGGAGACGGTCGACTTCGACCACGACGGCGAGCTCGATCTCCTGGTGACGGGCGCTTTTGGTGCCAAGATTCTCCGCAATGACGGCGTTGGTGCCCGGGTCAACTCCGAGGGCGAGGTGCAGCCGCGCGGTGCATGGGTCGACGTGAGCGAGGTAGCGACGCTGCCGACCTCGACGCAGGCCTGGTGCATCACGGAGGACTTCGACGGGGACCACGACGTCGACCTGCTCGTGGGTGGTCCTGGCGAAGTTCACCTCATGGACAGCCTGCGGCGCGGCTTCTTCACGGACCGCGGGAGCGACGCCTTCGGGGGCAAGTCCTTCGCACGCAAGCCCGTGGCGGCGGACTTCGACGGCAACGGCCTGCCAGACCTCTTTGTTCCCGATGCCAAGGACTCGACCCTTTGGCTCCAAACATCCCCGTGGACCTTCACGCCCACCTCCACGGGCGCGGCGGTGCCGGAGGGCTCAGCCCCGGACGCCAACGACCTCGACTTCGACGGTACGCTCGACGTGTTCTGGGCGGTGAGCGGCACATCCGGCGCGGGGCTCCTGGCCGCGGGCCTGCCCATTCGCCAGCCCGTCACCTTCGGGGAGCTTCCTGACACCCGCGGCCCGCTCTTGGTGCGCGAGATCGACAGCCCCGATCCCTATGGCTCGTTGGCCCTTGAGGTACTCCAGCAAAAGGGCAACGCGCTGATCGCCCAGAGCCCTGACCCTGAGAGCTTTGAGTCCGGCCAGCTAGGGCACGCCGTCTACCTCAAGTTCATCGGCAAGAAGGACAACCGCCAAGGCGTCGGCGCGGTCGTGGAGGTCCGTGCGGGCAGCGTATACCGCCGAATCTACTGGCGCGGCCGCTCCGAACTCGTGGGCCTCGGCGAACAGAAGTGGGCGGACGTGGTGCGCGTGACGTGGCCGAACGGCGTGATCCAGCAGGAGCTCGACGTCGAGGAGGGCGTCGCCATCATGCTCGACAACCCGAGCTTTGGTGAGCAGCCAGAGGGCCTGATCGGGTCCTGCCCGTTTCTCTACACGTGGAATGGCGAGACGTTCGAGTTCATCAGCGACGTGATCGGGATTACGCCATTGGGCCTGCCCATGGCGCCCGGGATGCTGGTGCCGCCTGACCACGACGAGTACGTGCTCGTGCGCGGAGACCAGCTGAAGCCTGACGCAAACGGCGAGCTCGTCCTGCAGTTCACCGAAGAGCTGCGCGAGGTGACGTACCTCGACCGGGCACGTCTCGACGTGATCGATCACCCCGAAGGCACCTCGATCTACCCGAACGAGCGATTCTGCTTCCCGCCCTTCCCGGAGCCCCACGTGCATACGGTGGACCGCGTCGCGCGGGTCAAGAAGGTCACGGGATCGGACGGCCGCGACTGGACCGATGAGCTCCTCGAGAACGACATGCGCCACCCCGCGCCCTTCCAGCGCCTGGCGGGTCAGTTCCTCGGACTCGCTGAGCCCCACTGGCTCGAGCTTGAATTCGACCCCGCGGACTTCGAAGGAGCGAGCCTCATCCGCCTCGTGGCCACCGGCTGGTTCTTCTGGAGCGATGCGAGCGTCAACGTGGCTGCCGCAGGAACGCCGGGCGTCGAGTTCGTCCCGCCGATGATCACTGTGCAGAACGCAGAAGGCCAGTGGGTCCCGGCGGCACCGCCCCTAGGCTTCCCCGCGGGCAAGACGAAGACCATGGTGATCGACATCACCTCGATGATCGACAAGGAGAACCCGCGCTTCCGCATCGGTTCGACCTTGGAGCTCTACTGGGACCGCATCGAGCTCGCCGTGTGTGACGACGACGCTGAGTTCACCACCACGTCCCTTGAGCCCATCGGAACGAACCTTTGGTCTCGGGGCTTCTCGGATCCTATCGCACCGGAGCGTCAGGATCTGCCGCTCTTCTTCGACTGGAACAAGACCACCGAGGAGCCGCGGTGGAACCAGCACCCGGGCATGTATACCCGCTACGGCGCCATCGACCCGCTGCTCGAGGAGATCGACGACCAGTTCGTCATCATGGGTTCCGGCGACGCGCTGACGATTCGCTTCGACGCCAAGGGACTGCCAGAGCTCAAGGAGGGCTACACCCGCGACTACCTGGTGTTCCTCGACGGCTGGGCGAAGGACCGGGACCCCAACACCTATGAAGCGCTAGAGGTCGAACCACTTCCGTTCCACGCCATGAGCGGCTACCCCTACGGCGCGGAGGAGGCGTTCCCCGACACGCCTGAGATCCAGGCATGGCGCAAGGAGTGGAACACGCGGCCAGCCCACAATTGGATCGTGCCGCTGAGCGCCGAGCGCGAAGTCCAGTGGGTGCTGGAGCTGATCGCCAACTCCCCGACCCGCTAGGCTAGCTTGGGCAAGCCTAAACGCCCGCCCGTGCCTCATGTAGGCGCCGGGTTGACGTCGACGGCTGCAAAGACGACCGCACCGACGACTGCTCCGATCAGGGGCGACCAAGCCGCGGGTATCGCGCTCATCGCTCGGCGGCGGAAGCCCCGTTGGGGCTGGCTGCGGTCGGTGTCACCGGGAGCGAGCGCGGGGCTGGAGGACGACTGTGTGGCGCCGTGCTCGAAGCCTCCAAGGAGCGCACGCCTCAGTCCATGGCGTTGGAACTCTTCGAACAGAACACGACGAGGAATGTCCCTGGGATCCCCTTGAAACCAAGTAGCCTTCGGGCTGCTGCCGCGGTATTCCTCCCTACCCATGGGACCTCAGCTCATCCGCCACCTAAGCCCTCCACGTCTCGCGGAGGTGAACCGCCCACGGCGACATCGACAGCGCGCGTCGGACGGAGTGGTCGCCGTTGCCTCCGATGTCTACGCCACCTACTGGCCTGCGCGGGGCATCGGGGGTCGCGAGGCTCTTCGGTATCGGATCAGTATCCACGACCGAGCCCTTCAAGGGACCCTCGCCGTGTTCGACGAGGCGCGCAACTCGATTCAAGACCTGGCGCTGCACCCGACCCGTCCGGTCGTCGCGATCGCCACAGGAGACCACGACGGCGGTTGGAGCTACGGCGGCGCGCTTTGGCTTTGGAACTGGGAGACCGGCGAATTCCACCGCCCGCTGCCTGGGTCCCGCCAAGTCGTCGCGTGTAGGTGGAGGGACAACGACTCCCTCGACCTCATCCTCTACGCCGCGGATGAGGACGAAGAATTCGGGGCAGACGAGGACGAGGCCGAGGGCCAAGAGCCTGGCTGGACGGCCCCTGAGCCTCACTTCGGATTGGTTGCGGCGGAGCTCTTCCGTAGCCAGCCTCAGCCCGGAGCCGAGTTCAGCCGATCGCCGCGGCTGATCCCGGCGCTCGACGAAATGGAGCGGGTCGTCCCCACGGATGTCGGTTTCCCAGCCGACGAGCCGATGGAGCGCCTGCGCAGGGCAGGCACTCTGCTAGAAGCCAACGGAGTCCAGTCGCGGACCCGTGTCTGGGACACGCACTGGGTCGATGAAGACACGGTGGCGGCTGCGACAGACCAGCACCTGCTCGAGATCTGGAATGTTCGTACCGGTGAGTGCCTGCGAACGGTCGCGGGACAAGGCCTCACGGTCGAAATCCTAGGCTACCAAAGCCAGCTATGGCTCAACGTACTTACGCCCCCGGGGGATGTCGATCCAGACGGCGCAACGCTGAGGAACCTTGAGGGTCGATCTCAACTCATGAAGGTGACGCCTGAGGGACTTGAGCTCGTCACCGACCTGGATGGTCCGGCCACCATGTCGATGGATGGGAACGGGAACATCTTGTGCCGGTCCATGGGCGAAGGGGAAAGCGCAGGGAATCCAACCAGCGTGATCATCGAGCCCACGAAGGAGGCAATCCGGGAAGTTCGCC
>CALHGQ010000047.1 GCA_938030175.1 uncultured bacterium | reverse complement strand
CCTGGCGCGGGAGGGTGGAGATAGCCCGGCGTGAGAGGCCGAGCCAGCCCCGGGAGAGATGGAGATGGGGAGTGGAAAGAGAGAGATGATCTCCGCCTCACAGGACGTGGAAACGGGCTCGGTTGTTCCGTAGGAGATGGCGGGGTTCAACAAACTCCGATCTCCTTTTGGGAGTGTGCGGCTCAGCGGGTTAGCTGCGCCTTGGCAGCTATCTCAAACGCCGACGCAGGGGCCATTTACGGCAGCATAACATACGAATTTCCCGGGCCAAGGCGGACCCAAAAAGTCATCTCGGACTCAACGACTCCGCATAGCGGATCGCGGTCGGGCCGAATCACTCGATGAAATGACGATCGAGCATCGGGGTCAGCTCTCGATCCAGGGCCGCATGGGCTCGGGAGAGGCGTGACTTGACCGTTCCAAGGGAGATCTCAAGGGACTCCGAGATCTCCTCGTAGCTCAGGCTTTCGAGGTACCGGAGCACGATGATGGCCCGCATCTTCGGCGAGAGTCGATCGATCGCCCTCTGGACGTCCACCTCAAGCTCGTGCCTGGAAGCAGCAGCCGACGGGGCCTCGGTGCCGTCATCGCGGATCTCGAGGGGTGAAGACCCCCCATCCGCGGACGACCGCATGGAGTCGAGGGAGGCGACCGAGCGGGCGCCGGAGCGGCGCTTGATGTCGATGCTGGCGTTCACCGCGATGCGGTAGATCCAGCTAGAGAACTTCGACTCAAAGCGGAAGGCCGCGATCTTGCGGTGCAGGATCCCGAAGGTCTCCTGGGAGGCGTCCATCGCATCCGTCGCATTCCCTGTGATGCGGAAGCAGACGTTGTAGACCCTGTCCTTGTACAGGTCGTAGAGCTGTCGGAACGGGCCCTGGAAACCGCGATCAGGCTCCCCTTGGCACTCCAAGACGAGGTCTTTATCGGGGTCTGCTCGGAGGGGGCCTGTCATTTGAACGTAGTAGGGACGGGTGCGGGCGCGGGGGTGTTCCACTCGTAGCCCGAATTCCGCAGCGCAAAGAGCACTTTGGGCAGTTCTCTTTCGAGCCACCTTCGAACGGCTCAACGCTGTCTCCGAAGTATGCCCGATGATGGGGCGCTCGATCGCGAAGTTCGCGGAGTCGCCGGAAGTCGGACCCATGCAAGAAGCCGCCATGCCTCCTAACGAGACATGGCGGCCCTTTGCATGAACTGAGGATGAGACGCGCGGCGCAGGGGGCCAGCGTGCGGCCAGGAGTCGCACCCACCACAAACGGCGCTAAGCCGAGTGCGGGAGACGAAGCGCTGCTTACCCGCCGATGAACACGCCGGGGTCAATCGTTCGGTAGGTGCTGCCCACCGATGAGCTGCAATCAGATGCGCAGTAGGAGTCGAAACCCTGGACGCATTCAGCCTCGATGATCTCCTTGAGCACGATCGCGCCAGTGCCACCGACCGTCACGGAGCGCTGGAAGCAAACAGCACCGGGAATCCACGTCATCGGGATCGTCGGGGTGCTGGCGGGAGGGATCGGCTGGCGGATACTCCCGCCGCCCTGGAGGCTGGCGAGGCTCGTCGCCGTCGGACGCAGGAGCGTGAGGATTCCGTCCGTGGACTGCACGTCGACCTTGGCCCCGGCGGAAAAGCTCGGCTCGGACTTGTTTCCCGCGGCCAGGAAGAACGTGACGTGCTGGTTCGCGTGGATAAAACCGGCGTGGATCGGGATGTCGATGGTGGTCACTTTCGAGCCATCCGTTCCCGTGCTGTTCAAGATGTCGGCGATCGCGATAAAGCGGCTAATCGGCACGGAAACGGTGCCTTGGGCCGTAAGAGCGCCAATGCGGACCTTCGAGTCGCCGATGTCCTCGGCCGGCTCATGCATCACGATCACGAGCCGGAGACTCGACGGCCCGCCGTGGGCGGTGAGGGAAGCAGAGATCCCCTCGGAGGTCGGAACGGAGAGTTCGTCGAACGGATCGCTCTGGCGGGCGATCTCTTCCCCGTCGTCGAAGCCGTCGAAATCCGTGTCCGCGAAGAACGGCTTCAGACCGAGCACTTCCTCTTGGGCGTCGGAGAGTCCGTCGCCATCAAAGTCCTCGATGGACGCGAGCATCGGAGCCGCCTGGAGCTGCTCGATCGGCTGCCCGAGAAGGTCGAGGTGCTTCGCCGTGACCATCCCACTGCCGTGCGTGCCCGCTAGAGAGACCACACCCACACCCAAAACCACTTTCGAACCCGCGTGGATCGTCGTCACTGCACGGCCGAACCATGACGGTCCGGACGGCGAGCTGGCGATACCGTTCGCTGGCTGGCTAAGGGGGGAGTTCGTGGACTCACGCATTGGGGGCTCCATGCTGGGCTGGGATGGACGGACGATCGGGCTAGCCGGTCGATGCCAGCTAGGTTACCGGAGATCCGTCAAATACGGAGGAAAGATGGCGACTGAACGGGGATTCAGGCGAGACGACGTGGAGTCTTGTTCAGGGACCCTGCAGCGAGGCGTCGTGGTGAGGGAATGCCTGTCGCGACCTGTTTAGATAGACCCCATGGTGGCGCAATACAGCCCCTGGGCCGTAGGATCCCCGCTCAGACGCGCCCGTAGCTCAGCTGGATAGAGCGTTCGCCTCCGAAGCGAAAGGTCGCAGGTTCGACTCCTGCCGGGCGCACCAGTTCCGCGTCAGAGGCCCGAGAGGCGGATTAAGAGGCTGACATGAACGCCTGACATCACCGTCAGGGAAGACACGAGCCGCGCCCGCTGAACCGCTCAGAATGAGGCGCCGAGCGCCTCGGCGGAGGCCTTGTCCCGAAGGAGTTCCTCGGCCACGAAGGATGCCGCGGCACGCTGTCCCGACGCGTTCCAGTGGATATCTGTGCCGCCGACGAAGTAGCGATCCGCGGAGCCCTCCCCCACCAAAGCTGGGCTGACGTCGATGGCGATCCCTCCTGCGAGGCCAACGGCCCCCATCAACGCGTCTACCAAGGCGGTCTTCCGATGGGTCGGGAACCGCGCCGGGTCGACCTTGACCCCAAAGTCCTCGCACAGGTCCACGGCCGAGGGGACTACGACGAACATGATCGGAACTTCGCTGTCCCGCGCGTGCTTGACCATCCGGAACAGCACGCCCGTCATGAGCTCCACTTTCGTGGCGGCGAAGCTGGTGGGAAGAGAGGCCGCGACGTCGATGTCGTACACGTCTTCGAAGAGAGAAACCACCTCCGGGTTTCGCTCCACCACGTGTTCGCGTGCTTGGGCGTTCAGGGCGGTGACGTAGTGCCTCATCGTGCCGGAAGGAGTGGACTCCAGGACGCGTGGTGCGTCGCGGCTCTCCTTCCGAAACTGCCAGAGCCGCTGGAGCGCGGGCTTGGAGCTCTTCGCGTGGAGGTCTTCGAAGCGATTGAGCTCGCGCTTTCCTAGGACCGGCGTCGCAGGCTCTGCGACCCCGTCCTTGCCCAGTCGGAAGAGCTTGTTGCGCATAAGATCCCCGAAGTCGTTGTGCGCACATAGCACGCATACGATGAGGTCGGGATCGACGCGCTCTTGTTCGCGCTGAAGTAGCAAGAGCGCCTGGTCAGGCCCGTAGCCCGAACGGCCCGCGTTGACCGTTTCGACGGGCCCGCTGGCACCGTCGCCGCCGGACGCCAGTCGTCCACCGAGTTCCTCCCCAAGCAGGTGCACGAAGGTGGACTCAAGCGGCACGTTCTCCGCCATCACGAGCGAATCACCGATCACCAGGACGCGCTTGCGCCGCTTGGGCGAGTCTAGATCCGCGCCGCGAAATCCTTCTGCCCCGACGCGTATGAGGACGCGCGCCGCGTCCCCTTCCCTGACGTACTTCTCGGGCATCATCTGGATGCGAGCGGTCCCCGGAACGGCGTCGTAGAGGAGTTCGCTGTCGGGTGCGTAGATCTCGCCACCCACCGGGAAGAAGCGCCCTACGGCCCATTCGAGCAGTGCGAGGACCACCACGCTCGCGCCCAAAAACACGAGGAGCTTTTTCAAAGCGGCGCCGCGGGCACGGGACGCTGGAAGCCGATGACGTTGAGCACTCACGACGCAAAGACCTCGCTCAGTTGCTCGGCGACGTCAGCGGGCAGCTCCAGCTCCGCGGCCTCCACGTTCATGGCGACATGCTCGGGCCGTGTCGCCCCCGTGATCACGCTGGTGATCTCCGATCGACGCAGGATCCACGCCAACGCGAGCTGCGACGGTTGAACGCCGAGCGCTTCGGCGGCGACACTGAGCTTGCGCAGCTGCTCGACCGTCTTATCGTTGAGCTTCTCGTCTAGCCACTTCGTTTCGGCGCCGCGGCTACCCGCGGGGACACCGTCGTTGTACTTGCCCGTCAAGAGACCACCTGCGAGGGGACTCCACACCACGACCCCCATCCCGAGGCGAGCGGCTTCGGGCAGCACGTCCTTCTCAATCGAACGCTCGAGAAGGCTGTATTGCGGCTGCTCGACGAGGGGCGCGTAGTACCCACGCCGGTCGCAGAGGTCGTGGGCATCTTGGAGGGCGTCCGACGGCCAAACGCTGGTACCCCAGTAGTGAATCTTCCCTTGGTGGACGAGGTCATCCATCGCGCGCACGGTCTCTTCCAACGGCGTGTCGGCGTCTTGCCTGTGGCAAAAGTAGAGGTCGAGGTAGTCCGTCTTGAGGCGCCTCAAAGATCCCTCCACGCTTTCCACGATGTGCTTGCGAGAGAGGCCGCGATCGTTGGGCCCCTCCCCCATACGCCCAAAGACCTTGCTTGAGATCACGAGATCGCTACGGGTGTACTCGCCCAAGAGGTCCCCAATGACCGACTCAGCCGCGCCTTGGGAGTAGACATCGGCAAGGTCAATGAAGTTCACGCCAGCGTCGACGGCAGCGCGGATGATCGCCTTCGTGTTGGAAGCGTCCACGCTGCCCCCGAACGTCAGCCAACCGCCGATCGAGACGCTGCTGATCTGAAGGCCAGTTCGGCCCATCCTGCGGTAGTTCATGGTCAGAGGAGAAAAGCGGTGCGAAGACGAAAGCGGACGGGGGCGCAGGACACAATAAGCCCGGACACCGCCCTGGTTGCTACCCTTTCGGTCCAACCTATCGTGACGACTTCAGAGGACAGCCCGACAGAACCGAAGCCCGACGGTTCTTCGCCGTACCGCATCAGCGATCGACACGCGGCTGTGCGCAGGGCCAATCGATCCGAGACGGCCGAGGATTACGTCGAGGCCATCGCCGACCTCCTCGATCAAGGGGTGAAAGCGCGCGTCCGCGACCTCGCGGAGTGTTTCGGAGTCAGCCATGTCACGGTCAGCCGCACCATCGATCGACTTCAACGGGACGGCCTCGTCACCACGGCACCCTATCGCTCTATCGAGCTGACGGAAGATGGCCGCGCGATGGCGACGGCCTCCAAGAAGCGTCACGCCGTCGTGCTCCGCTTCCTGCTCGCCATCGGTGTCCCTAATGCTTCTGCCCAGCTCGACGCCGAAGGCATCGAGCACCACGTCGGCCCAGAAACCCTCGCGGCATTCACCAGCCACTCCGACGCCGTCAACGCCGAGGCCGCCCCGCCAGACTCCACCCCTCCATCCGACCCCGCGCAGGATCCGGTCGAGTCCCCGACGCGACGATTCGAACGCGTCCGCGAGGCCCATGCCAACGAGCTCAGCGAAGACTACGTCGAAGCCATCGACGACCTCATCACCGAGCGCGGCGAGGCTCGCGTAGTGGACTTGGCTCACCACTTCGGCGTCAGTCACGTGACGGTGAGCCGCACCCTCGGCCGGCTCCAGCGCGACGGCCTCGTCCTGACCAAGCCGTACCGACCCGTCCACCTGACCCCAGCGGGACGCTCCCTCGCCAAGACCTCGCGCCAGCGCCACCAAATCGTGCTCGCCTTCCTACTCTGGCTAGGGGTCCCCGCCCGCGCTGCCGAAATCGACGCAGAAGGAGTCGAGCACCACGTCAGCGCCCCCACGCTCCAACTCTTCGCCCAGCTCTGTGGCGCCTCGCCCCCGGGTGCGCCTAGGTAAGGTCAGCGTAAATATCGCCCCCAGAACGCGACCCACCCACGCTTATCCCAGTCCAGGACCATGAAGGGGGCACGATCCGTAGCCTATGCTACACTTTCGCGCAGCAAGCCTCCCGCGGCCCGACCGAGTCGGCCGCCCACCTCTCCCATGCACCTCAACCGCCGCCAGCTCACCGCCTCAGGCCTCCTCGCCGCCTCGGCCCTCGTTCTGGCCTCGCTGACGGGATGTGCGGAGTCTTCGGTCTCGGCCACCGCTGCCTCAGCAGCGGCCCGACCGATCGTCGTTTGCACGACGACGATGATTGGCGATGTCGCCCAAGAGGTCGCTGGCGACCTCGCCGACGTCCACGTCCTCTTTGGCCCCACCGTCGACCCGCACCTTTTCCGGGCCACGCGCGACGACGTGGCGCTCCTCATGCGCGCCGACCTCGTGATCTGCAACGGGTTCGGACTGGAGGGGTACCTCGAGCCACACCTCAAGCGAGTGAGCGAGACTGGGATCCCACTGATGCACCTGGCTGAGTCCATCCTCAAGAACGACGAGGCCATGTCCGATGCCGGCGTCGTCGACCCCCACGTGTGGATGGACGCGTCCCTCTGGGCGCGCACGGCCCCCGCCATCGCCAAGGCACTGACCGACGCACTCAAGCCCGAAGCGGCATCGCTGCAGACCCTGAACGAACGCGCCGCGTCCGTCGAACAGCGCCTGCTCGAACTCGACGCCCACTCCGAGAGCGTCATCAGCTCGATTCCAGATCACGCACGCATCCTCGTCACCGCCCACGACGCGTTCCGGTACTTCGGGCGACGCTACAACGTCCGCGTCGAAGGGGTCCAGGGTCTTTCCACCGCGAGCGAAGGTGGGCTGCGGGCCATCGAGTCCCTCGTCGACCTGATCGTCGAGTCCAAGATCCCCGCCGTCTTCGTCGAGTCGACCGTCTCCAGCCGGAACATCAAGGCACTGGTGGAAGGCGCTGGCGCGCGGGGTCAAGCGGTCTCTCTCGGTGGGACGCTTCACTCCGACGCCCCCGGAGACGCCGGCACCTACATCCGCATGGTCGAGCACAACGTCGACACGATCGCGGCCGCTCTCGGTGGCTCCACGCTGCGAGAAGACGAGCAGCCCCCCCACGCGGAGAGTCCCCAGTGATTGTTCGCAGCTCAAACGTCGAGCCTTTCTCCGTCGAAGGACTGGTCGTCGCCTACCGCGCCGAGCCCGTGCTCTGGGACATCACGTGGGCCGCACGACCGGGCGCCATGTCAGCGATCGTGGGACCGAACGGTGCGGGCAAATCGTCGCTCTTGAACGCGGCGATCGGACTCGCCCCGATCATCAGCGGCCGCGCGACCTTCTGGGGAATGGAATTCAAAGCGGCTCGCCAGCGCATCGCCTACGTGCCCCAGCGGGAGTCCATCGACTGGGACTTCCCCATCACCGCGGCGCAGGTCGTCACGATGGGCATCACCCAAGGCACCGGCTGGCTCATCCCCGACCTCCTTCCGCGCTGGAGCAAGAAGCTGCTCGGCAGAGGCGGCCCAAGCGCGAATGAACGCACCCGCAGCGCCCTCGAGCGAGTGGGCATGGAGTCCTTCGCGGACCGTCCGATCGGCGAACTCTCGGGGGGCCAGCAGCAACGGATCTTCCTCGCACGGGCCCTCGCCCAAGAGGCGGACCTCTATCTCCTCGACGAGCCGTTCGCGGGCGTCGACGTGGCGACCGAGGAGCTCCTGACACAAGAGCTGCACGCGCTGACCCGCGCCGGCAAGACCGTCGTCGCCGTCCACCACGACCTCGATGACGTCGCCGCGCGCTTTGATGACGTACTCGTGCTGAACCGAGAGCTCATCGCGAGCGGCCCTGCCAAGGAAACCCTCACGCACGAGACCGTCGTCAAGGCGTTCAGAATGCCCGAGGACGCGGACGCTACGGAGCTGCCGCCCGCGCTCGTCCACCCTCTCTAGCGGCGCCCCCACGATGCCGACGCAGGAGAGTCTCCTCGCACAGTGGTTCGACGTACTCACCCTTGGGGGTGGGTACAACACGAACGTGGTGCTCGCCGGCATCGCGCTCC
>CALHGQ010000046.1 GCA_938030175.1 uncultured bacterium | reverse complement strand
GCTCGACGAGTACACGCTGCAGTTCAAGCTCAATGCTCCCACGCCGTTCTTCCTCGAGCTCATGGCGTTCTACCCCATGTTCCCGGTCAACCGCAGGAACATCGAAGAGGCCAAGGAGAAGTATCCGAACTCATGGCGCCGCGAGTGGCTCAAGCCAGAGAACATCGTCTGCAACGGCCCGTACGTCGTCGAGTTCCGTCGCATCAACGACCGCGTTCGCTTCACGAAGAACGAGAGCTACTGGGACGCCGAGAACATCGCGTTTGAAACGGTCGACGCCCTCGCCGTCGAGTCCTACACGACGTCCCTCAACATGTATCTCACCGGCGCCTGTCACTGGATCGACGTGCCGCCCGCGAACGTGATCCAAGAGCTCATGCCCCGCGAGGACTTCAAGCCAGCCCCGTACCTGGGGACCTACTTCTACCGGGTCAACGTCACCAAGCCGCCCCTCGATAACAAGCTCGTACGCCAGGCCCTCAGCCTCGCCATGCCGCGCCAAGCCATCACGGAAAGCGTGACCAAAGCCGGCCAAGTCCCGTCCTACTCCCTCGTGCCCCCGGGCATGGCCGGCTACACCGGGGCGGAGATGCCCCACGGCAAGTCCTACGAAGAGGACCTGGCCCGCGCACGCGAGCTGATCGTGGAAGCGGGCTACGGCCCCGGCGGAAAGAAGTTCCCCACCATCGAGGTGCACTACAACACGTCGGACGCACACAAGGACATCGCGATCGTCATCGCTGACGCCTGGGCCAAGAACCTCGGCATCAACGTCAAGCTCTTGAATCAAGAGTGGAAGGTCTACCTCGACACCCAGTCCAGCCTCGGCTACGACGTCTCACGCTCGGCGTGGATCGGCGACTACGCCGACCCCAACACCTTCATCGACCTCTTCATGACGGGCGGCGAGAACAACAAGACGGGTTGGGGGAACGCCGAGTACGACCGCCTCGTGCGCGCGGGCAACGTCGAACTCGACCCGGTGAAGCGCATGTCGCTCATGGCCCAGGCCGAAGCCATCCTGATGGACGAGCTGCCGGTCCTGCCGCTCTATTACTACGTCACGCAAACCACCTACTCGCCGCGCCTCGGGGGCTACTTCCCCAACGTCAAGGACGAGCACTTTCCAAAGTACTGGTACTGGATGGACGACGAGGAGCTGGCGGCGAAGCGCGCGGCGTACCCAGATGACGAAGGCCATGCCCAGGTCAAAGCGTGGGGTCCTTCGGAGGGTCTCTACGCCCCCGCACATCCCAAGCACAAGGGGGCCCGCTGATGCTGCGCTTCCTCGCACGCCGCTTCATGTGGTTCGGCATCACGATCATGACCGTCATGACCGTGTCGTTCATTCTCATGCACTCGGTCAAGGGCGGCCCGTTTGACGGCGAGCGCAAGCTCGACCCCGTCATCGAGGCCAACATCAAGGCCCGCTACCATCTGGACTGGCCGCTCTGGCGCCAGTACCTGCACTACATCGGCCCGTTCAACCTTGACGACAACCGCGCGCTCCTGAGCCAAGACGCGACGGGAGACTTCACGTTCTGGCGCGACAAGAACGAGGCGGGCGAAGACGTGAAGACCTTCGGCGGTGTATTCGCCGGCGACTTCGGTCCGTCCTTCCGGTACAAGGACTTCACCGTCAACGAGATCCTGGCGGCGAGCCTGCCGATCTCGATGCTCTTGGGGCTGGTGTCGATGATGTTCGCGTTGGCGCTGGGCGTATCGACGGGCATCGCGTCCGCGCTGAGACCGGGCTCCGGGCTCGACCTCTCGCTGCGGCTGGCCGCAACCGCGGGTATCGCGCTACCGAACTTCGTCATCGCGAGCTTCCTGATCATCATGCTCGTGTTCCTCATCCCCCTGCTCCCCGTGGCGGGCTGGGGCACGATCCAGCACATGCTGCTGCCGGGCTTCTGCCTCGGCCTCGTGTTCGCCGCGTACATCGCGCGGCTCACGCGCACCGGCATGCTGGAAACCTTGAGCGCCGACTACATCCGAACGGCCCATGCCAAGGGCCTTAGCTCACGGACGGTCGTTCTGCGCCACGCGCTGAAGGGGGGCCTGCTCCCCGTTGTCTCCTACCTCGGTCCGGCCACCGCCGGCATCCTCACGGGCAGCCTCGTCATCGAGAAGATCTTCTTCATCCCCGGTACGGGGTCGCACTTCATCAACGCCGCGACCAACCGCGACTACACGCTCGCGATGGGCGTAACGATCCTCTTTACGGTGCTCGTTTACTCGCTGAACACGCTCGTCGACATGGCGTACACGCTGCTCGACCCGCGCATTTCGCTGGAGGACGAGTAGATGTCTAAGTCCAACGAGACGGGCGCGAGCGAATCGCGCTGGGCACTGAGCCCCGAGGACCTGAAGCGCCTCTCCAAGGAGGCCAAGGCGTACAAGGGTGAGAGCCTTTGGTCCGACGCATGGCGGCGCCTGCGCCGCAACCGCACCGCGTTCTTGGCGCTGCTCTTCCTGGCGGCGTTCGGCGGGATCTCGCTGATCGCGCCTTTCCTGCCGATCCCGTCCCCCATCGCGCTTTCGCTGCGCGACGACGCGGCGCCGCCCCAGTGGTTCTGGGAGGAGCCCCTCGCCTTGCCGAAGCCGCCCGCCCCGGGCACCGGCATGACGCAGTCCAAGGCGAACCTTTGGAACGACGGCTGGCGTCACCGGACGATGTTGACGGTAGCGGCCCAGGACGAAGCGTCGGCCGAAGCGGCCAAGGCCCGCATCGAAGAAGTCGCAGGACGCTCCGCCGCCCTCGAAATCCGCGACGCGGAGGATGCGCCTGAAGGTGAAGCTCCCAAGCTCGCCTACGTATCCGTCCCTCACCTGCGCTCGGATGCCCCGGACGTCATCGCGACGGAGACAGACTTCCGCGGCAACGCGACCGTTTGGCGCTACGACGCGGCGGCTGTGGATTCGTCGGAGCCAGACTTAGAGGAGGAAGGCTCCGCTGAGGAGAACACGGCCGAGGACGGCCCCACCGAAGACAGCTCCGTCACGGCCGAGCCCGACTGGCGCGTCGTGTGCTCTCTAGAGCTGAAGGACAGGAACGGCTCCCCCTTCGATCCTGATCAGGTCACGACGTGGTCGGTGGACCAGCGCACGCGCAAGGTCGAGCTGTTCCTGACGCGTAAGGACGCCGTCGAAGGCCTAGGCTCCTGGATCGTGCGCTTCAAGCTCAAGGAAGCGTTCGAGTCATCCGCCGTGACGCTGCGCCTGAACGGCCAGCTGCTCGAGGGCTCCCTGCCCATGATCGACTCCACCCCGGTGGACGCCCAGATCGTGGAAGCCCAGCTCTTCAAGGGCGTCGAGCACGACGACCTTGGGCGCCGCCTCAAGCGCTCCTTCGAGTCCTCGCCCATCGCCGGCGCCGCGTTCGTCGGCGCCCGGCACGAGAGCGGTTACTGGCCCTTCAAAGGCATCGTTGGCAAGTTCGACGACCTGCTCCTCGCGGCGCGCATCAAGGTCTTTGGCCTTTGGCAGACCGGGAACTGGATGGGCACGGACAGCCAAGGCCGTGACCTCATGTCCCGCATCGTTTGGGGCAGCCGCACGTCGATCATCGTTGAGCTCATCGCCTCCCTGTGCTCGCTCCTCATCGGCGTACTGTACGGTGCGTTCAGCGGGCTCATGGGCGGGCGCATCGACAACTTCATGATGCGCGTGGTCGACGTGCTCTACTCGATCCCCTTCATCTTCGTGGTGATCTTCCTGATCACCCTGATCGGCGACTACCGCACCCTGCTCGAGGACAAGCTGGGGCTGGACCGCGAGAAGGTGTTCTACATCGTGATCGGCGCCATCTACTGGCTGACGATGGCCCGGGTCGTCCGCGGCCAGGTCCTGTCCCTCAAGAACACGGAGTTCATCGAGGCGGCCCGCGTCATCGGCGCGTCGACGTCCCGCATTCTCTTGACCCACATCGTTCCGAACGTCCTGTCCATCGTCATCGTCTACCTGACGCTGACGATCCCCGCGGTCATGCTCTTCGAGGCGTTCCTGTCGTTCCTTGGCCTCGGCATCGAGCCGCCCAAGGTCTCTTGGGGCCTGCTCGCCGTCGACGGCACCCAGGCCATCAACCCCATCAAGATCTACTGGTGGCTCGTGGTCTTCCCCTCGCTCGCGATGGGCACCACGCTCCTCGCCCTCAACGTTCTTGGCGACGGACTACGCGACGCCCTCGATCCCAAACTGCGGGGTAAGTCCTGATGTCGAACCCAATCCTTGACGTCCAGAACCTGCGGGTTCGCTTTGAAACCCACCACGGCGTCGTTCGCGCCGTGGATGGCGTGTCGTTCCAGCTCCACGAAGGCGAGACCCTCGGGCTCGTGGGCGAGTCAGGCTCCGGCAAGTCCGTCACGAACCTAGCGTTGATGGGACTCGTGCCCCAGCCCCCAGGGGTCGTCGAAGCGGACAAGATGTCGTTCGAGGGCCGTGATCTATTGTCGCTTTCCGACCGAGAGCTCCGCAGCGTGCGCGGCAACGACATCTCGATGATCTTCCAGGATCCGATGACGTCACTGAACCCGCTCCTGACGATCGGTCGCCAGCTGACGGAAGTCCTTGAGGTGCACAAGAAGGTCACGCGCCGTGAGGCCCGTCAGATCTGTGCCGACGGGCTTGACGACGTGGGCATCCCGCTGCCGAAGAAGCGCCTCGACCAGTATCCACACGAGCTGTCTGGCGGCATGCGCCAGCGCGTCATGATCGCGATGGGCCTTCTGTGCAAGCCGAAGGTCCTCCTGGCTGACGAGCCAACCACCGCCCTCGATGTGACGATCCAAGCGCAGATCCTAGAGCTCATGAAACGGCTTCAGGAGACCCACGGCACGGCGATCATCCTCGTGACCCACGACCTCGGCGTCGTGGCGGGCATGAGCGATCGCGTCAACGTGATGTACGCGGGGAAGCTCGTGGAGACCGCCGACGCGGGTCCCCTCTTCGAGCAGCCGCGCCATCCCTACACCAAGGGCCTGCTCGCCAGCGTCCCGAGGCTCACCGGCGACCCGAACGCAGAGCTCGACTCGATCCCTGGCTCGCCCCCCGACCTAGCGGCGCTGCCCCCTGGCTGTTCCTTCGCGCCGCGCTGCGGCCTGAAGACGGACCAGTGCACCACCCACACGCCTACTTTAGAGGAGCTCCCCACCCGCGCCACTTCGCGCAGCTCCGCCTGCTTTGAGAACGCGCGCCTCACGGACACGCTCATCGCCGACACGCTGGACTACGGCGATCGCCCCCAGGGAGGAAGCTTCGCATGATTCGCCAAAGCACACCCATGCTCGAGGTCACGGACCTCCACAAACACTTCCCCATCGGCAAGAAGGGCCTCCTCGGCAAGCCCGCCAAATGGCTGCACGCGGTCGACGGCGTTTCCTTCTCCCTGGAGAAAGGCGAGACCCTCGGCCTCGTCGGAGAGTCAGGCTGCGGCAAGTCCACGACGGCCCGCACCATGATTGGCCTCTACCCGCCCACGAGCGGCTCGGTGAAGTTTGAGGGCGAAGAGATCAGTCATCTGTCCAGATCAGAGCGCGCGCCGTTCCGTCGCCGCATCCAGATGATCTTCCAGGACCCATACGCCTCCCTCGACCCGCGCCAAACCGTGGCGTCGATCCTGGCGGAGCCCCTGAAGATTCACCGTCTCGCGAAGCCCCGCGAACGCAAGCTCCGCGCGATGCAGCTCCTCGACGCCGTGGGCCTCAACCCGCGACACATCCACCGCTTCCCCCACGAGTTCTCGGGCGGCCAGCGCCAACGCATCGGCGTAGCCCGTGCCCTCGCGCTCGAGCCTGACCTCATCATCTGCGACGAGCCCGTCAGCGCCCTCGACGTTTCGATCCAGGCCCAGGTGGTCAACCTCCTCGAAGAGCTCCAGGAACGCTTCGGCCTCTCCTACCTCTTCATCGCCCACGACCTCGCCGTCGTCCGCCACATCTGCGACCGCGTCGCCGTCATGTACCTCGGCAAGATCGTCGAGATCGCGACGCGGGACGAGCTGTTCGAGAACCCTCAGCACCCCTACACGAAGGCGCTGATGTCGGCGGTCCCCCACCCTGACCCAAAGATCGAACGAACCCGCGAGCGCATCGTTTTGGAGGGCGACGTGCCGTCACCCCTTGAGCCCCCAACGGGCTGCCGCTTCCACCCCCGCTGCGTCGAACGCCACAAGGTGGAAGGAGACCGCTGCTCGACGGTAGAGCCCCAGCTAGGCGAGCGCAGCGCTTGCCATCTGAGCTTGGACTAGGTGACACTCTGGGTCGGGCCCTGTGCGCGGCTCAATCGAACAGAACCGACACCGCGCCGCTCAGGCCACTCGTGATCCCAGCCGCAGCGCTGGGGTCTCGGTACCAGAGCTGGAATGTCCACGTTGAGCCAGCCGCTGGCGCCAGACCAGCCGGTCGAAAGACGCCATCACGAGATTCGGAACGAATCCGCGGTCTACGACTGGCCTCCTCGCTCGTGGCGGCGGAGTGCCAGTCACAGTACATAGTGACAGTACAGATTCAGCGAGCGAACACTGGCACGTAGACGAAGCGACTTGATCCGTCCTCGTGCTTGCGCAGACCGAGCCAGAGCTGCCCTGGGACAGGGGGGGCGTCTGCCGGAGCCGTGCTCTGCTTCTGCCCCGCGAGGTGGATGCCGAGGATCGTTGTGATCGGGGCGCTCCCATCGGAAGCGGCCGGCAGCTCCGTAGCCTCGGCTTTGCCCAGCGCGGCGGCCAGGCGGGCGTAGGCGTGTCGCGCGAAGGACCACTCCCACTTCCAGGCTACGGGGCGGGCCTGCAGAGCTTGGGCGTAGGCGTCCATCGCTTGTCCCAGGAGTTCGCGCGCAGGATCGTCTGCCGCAGCAGCAGCGTCGCGCTCAAGGCGCATCCCTGCGTAGAACCAAGCTTCGCACTGCAACTCGTCGAGGGGTTCGCTCGCGTCCATGCGCCGTGCGGCCTCGGCCTTCGCCGCGTCGATGAATGCCGCGGTGGGTTCGTCTCCGGTGCAGAACGCTCCGAGGCGGCGATCCCAGTCGGAGAGACTGGACGGAGGATACGCCAAGAACTCGCGCAGCTCCGCGTCGATCTCAGGCATGGCTTCATCTGTGGCCAGCAGCCAAAGCCAGAGGCGCAGGTAGAGTCCTGGGACGGGCTCGCGCTCCAAGGCCGCTTTCAGGTGAGCTGTTGCCGCGTCCTGGTCCCCGAGCAGCCCAGATATGTAGCCGCGCAGGGCGTAAGCCTGGTGGTCGTCCGGAAAGAGCTCAACGATCGCCCGGTACTCCTCGTCTGCCGCCGCGAAGTTTCGTTCGCGCAGAAAGCACTCGCCCAACGCAACGTGGAGCGGAAACGTGTTGTCGGAGAACTCCCCGTGGAATTCCCGCAGGGCCTCGCGCGCGTTTACGAACTGACCCGCCTGCATCAAGGCTTCGGAGCGCCACTCGCGGGCCTTGAAACGCAGCCACGCTTGGTTGCCGTCGTCGGTTCCATCGGAGATGCGAGCGCTCGTCAATTCATCGGCGCGCCGAAGGTCAACGAGGGCCCCATCGATGGAGCCGAAGCCCACGCGCAGCGCGCCCCGGGCGTAGCTGCACCACGGGTCCGCGGGGTCGATCTCGAGGGCGTGGCTCAGGGCCGCCTCGGCCCCCGTCGCGTACTTGTTCACCGTGGGGAGACCACGAGTCCGCGAATCTTCAGCCAGCAGCACGTTGGCGTGGCCCAAGCTCCAGTGGGCCCGCACGCGGTTTGGCTGTAGCTCGGAAGCCGCGGAGAATAGATGGGCAGCCGCGATCGTGCGGACACGATCCCGCTCGCTGAGGGAGGCGCGGTGCTCACCAGAATAGGCAGGGATCAGCGTCCACCCCTGCTCCATCAGACCGTCGACGAAACGAGTCTCTTCCGCAGTGGGCGCAATGGCCGACCCCTGGACCATGAACAGCATCAATCCAGACAGCAGCGTTCCCATAGCCCCAGTGTAGCTTTGGGCGAGAGCGGCCGCGTCAGGAACGCGCGATGTGCGAACCGGCCCCATGCTCCTTCAGGGCGGGGGCCGACGAATCCTCCGGGTGCCAAATCTCGCGGAGGCCATCGGGGGTGGCAGGTCCACCTGTGCGATCCATGGGCGCTCAACGGAGATTAGATCCGAACGGGCCGCCGACGGGAGGGGCTCGCGACTCTCCGGCCGCATGCTACGCAGGCGCCATCCCCCACGGAACTCGGCGCGACTGCGGAGACCAAACGCACCACCCCAAGGGCCCTCCGGTACGCTCCGACGCACAGGGTGTCGCCCCGTGCATCCTCTTGGCGTCTCCGAGCCCGTTGCCGACGACCGACCCGCTCTGCTCTGGCGTCTAGTCTGATCCGTTCGGGGCGGCGACGTGCTGCGTCCTACCCCGACGCCAGCGACAGATACGCGCCCACCGGGTCCTTCACCACGACGTGAGCGTCTGCCCCCTCTTCGTTCGATGTCGTGTGGATGATTTGCCCGCCCTCCTCGGGCACCCGGCGGATGCTCTCCGCGAGATCGTCAACGGGGAGACAAACGACCCAAACGGCGGGCAGGCCGGCGTGGTCGCCGCGCGCGTGGGAGATCTCCGCGGCGGTGTCCCCCAGCGTGTCGATCATCCTGTAGTTCGCATAGCGCTCGCCCCCGCTCTCCATCTCGATCTCCTGTACCGTCCACCCAACGACATCAGCGTAGAAGTCGCGGATCGCCGCTGCGTCAGGGACCGTTAGGTGGAGCCCGGAGATGTGACCCGCTCGCGTCCCTCGAACGCTTGCCGGGGAGGCCGCCTCCGCCGGAACGACGGGAACGATGCCGAACGCCGCCCCACCGGGATCGAGCAAAACCGCCCACTGGCTCCTGCCTTCATCGTCCTTGCCATGCATAAGCTCCGTCCCACCCAGGTGGAGTGCGCGCTCCACACTTGCTGCGACATCGATGACCTGGATGTGCGGCATCCATTGGAGAGGCAGGTGTTCGTACTCGGGGACCCGGGCGCCGAGCCCGATGATCGGCGCCCCAAGGTTGTTCATGAGGTCCTCGCGCCAGAGCGGACGCTCACCTGTGCCGAGAACCCGGGAGTAAAATCGCACCTCGCGTTCGTGATCGGGGACGGCGATGTCAGCGCTTTGGGTTCCCCCAGCGCGTGGCAAGAACGGATCACTCATGGGTCGTATCCTCACGAATAGGCAGCCATCTCGGGTCAGTGCGGCGAGTCCCTCGGGCAACGCCGCACGGGGGAGTCGTTCGATCGTACCCGGAACGCTGATGCCCTACGCCCATGCGACGGAGTCCGCAGCTCCTGGCCTAGTCCGCAGGGCGGTGCCAGCTGATGCGCGGCCAGAAACGCTATCGTGGCGGCTAGGTGGCTGCTGCCAGCACCTAGCCGCCACGGGTACGTGCCGGGGGCTCGAACGGGTAGCGCTACGCGAACGACTGAGAGCCGTGTCGCGTGGCGCCGGGGCCCTGTTCCAGCCCCACAGATAAAGCGCTAGAGCTTCATCGAGCAGACAAACGAGCCAGCCCTGATCGTGCCGTTGGGGTTCAAGACGGCGGCGAAGAAGGAGTACTCCTTGGGAACGTGATTCGTGTTAGTGAGCGGCATCAAGTTCGGAACGAACCACTCGTAGGTCTCGTCCTGGGCTAGCCGTGTGCCGACGTGCGCACCCAGCCATGTTGAGGTACGCCAGTCCAAGTAGTTCCGAACCACGCCAGAGGTTCTCCAAACCCTGATCGTTCCAGTGGCAGGAACGACACCACCCCAGCCAGAGACCTGGAGGTAGAGGCCATCTGCGCCCGTGGCAGGATCGACCCCGCGCACTGCGCTTATCCCCATGGCGGAACCCAAGGGCGTAATCTCAGCGGTGGGAATGGCGACCTTCGTGGAAGGTACGTAGGTAGCTGCCTCGGGGTCCACGCCGCAGATTCCGTCTAGCTCGTCGCCGTCGCCGTCGTCCCGAACGCCCAGCTTCGACGCAACCGTGTCTCCGTTGCTGTCTTTCACCGCGATCGGCACTCGCGCGTTGTTGGGGCCCGGTCCCCAGCGCTGGGTGTACATGATCTGGCTGACCACTCCACCGTCGACAAGGTCCGACTGAAGCGCCCCGATGCTGGCGGAGTAGAGGACCATGCTTCCGCCGGCGTTGACTTCCAGCGCATCCACGTTGCCATCCACGTTCATGCCGAGGTCCTCGTAGCCGAGGAACCGCATCGGCGGAGTCCACGCGCCGGTGAGGAAGTCCCACTGCCTGAGATAGATGTCCCCCTCGTGCGCGGGCGAGTCACGCTGGGCGGTGAGCTCAGCGAGGGTGGGGTCCGTGTAGTAGGTCAGCTCCAGGCTGCTGGCGTAGAAGTTCTGCCCCTCGGGGCTCACGGCGAACTCCGGCGTCACAGAGAAGAAGACTACGTTGTCGTTGGCGAAGAGCCCCACCGACTGGGTGTGCTCATGGATCATGGCCATGCCGTAGTCGAGGCCCGAGACCTCGGTCTGCGCGGCGGTCGAGAGTCCGAGATGGGCGCGTCCCATTTCCAAGGTCGACGTGCCAATCAGAGCGGGCGGCAGAAAGGGCACGGTTGAGCCCGGAAGGTAGTACGTAGCAAGCTCTGCGCCAGCGTTCGAAGTAGCGTTGTGGGCACGCTCGAACTGACTTCCCGTAGCGCCCTCGTCGCCGTTCTGAATCGAACCCGTGATCGCGAGCCAGCGGTTGCCAACATGAATCTCGCCGTTCGCATCGACTGGGGGAAAGAAGCCGTTGCCGGTGCTCATCGCGTCGACGCCGATGTTGAAAGTGCCGCCGTTCCCGTCCGGCAGGCGCAACGCGGCAGCGAAGTCTGCGTCCCCGGGAATTGGCGCTCCAAGCGCGCCTGGGACGGTCAGGGGGTTGTCCTGATCACCGGAGCGCTTGAGGTGGACGCCATGGTTGACCGTTGCTTCGGAACCGTCGAGAAGGACGGCGACGGGCCATGTCGAGAACGCGCCACGGCGTATCGAGGGAGGCGGATCGTTGGCCCAGGCGCTGGCACTAGAGGCGAGTGAAAAGCACGTGACGAGCGTGAGTGTTGGTAGCGTCGGAGAGAGTCTCATAGGTCTGTGTTGTAGTGAAGGGAAGGTTTAGGCAAAGGAGACGATAGCCGGGTTCGGTTGGTGCGAACCGCGGTGGAACAATGAGCGGAGCTACTTGGCAAGATCAGAGCTCACCCGTAGCTGACTGCTTAGGCGCCGAGAGAGCAGCCTCACCCACTCCCCAAGCAGCTCTGCATCGGAGTCGGGCACTTGGTCAGGCCACAGGTCAGGGAGGTTCTCGAGCAATCTTGGGTCAAGCGGGTCGTCGAGGAGCTGCAGTAGGGTTCCCTTGAAGAGCGCTGGCTCGGTGTTTTCCACCACGCTGCGAGCGAGTTGCTCCGTCCTCTTACGGACCTGGTAACCCTCAGGCAACTGGGCGGCGTACTCCAAAGTGCGTTGCGCGTGTTCCTTGGCCCGTGGGAAGTCCGTTTC
>CALHGQ010000045.1 GCA_938030175.1 uncultured bacterium | reverse complement strand
CATGTCGCTGATAGGTCTGCAGGAGGTATTCGCGGCCCTGATCCGTGCGAGAGCTCCTAACTGCCGCTAGCCTTCCGTCCTCGATCCCGATGGCCTCCACGACCCACAAGGCTCTGGTCGGCGGCCGGAGAATGAGTGTCTCTTCCCAGTCACCAGCGGCAATTGGCTCGCAGATCGAAATCCATCCGGCCTGCTCGCTATGGACACCGCCAACTGCCACGACGTCCCCCTCCAGGGCGATCTCGACGCGATGGTCAACCCAAGGCCCGCGCACGCGGGTGAGCACTCGGTCAGTGAGACCCCACGCTCCAAGAGCGTCTTCCTCGATGATGTTGACCCACAGTCGGCTGTAAACGGAGTGGGCGTGTACGGCCGCCACTCGCCTACCAGAGATTGCCGTGAGGTCACCACTGCGCAGGATCCTCCGGTTGGAGATCTGGACGACGTCCGAGCCCCAACCGTTCGATTGACGCTCGTGAATGAACACCTTCGTGCCGTCTGCGCTGGCCTCGTAGAGCTGATGCGCGATCAGGTTCCCCTCAAGCGCTACGTCAAAAATGTTGTCCTGGGTCCCAAACGAATCGACTTGGATGCGCTCTGTGGGCAAGTACTCCAGACTCCCAGCGACGCGGCGCATGAGCTGGAGGGATGGCCGGTCCGGGTATTGGAACGAGTACGCCGATGCGAAGACAGCCTCATCGCCGTCGAACGCCTTGCCGGAGTAGCTGTAGAGACTCAGGAGGGGGTCGGCGACGCCGCAGTTCGACTGTGCGATACCGAACGGTCCAGATATGACGAGGGCAAGTGCGAGGCCGAGAGAGCGGGAGAGGTTCATGGCGAAGACAGGGCGGCAAGGGGCGTGCCAGCTGCTACCAACCCTGGGCGAAGATGTCCTGGAGCGTGAGTACCGTCTGCCCGCTCTGGAGTGGCCAGTCGAACGTCGCGGCTTTGAAGTTCAGATGCTCCGGCTGGCTCGCCTGTGCGGGGTAGAGCGCGTAGGTCCCTGCATTCATTCTCAGGTCGAGGAAGCCCTCGGCGTCGGTCTTGAGCTGGGGTAGCGTCAGGCCTGATGGTGCGTCCATGAAGTCTAGACGGTGGCTCACCAGCGGTGCACCGTCGATCATGACCCTCACGCGTTGGCCGATCAGCTCAAGCGGTACGGGTACGGTAGCGCCGTCCGCTGCAGGAACTTGGATACCCTGGACCCGCGCGACCCAGTTGTCGCCTGCGAGCCATGCGCTGTGCGTTCCTGGCTCGAGTCGAAAGGGGCCGATCTCCGGGCCTTTTGCGGCTGCGAGACCCACTGGACCTCCAGCGTCGCGGGCCATGAACGCGCTGTGGTCGTCGTTTCCTCCGCCAGCTCCGGCGACGGCGATTTGCACCCGAACGAGCGCTTCGCCCGGGTAGTCGTACTCGGCGGTCTTCTTCTCGCCCGATGCAAAGCTTAGTGTGCCGAGGAGATGACGGCCTGACGATACAGACCCGGGAAGTGACATGGCCGTTGCTTTCGTTCGTGCCAGTTCAAGGAGCAATCGACCCTCCCCAGGGTGGATCCGATCCAGTGAGAAGCGTCCATCCGGCCCAACGAGACCCACGGCGATAGTGGCGGAATCTCCTCCTTCGAGTGGTTCGAAGTAGACCCGCCACTCGGTCAGGTTGGTGTTCTCGGGCACGATGATCCTACCGTCGAGCTGCGCGGCGGCCGGCAGCAAGAGGTTGAGGAACTCTGGACTGGTTCCCGTCGCGGCGAGCGGCGCAGGTCGGAACGCTGGCGACTCCGACATCGGGCCTGGAAAGTCGCCGGCGACCACGATGAGGAAGGGGTGCTCCGATACCGGGAGCGTATACCGGCCATCCATGTCCGTGACTGTCATGGCGATTTGTTGGCGAAACCAGTTCGGAACGGACGACCGAAAACGCCCATCGAGGATGCGCAGGCCGGGTCTATCGTTCTCAGGTGCCGGGGTCACCAGGCGCACCAGTTCCTTGGCCGCTGGCGAGCCGTCGGGTCGGCGGACGTGCCCGCTGAGAACGCTCACTGGCTCGAGCGACACAGCAACAGAGCGAGTCTCCCCCGCGGATAGACCAAGGACGTGCGTGGAACCCGCCAGATGGCCGGACTTCACCGTGAGCTCGTAGTCCCCGGGGGGTAATCCCATGAGGCGCCCTTCCTTGAGCATGCTTCCACCCCGGCGAACGGTGGTGGTGCGTGCCTGATCACCAGGCAGCTGAAGCGCCACCTCCACGGCAAAGTCGTCGATCGGAGTCCCATCGGGTCCAGTGACCGTGAGCATCGCGGTGGCGCTCCCTAGTAGGAGGCACTGCAGCGACTGGCCGCGTGTTGCTTTGGACGCGCCCAGGGTCGTCAGGCGCGGATCGTCGACCTCAAGGCGGTACTCATCGTCGCTAAGTCCGTGGAATACATAGGCGTCAGGGAATTCCGGGTCGCGGGTGGCATGCAGTCGTACACCGTCCGGTCCAACGAGCGTTAGCTGGCCAGGCACGACAGGACCCACGAGTGCCTTGATCATCACGTGGCACGTCAAGATCGCCTTCCCTCGCATGCCTTCTGGGAGAGTGAAGGGAAACTCCACGTGGGATTGTTCGCCCGCGAGGACCTCGGCCAGTGGCCCGCGAGTCCTGCCAAGATTGCGATCCTGCAGATGGAGTTGGACGGGGCCCTCGGGGAGGCGTTCGAAGACAAAGCCGGCCTCGCTGTCGGTTTTCACCGACGCGGCATGGGGCTGAAGGCCTTCCGCCGCTGCATCGCCGACGGTCGTTGCTTGGATCCGCCAGGTCCGGAAGCCGAGCGGCTCGCCGCTCGGATCCATGAGCCTTCCTTGTAGACGGCCTGGGGCCTGGAGAGTCACCTCGCCCAGGTCCTCGACGTCGCCTTCTTTCAGGCTGAACCAGCGCCATGTCATGGGCACGAAGCTCGGATGGTCGAGGGTCAGCCGGTATTGCTGGGACGGATGTGGGTTGAAGTTCAGGTCGAGTTTGCCATCGGCGCTGACCACGCCTTCGAGATCCTCCCAGTCAGAAGGCACGCCGTGTGCGTCCACCAGAACTTGGTTTCCGCTGGAGGCGCGGAGCTTCCAGGTGGTCCCCTCGCCAGGGGCGCCGCCTGGTCTGCGGATCCATCCGTGTATGAGGACTCCTTCCTGGGTAACCGAGCCCACCATTGCAGTCGGCGGAAGCTTCGTGGGCTCAGCCGGCGCAGGGCCCGTGGCGACGGCCGCGAGCGCCCCTCGGTTCGATTCGGCTTCTACTGGACCGATCGACTCGTTCGTCATGGCAATCGCGGGCGACATGGGTCCCTCGACGGGGTCCTGGTTCGCTGAAGGGGAGGACCCGATGCCCATGACCGTGCCGCCGATCACGCTTGCCGAGAGGACGATCCCTCCAGCCAGCCATCCCCACCCCGCAAACCAAGCCGTTGAGGGCGCCGTTGCGTTCCCCCAAGGAACCATCAGTCCCAGCCAAGCTCTTCGATCGCCGCCGTAGGCTCCATCGAGACGCTTGCGCAGTCGCTCCAGGCCCACGTTGACGTGGCTATGGGCCGTGGACGCGGCAACGTCGAGTTCGCCCGCAACCTTTCTCAGGGGCAGTCCTTCCACTACGTGAAGGTAGACAGCTGTTCGATAAGGCTCGTTCAGTTTACCGAGCTCGTGAGTCACAAGCTCTCGCAGCTGAAGCTGCGCCGCAACCTCGTCCGTCGCTTTCGCTGGACCTTTCTGAGCTGCCTGCTGCTCCCGTTCCGTCCGACTGGCCGCCTTTCGGCGACCCGAGAACGCCCTGTGGCGAAGCACGCCTCCCAGCCAGGGGCGGTCCAGCGCATGGGTACGTCGGCGTTGTAGCGCTACGACCCAGCCGTCCTGCGCTAAGTCCTCTGCGGCGTGCTCGTCTTGAACCAAGGCGCGTGCAACCCTTCGCAACCAGGCATCCTGGAGCACAGTTTCTTCGATGGTGTGGTTTCTCACGCCCTCTCAGTGTCATCCAGGAGCCACCTGTTCGGGGGAAACAGCCCGATTCCTTCGGATGGTTCTCCGCTTGGCCTGCTTTAGCGCGGGCGTTCGGCGAGTGAGCTCTCCAGGAAGTCGATCAGTGCTGTTTCGTAGCTCTTGCCTGCCGCGGAGTAGAGATCCTCGTGGCCGGCTCCCGGTACGATCCAGATTTTGCTCCCATCGGGGGCTCCCTCGTAGAGTCGGCGCGTCTCTGACTCCGGCGTGTGGGGGTCCTGCTCGCCGCTAATGATGAAGACCGGGCAGTGGGCGTTCCTCAGTGAATCCGCAGGTGACAGATCGCTCGCTGAAACGCCAAGTCGTGGGCGGACCTGTACCAGGAGCAGCCAAGTCGGCACGGTACCGAGCCAGCCGAGTCGAGCGTGGACGCGATGGCGGATGGCGCTAGCGACGTCTGGGAAGACCGATTCGAGGACGAGGGCGTCGATGGGGAGGGGCAGCGCTAATGTGGCCGCGGCACCGCCAAGCGACACGCCAATCACCGCGACTGGTTGGTCTGGGTACGAGTCTTGCGCGAATTCCACCGCTGCACGGACCGACTCTTGCTCGCGGTCTCCGAGGGTGATCTTGTCGCCGCCAGACTCTCCGTGGGCATGGAGGTCGATCAGCACGCTCGAGAAGCCGTGCGCCGCCAGGAGCCGCGCCCGCGGAATCATGCTTCGCCGATTGCCGCGGATACCGTGCGCGAGGACGACGACCCCGCGGCTGTCACGGACGGGGGCATTCCAACCCCTGGTGACGTTGCCGCTGGCGTCGATCCACTCGAAGGCGAGTGCGTTGAGATCCGTTGGCGGCGGACCAGCGCTCGCGGGCGCTGGGGCCGTGAGGGCTGCGCCTACCCACAGGGAGGCGCCCACCACGAGCGCGGCGGCCATCAGCAGCGCACTCAGCAGGTTCCTTCTCCGGGCGAACATGGGAGAGAGGATAGGGGAAGTACGCGATTGACCCCAAAGGTGGCCGGGCGCATCCGCTCAGAACTCTCGAATGCGAATTGGAGCGGGAGCGGCCGGAACGGCGGTCCTAGCGGCGCGGCGTCGAGCTCTATCGATACCGCGCGTCCGTTGCGCAAGAGATGCGCTAGCCCTCGAGCTCGTTCTTGAGGTGGTTCCAGAGGGCCTTTGCGAGCTTGCCGTCTTTCAGCACCTCGGTATCGAGCTTGATGCGGAAGTTCTTCCGATCGCCCAGGAAGCGTGCATTCACCCGTACGTCGAGCTTGCCGCCGTTGAGGTAGCCGGCGAGCTGCGTGTCAAAGCTGGCTCCATCAAGCATGAACAGATCGCCGTTGTGCTTTGCCACCCAGGCCGTAACTCTGCCAGCGCCCTCGACCGTCTTGCCACTGACAAACACCACGCCCTTGGCGGCGTTGAGACCGGCGAGCGCCGTTCCCCGTGCGGCGAGCAGCGCGGCGAGCGCGGGGTCGGTCTCGATGGGCCAGACCTCGGTCATCTTCTCGGCTCCTTTGAGTACGCCGGTCGCCGTTTCCTTAGCTGCCAGTAGCGCGACCATCCGCGGGTCCGCCTCGATGGGGACCTTCAGGAGTGCCTGGTAGCCGGCGTTGGCGCTCAAGTAGGCGGCGTTCTTCGCCTGGAAGTCCGCGTACTTGGCGGCTTCGATCACGCGGAGCTTGGGCCTCTTGTGCAATGGGGCCTTCTCACGCGCGCGCTTGGCCTTCTGCCACGCCTTGCGCGCATTGTCGGCCGCCTTCTTCTTGGCCTGGACCTTGGCTCGGCGGGCCTTCCGTTTGGCGAGGATCTTCCCACGGACCTTGTCGAGGTCCCCCTGGATGGAGGCGACCTTCTTCTGGGCAGCGCGCAGGGCAGCTCCCTGTTTGTCTCGCCGCTCCAGGATCTTGGCCCGTTGGCGCTCAATGTCATCGTCGAGTTCGCGCACTTCCCCTTTCGCGCGGTCGAGACCCCTCTGCGCAGCGGCGAAGTCGCGCTCGACCTTCTCGGCCCAGTCGCGGGCCTCCTTGGAGACCTGGTTGCTGAGGGTCTTGGTGAGTTCATTCTCCAGTGACGCGGCGACGCGCCAAACCGCACGGCCGCTGCCGGGGGAGCTGAGGTGGTACTTCGTGGTGTAGACGCCCTTGAAGTTCTCGCTCGTGTCAATCGAGAGTCCCTTGAGGCTGCAGTTGACGTCAACGGCCGTGGTCTTGAGCAGGAGGCGAGCCTTGCCCTTGAGACGGAAGTGCTGGTCGAGGGTTGCGCCGAGGTTGATGTCGACGCTGGCATCCTTGAGGGCCACTGCGCCTAGATCGAAGTCGTTGCATTCACCGAGCAGCGAGATCGTGGGGATGATGCCCCCGAGGCTGAGGTTGCCGTCGACGAAAGCCACTTTGCTGTCGAAGGCATGCAGCTCGCCCCGCAGTGCGAATCCCTGGCTTGTCCCAAG
>CALHGQ010000044.1 GCA_938030175.1 uncultured bacterium | reverse complement strand
ACTTGGTCAAGCACACCTGCGAATTTGGCGAGGAACGCCACCGGAGGGGGGGTGAGAGCGGTCAGTACCGCCACGCCCATCGTGGTCGCCCCGAAGGCGAGAAACCCGATGGGAAGAATCTGTCCGAGCTTTCCTTCACGCTGGAAGGTCTTTGCACCGGTCTGGTTTTGTTGTCCCGTGTTCGACATCAGTTGCTGTGGATCATCTACCTGGCCTGCCAAGCGGGTACCGGCGATCGCCCTCATATGGCTACACGTGATCGGTTCCGTCTGGCTTGTTGGGTGGCCGCTCCTCGCGCCGAAGAGCTTGATTGGCGTACCCAGGGGCCCCTTCGGAGGTTGTCCTTAGCGATCTTGATTCGATTTGGACCTGTTCGAGGAACCGTTTGCCGGGAGCGCTAGACTGTTCTGTTCCGGCGCACTCCCCGCTGGCCTACCTCCCATGCCTCAAATCCAAGGAATCATCGTCGCACCCGGTCTCGGATTGGGCCCAGTGCACGTTGTGCGAGCCCGTCTTGACTCCGCGCCCGTCTGGTCCCTGCGCGCCGACGAGACGGACGCAGAGATCGCCCGTCTCGATGTCGCCATTGACCAGGTCATCGAGGTCCTCGGTCGCCGGCAAAAGGATGTGGCCAAGGTCGTGGGGGAGCGTGACGCCGGGATCCTCGGCGTGCACCAGATGATCCTGCGGGATCCGGGCGCCCGGGCCACGGTGGACCAGACGATCCGCGAGGAGCGCCTCAACGCGGAGGCCGCTGTGGACCGCCTCGTGTGCACGCTCGAAGAGACCATGGGTCGACTCGAAGGTGACTCCATCCGGGGCTACGCCGCCGACGTCACCGAGCCGTGGCGCGCGGTGGTGAAGGCGCTCATGCAAACGGACCAGGAGACCTTTGCGCAGACCGAGGAGAAGGTCGTGATCGCCGCGGCGGAGCTGACGCCCGAGGCCGTGACCTTCCTCAGTCGCGATCGGATCATCGCGATCGTGACGGAGGCCGGCGGTCGATTCTCCCATGGCGCTGTGTTGGCTCGCTCCATCGGCATCCCGTGCGTGGTCGGAGTCCCGAACCTGCTCGCTCGTCTGGAGCAGAACATGCAGGTCATCGTCGACGGTGACACGGGCGCCATCGTCCTGGAACCAACGGAGGAAATGGTCGCTGCGTTCATGGAGCGCATGGACCAGCGCGCGTCCCGAACGCGTGCGCTCAGCGCCCACGTCGCCGAGCCAGCCGTCACCCCCGACGGGGTCAAGCTGGATGTGCTCGTCAACTTGGAGAGTGTCCGCGACCTCGACACGTTCGACGTCACCCACTGCGATGGTGCGGGCCTCCTGCGAACCGAGTTCCTCTACATGGAGCGCAGTGTGTTCCCCTCCGAGGAGGAGCAGTTCCGGCTGTACCGTCGCGTTGTGGACGCCATGAAGGGACGGCCCGTCACGATCCGAACCCTCGACATCGGAGGGGACAAGCAGCTTCCTTACTTCAAGACGCCGAAGGAGGCGAACCCCGCCCTCGGCTGGCGCGGAACAAGGGTGACGCTAGAGTGGCAGGACCTCCTGCGGGTTCAGCTGCGCGCTCTGATGCGTGCGAGCGCCCATGGTCCCGTCCGCCTGCTCGTGCCGATGATCTCTTCCTTGGAGGAGGTGCACAGCGTGTGCGCGATTTTCGACGAGACGAAGCTCCAGCTGACGGGTCAGGGGTACGAAGTCGCCGCGGACATCCCCTTCGGGATCATGATCGAGGTCCCGTCAACCCTCTGGATCCTGGACGATCTACTGGAGGTGGTGGACTTCATCAGCGTGGGGACAAATGACCTGGTGCAGTACCTCCTCGCGGTCGACCGTGACAACGTCTTTGTTTCGGATTTGTATGAGCCCTTTCACCCCGCCGTGATCCGAGCCCTGGCCGAAATCGGCCGTGCCGCGGAGCGCGCGGGCAAGAGCGTCTGCGTGTGCGGCGAGATGGCGGGGGACGAGGCCGTGGCCACGATGCTGGCGGGAATGGGCTACGACTCGTTGAGCGTGGCGCCGAGTTTCTTGCCGGCTCTGAAGTTCGCCATTCGGGCGATTCCTCGATCCGAGGGCGCAGAACTCGTGAAGAAGTTGCTGACGCTCAGCTCTGCCAAAGACGTGAAGGCCCACCTAGATGCCATTAGGGGCCGGTTGGGGGCGGCGATCCTCGACTCGGAATCGATGTGATTTTCCCCACTCATCAAAAAACACGATCCTGTCGATAGACTTGAGAACCTCGCTCTACCCGCTCTGCCAAGCCCTGCCCAACACTTGCACCTTGCGATTCTCACCGGACACAACCCCACCTAACGAGCCCTCGGACGCCGATACCCCGCCCGTCGATGGCCCCGCTCCCACCCCTAGCTCGCCGCCTGCATTCGCCTGGACTGACGAATCCCGCGAGCACCTGCTCGCACACTTCGGTGGCAAGGACCATCGGGTCCTCGCCCGCGAGATCGGCTGCACAACCGATGAACTCCACGCCGAAGCCCGTCGCGCGCTGACCGCCCAGGGGATCCACCAGAAGGAGGGTCCTTGGACCCCTGACGAGGTCAAGGCGCTCAAGCGTTACCTTGGCGCCGTCGAGGTGGACCTGATCGGACGCATGATCGGACGCAGCGTTGAGGCCATCGAAGCTAAGCTCGTTGACCTCGCCGCGGCCCTTGTGCCTAACGCTCTCGAAACAAAGAACCACGTCGAGTTCAAGCGGCTCTACGGAACGCGAGCCGATGAAGACCTCGCGCTCATCTTTGGGCGCCAGCTCCCAGTCGTTCAGGCCCTTGCCGCCGAGCTCTGCCTGTCGAAAGACAAGGGCTTCATGCGTCGCCGCACCGCCGGTACCGCCCGCACCAAGATGCCGCGCTGGTCTCCAGAAGAACTGGAGCAGCTGCGCGAGGTCTATCCGAAGCTCAGCAACCTTGAGATCGCCAAGGTCCTAGGACGCTCCGTGAAGAGCATCGTCTCCAAAGCGCATTCTATGCGTCTGAAGAAGGATAAAGCCCGTCTTCGGGAGATGGGCCAAGAGAACGTCCAGCTCCGTCAAGACCGGTAACGGTCGCCTCGACTGACGACTCCTAGCGCGGCGGCCTCTTTTGGGCGGCCGCGTATTGCTTGGGCCAGTGCTGGTTCGGCACCCGGAACTCGTTCGCCGCCCTGAGCGTCAGGTGCGGATCTTCAAGGTGCGGCCGCGCCATCGCGCAAAGGTCGGCGCGCCCGGCCGCAAGCACGGTGTTGGCGTGGTCGATGCCCTGGATCGCTCCCACCGCCATGACGGGAATCTGTGCGCCGTAGCGAATGCGTTCGGCGAACGGGACCTGGTACATCCTTCCGTAGACGGGTCGCGACTCCGGCACGTTGCCTGCGCTTGACACGTCGATCGCGTCCACGCCCTTCGCTTTGAGAAGCTTCGCGAGCTCGACCGAGTCGTCGACGGTTTGGCCGCGGTCTCCGATCCAGTCCGAGGCTGAGATACGAACAAAGAGCGGCATGTCGTCCGGCAACGCCGCGCGCACCGTGTCGACGACCTCCAAGGGAAACCGCGCTCGGTCCGCGAGGGAAGCCCCGCCGTACTCGTCGTCGCGGTCGTTGACCGCTGGGGAGAGGAAGCTCGAAAGCAGGTAACCGTGGGCAGCGTGGATCTCCACCACGTCGAAGCCGGCACGGACAGAGCGCTCGGCTGCGAGCTTGAACTCGGCGAGTACATCGTCCATGTCGCTCCGCGTCATCGCGCGTGGAGCCGGCGCCCCCTCGCGGAACGGACGGTCGGTCGGGCCGAGCGTCTGCCATGCGGTTCCATCGGTCAGCGGAGCGTCACCGTCCCAGGGGCGGGAGTAGCTCGCTTTGCGCCCGGCGTGCCCCAGCTGGATCCCAACCTTGGCGCCGGAGTGTTCGTGGGCAAACGCCACGATTTCCCGCCAGCGGGACTCGTGCTCGTCGGAGTAAAGGCCGGTGCAGCCGTGGGTGATGCGGCCTGCGGCCGAGACGTTCGTGGCTTCCGTCCAAAGGAGCCCGGCTCCGCCGATCGCTCGCGCCCCGTAGTGAACGTCATGCCACCTCGTCGGGGCCCCCTCGTCCGCGCTGTACTGGCACATGGGGGAGACCACAATCCGGTTCGAGAGGGTCAGCCCCCGCAGGGTGAGCGGCGCGAAGGCCGGGCAGGGAAGGCTCTCGGGATCCGCGCCCACGCTCTTGGCATAGGCGATCCGGGTCCGTTCGATCAGTTCCGGGTCGCGGGTCCCGAGGTTCTCGTAGGTGATGCGCTTCGAGCGCGTCATCAGGTTGAACGTGAAGAGCACGGGGTCCTGATCCAGATACCGATCCGAGTGCTCGAACCATTCGAGGCTTGTCTGTGCAGCCTTCTGCGTCTTGATGACATCGACTCGACGGGACGCCTGGTACTCGACGAGGGCTGCGGCCACGTCGACGGAGTCCCCGTTGCGATCGGTGTCAGCTCCGCTCGCGCCAAGGGCTTCCACCAGCGCGATGGAATCTTCCATGGCGAGCTTGGTGCCTGACCCGATCGAGAAGTGCGCCGTGTGCGCGGAGTCGCCCAGGAGCACGGTCTTGCCGTCCACCCATGCGCCGCATGACACGGTGGGGAAGGTGCGCCAGATCGATCGGTTCGTCAGCAGCGAGTAGCCTTCCAGATGGTCCCGGAATAGGTTCTGGACGTAGGCCACCGTGTCCTCTTCCGAAGCGTTCTCCAGCCCAGCGTTGCGCCAGGTCTCCTCGGTGGCCTCAACGATCCAAGTGGAGAGCGACGCGTCTCCGCGCTCGAAGGGGTAGGCGTGAATGTTCCAAGCACCGTGCTCGTTGCGCCGGAAGATAAAGGTGAACGCAGAAAGCGGCTTGTCGGTACCCAGCCAGCAGAACCTACACGTGCGCCAGTCGATCTCGGGCTGGAAGCGATCCTCGGCGCCTTCGCGAACTTGACTGTTCAAGCCGTCGCTTGCGATCACGAGATCTGCGGTCTTCTCCAAGGCTTCGCGCGTCACTTCGGTGGCGTAGTTCATGGTTACGCCAAGTTCGCGCGCCCGCGCGTCCAAGATCTGCAGCAGGGTCCGTCGTGCCAGCCCACAGAATCCATGCCCCGTCGATCGAACTAGCTCGTCGCCGACGTACGTATCGATGTCGGTCCAGTACGCGAACTCGGCGCGAATCTTCTCGAAGCTCTCGGGGTCGGCGGCCTCGACGTTGCCGAGGGTCTCATCACTGAAGACGACGCCCCAACCGAAGGTCTCGCCCGCGCGATTGCGCTCGTAGATCTGGATCTGCGCGTCTGGGAATCTCTTGGCGGCAAGGATGGCCGCGAAAAGGCCGCCGGGGCCGCCGCCGATGACTGCAATGTGCATGGGCGGTAGCCTAAGGGTCCATCCGGCCCCTTCCGAGGCCCTTTTGACGCCCTTTGCGAATCGCCTGCGGCCCTTGGACGCCGTGCTTAGCGGCAGGGGCCCAGGAGATGAGCTGGCCGTCATTCGAAGAGGTCGACCTGGGCATAGAGTCCCGCCGCGTGTCTCCAATCGGGGTTATGGTCCCTGAACCGGCTCACTATGCGGCATCTGCGTGTCGAGACGAGCCACTGACCAGGTTTGTCAGGTTGAGCACGACGCTCAGCACTCTACGGGCGGCGTACGATCCATCGTCCCTCGGCGGACCACCCTCCCTCTCGGACTGCCTCCTCCTTCCGCTTTTGATTGGCATGACCTCCCGTTTTCTATCCCCCTCAGCCCACGTGGCTATTCCCAAAAGCCGCCCGAGCGCTCTCCTGCTCGGCCTGGCTCTCCTAGGTGTCGCGAGTTGCGCCACCGGCAGGTACGACAGCTCATCCAACGGTGGCTTCGATCTTGATTCCGAAGGCCGCGCGGCCGCAGAGTCCGGTGAAGCCGGCGCTGCGAACGGCGCGCAAGGAGCCGCTGGGCAAGCTGGCGCTGCGAGCGTGGCCGCTCTGAGCCCGCTTGAGGACGCACGTCGCACCGGGATGGCATTCCCCACCGGTGACAAGCGCACGAGCGCGGTCATGCTCGAGAAAGAGATGCCGACGGAAGTGATCCTCGGCGTTCCCTTCGAGTACCGCATCATGGTGGAGAACCTCACGGACACAGCGCTGAACAGCGTGCGCGTCGCGGATGCACTCCCCGCATCGCTGACGGTGGCGAGCACCGAGCCCGCTGCCGAAGTGGCTGGCGGAGTCGCTACGTGGAACCTTGGGCTTCTGCCGGCGCGTTCGACGAAGACCCTCGTCATCCTCGCCGAGGCCACAACGGCTGGTCCCGTGACGACCTGCGCTTCGGTGGACTACGCGTCGAGCCTCTGCGCTGCGACCTCGGTCGTCTCGCCCGCTCTCCAGGTGGCGCTTACCGCCCCTGAAGTCGGCCTCGCATGCGACGCATTCGACCTCAAGGTCAGCGTGACGAACGCTGGTACCGGCGACGCCCGTGACGTGCTTGTGATCGACGAGCTCCCCGAGGGCCTCACCACGCTCACCGGCCAGCGCCGGATCGAGATGGAGTTCGGCACGCTTGAGAGCGCACAGTCCAAAGAGAAGACGATCGCCATCAAGGCGGCTGGCCAGGGCACCTACACCCACTCGGCCCGTGCCGAAGCCAAAGGTGGCCTCAAGGCCAGCGCGGCTCCGATCCAGACGGTGCTCCGCGCACCGGTCCTGACCCTTGACATGCAGGCCAACGATCGCGTCACCGCGGGCCGTCCCATCGAGACCGTTCTGACCGTGGCGAACACGGGCAACGCGGTTTCCTCGGACACCACGGTCAAGGTCAACCTGCCGAAGGGCACGAAGGTCTCGAGCTCCTCTGACGGCGCCGTCGAGAACTCCCAGGAAGTGTCCTGGGACCTCGGTGCCCTTGAGCCCGGCGAGAAGCGCACGCTGAACGTCGGCCTGATGAGCGGCATGAGCGGCACGATCGTCTCCGAGGCGAAGGCTAGCGGCTACTGCGCTGACGAAGTCACCGCTACGGCACGCACCGAGGTGCGCGGCCTCCCGGCACTCCTCCTGGAGGTGGTCGACGAGTCTGACCTGATCGTGGTCGGCGAGCCGGTGACCTACAACATCTCCATCACCAACCAGGGAAGTGCGCCGGACATGAACGTGCGCATCACCTGCGAGGTTGAGGATGGCATCGAGATCGTGAACGCTGGCGGCGACTCCCAGGCAACGGTGACCGGCAAGACGGTCACGTTCGCCGAGATCGCGAGCCTTGCCCCGGGCGAGGAAGTCAACATGAAGGTGACGGTCAAGTCCTCGCGTGAGCTGAACAGCCAGTTCCAGGTGAGCCTGACCAGTGCCGACATGACCCGCGCGGTCGTTGAGAACGAGCCCACGCGCTTCGTGAACTAAGGCGCGAGACCCCAGAAGTGGGGGGGGAGCCGCTAAACGGCTGCCCCCCGTATCCCCCCAATGAACCCCGGACGGGGGATCCAGACGAGGGCCCGACGAAAAGTCGGGCCCTCGTTCTTTTTAGGGTCGGAGGCGGTGGAGACGTAGACTCCAAGGTCCACCCATGAAGCACCTCATCCCTCTCTTCTGCGCCGCCCTGCTCATTGGCTGCGGAAGCACCTCTTCCTCCGGTTCGGGGTCGCTCTCTAGTGCCGGCACCAGCGACGGCGTCTCGGGCGCCGAACCAGCGCCCGTCCTGCCGATTCCGTCGCCGATCCTCGCGCTGCGCGAGCCCGCCCCTGATTTCGTCCTCTTCGACCAGGACGGCTTTCCGTTCCCCCTGGCGGAACAGCAAGGACGCTGGCTTGTGCTGCACTTCTACCCCGAGTCGGATACGCCAGACTGCGCGTGCGACGCGACCGCGTTCACCGGGCAGCTCTGGCGCTTCAACGAACTCTCCGCGCGGGTAGCCTGTGTGACGAGCGCGTCCCGGGATCGCACGGTGCTCTTCGCCAAGAAGTACGGCCTGCAGAGCCCCCTGCTTTCGGACGTCGACTTGGCTGTTGCTTCGCTCTACGACGCGGTCGACAAGCTAGGTGCCTCGTCGAGCGATCCGCTCGTGCGGACGACTCTGATCATCGACCCCGAGGGGCGCATCGCCGCGCGATGGGATGACGTCAAGTCTGATGAGCACATCGAGACGCTCCTCGTGACGCTGGCGGACCTGCGCGCCGGCAACGTTTAGTCCTACTTCGCCGTGTCCTTGAGGGTCTCGTGCACGTGGGCCCACCGGAGCCCACCAGGGGCGCCAGGGTCCCGTTCAAAGAGGACGGTGCTGACGAGCGTCTTGGTGGTGCCGCCCTCTGTGCTCTCTTCTTCGTAGGTAGCCAGCATGCGCACGCCGTCGAGGACCTTCACGCCTAAGAGCCGGGTTTCGATCTCGACGCTTCGAGCTCCGTAGGCCCCGCGCAGCATCGAGACAAGCTCCGCGCGCTCCAGCATCCTTCCGCTGGGGACGACCATGGAGAAGTCCGGGGTCATGGCCGCGTCGAACGCAGCGAAGGACTCGTCGCTTTCCGCCACGCGCCCGTTGAACCAATCAACGAAGAAACGGTGCAGCCGGGCGATCTCTTCTCTCGCTTGCGCGGTCGCTTCGGTCATTTGAGTCAGCCTCGGATCGGGGGGCGCTTTCCAAAGGGCAGCGACGAGGGCCGCGCCCTCGGGGTCCGCGGCCATGAGCTCTCCGCGGACGAACGGATAGAAATCGTTGACGCCGAACAGCGCCTCGGTGGTCTCTGCGAAGTACTCGTCGGTGTTCGTGAGGGCGTAGTGGCTGTCGACGTTGCCCATGAAGCGGACCACGCGGTCGAACTGGCCGCCGGACCGGGCGCGCTCCAAGGCCTCCCTGAGACCCGCGTGGGGTTTGCCCAGCACCTGATCGTGGTAGGCGTGGCTCAGCTCGTGCATCACCATCGATGGCTGCATCAGGCGCCACTCCAGGTAGGTCAGGGCGCTGCCGATCTCCACGGCCTTGGCCTTCGCCGGGTCGAATCCGTGGCTGGACAGCCAATTGGGGCTGACGTGGTAGCAGGCGCAGACGGAGGCCGGGTCGGCGACACCCACGAAGATCGGAACGGTGCGCAGGAACGCGTGCGCCGGCTTGGGGAGCCGATCGAGAACATCGGCGAGGTCGCGGTCCAGCGCGTCGAGGGCGCGGGCCCCCGTGGCGGCTTGCTCTCCTCCGGCGAGAAGGCCCGGCACCACACGGACGTCGAAGCCGCGCAGGGGCTGGGCCACGTAGTCCTTGGCCGCTACGGAATAGGGGTTCCGCGGAGGGGCGCCTTGCTCTTGGAAGGCGAGTGCGGGCCCCGCAGGGCCGCTGGGATCGGCCCCGGATTGGCAGCCGATGCTGACGGTCAAAGCGCCGGCGATGGCCAGGCAGTGCGCGACGTAGGGCGTCACGCCCCGAGCTCCTCCATGAGCTTCTTCACCGCCGCCTTCAGCTCGGACACTTCGGATTCCAAGACGGTGACGCGCTCCGCCAGCGCCGATGGGGGAGCGCCCGGGGACGGGGGCGCCGACGGGCCTGGTGCCGGAGCGGCGACGCCCGATGGGGCGGCGCTCGCAGCGGGGGGCTTGGCCGCTGCATCGGCTCCGTCGGGGTGGAGCTGGGCGCAAAGGAGCTGGCAGTACTTCGTGGCGCGGCCACCGGGGAGCTCTCGAACGAGACCGGCGGAGCGTAGCTCATCGAGCACGGCGTTGAGTTCCTCTAGGCTTGGAATGTCGCGCATGCGCTTGGCCCGTGTTCGCAGCTCACCCGCGGTCTGCGGCCCGCGCAGCATCAGCTCTGCCATCACAGCGATCGCTCGCTCGCCGACCTTCAGGATCTCCTTGGCGTTGTGCCGGAACTTCTCCACCCGGCTCCCCGCGAGGACCGCTCCACCCGCGAGCCCCTTCATGCGCAGGCCCTGGATCGAAATCCTCACTTCCGCTTCCGAGAAGTCGACCTGGGGGTCACGGTTGCTCTTCTGGTTGCAGCCGTTGGTCGCGGCGTTCAGGGATAGCGGGTACTGGTCCGGGGTGGTGTAGCCCTTCTCGATCAGCACGCCGAGCACGCGCGCTTCGTGGCTGTTGAGCGAGATGTCCATGGGGGCCACCGTAGCAAACGGCGGCCCGAACCGACTCAGCGCCAGCAGGCCTTCGCTGCCTCCGGGCTGGCCCGCTCCAGGAGCATGAGGGTCCAGCCGGTGGCAGGGCCCTCGCGGAGCGGGACCGTCCGCAGGATCGTTCGCTCGAACAGCGGTCGCTCGGGCTTCTTGCCCACGATCCCGTCCTGGCGGATCATTGCCTTGGCCTGGGCCAGGCCTGGCTGGCCAGGGTCGCCGATCAGCCTTGGGATCACCTTGGCAAACAGCCACTTTGGCTGCGGTTCGCCGCTGTCGAGGAAGAAGGCGTGGGGGACTCGTTTCTCGTGTCCTGCGGTGCCCTGGCCGCGCTCGACCTCGCGCCTCGCGACGACCGGCGTAACGAGCCCGTTGCGGTCGAGGAAGTCGAGGTCGGGCGCGTACCAACCCGGCGAGCCGATCGCGCCGAAGGCGAGCACGTCGCCCGGGGCCGT
>CALHGQ010000043.1 GCA_938030175.1 uncultured bacterium | reverse complement strand
CGATCGCCCGTCAGGGCAGCAAGAGTCGACCCGTTGAAGAAGCGACCGATGATGCGACCGTTGCCAGCCGACGGGAACACAAAGTCCGCCACCACGAGGAGCGTGTCGTTGAACCGCGTATAGGCAATCCGTGGGGTGTTCCAGAACGCGTTGGAGACGTCGACGAATCCGACTCCCTGGAACAGACCGTCGACTCCAAGCTTCACGATGTAGACGTCTGCGTTGCTCGCCGACGTGAGCTCCTGCCAGCAGTACACGTACCCGTCCGACGTTGCCGTGATGTCAGGACGACTCTTTTCGCCGCTCGTGCCAAAGAACTCCTGGGTGAAGTTCACGAGCGGGTCCACCGTGATGGGAAAGGCGGCCGCCTTGAGAAACGCCTCGGGCACGATCAACGCGAACCCGCTGCCGGTCAACACACGCTGCACAGGAGTGGTCTCTCCCTCGTCATCGAAGGCGATCGCTGATCCGTAGCTGATCTTGCCGAAGCCCGGGACCTGGAACCGCAGCTCTTCACCGTCTTCGACGTACTCCAAGTCGGTTTGGACGGTCAGCTCCAGTCGCAGCGGGCCGCTCCCCTCCGCCGTCTCGACGAGGAAGGTCTGCTCGACGCCGTCGAGGCCGATCTTGTCGACCTCAGCCACGGCACCGTAGTCCAGCACGGCACGGTCGAGTTCCCCCGAAGTTGGCTGGAGTCGGCTCAAGGCTGGCACCTCCGCTAGCTCCAGCGCCGCCGCGCCGCGGACAGCCGCCATCAGCTCAAACCGAACAGGCGTCTCATTCGGCGCTGACTCGTCGAGGACAGGGAAGAAGGTGAAGCCGTCGGCTCCGAACTTGGCGCGGTAGTTTCGACCCCGCGCCCACACCGAGCCATCACCCGGCTGGTCCACGAAGGGAGAGGTCATCAAGTCCCCGATCCGATCAGGCGCCTGGAAGCGCGCCACCACCCGACTCACGTCTGGCAGGTCTTGGGGGGTATCGCCCTGGGGCGTCGAGGCGCTTGCCGCACCAGCGGCAAAAAGTGAAGCCGCGGCTACGCGAATCCGTAAATGCATGAGAGTCCTCCGATGGAAGTGTGTGGGGCGGAGGCGCCCATGCGCCACCGTTCAACCCACCACCGGGACCAAGCCGCCCAGGCCTTCAGGAATCGGCAGAAATTCGCCCGTCGCGGGCATCCAGGGCCCGCGTTTGCCTCCCATCCGGGAAAGATCGGAGCACAGCGATCCGGCGCTCGACGCGCAGGAACGGGCTCAACGGGAGCGACCGTGCTTGTCCAACAGAAGAGCGAACAAGAAGGTGACCGTGCTCCCCACGGGCACGTACCACGACCACGCAATGGACTTGCCGTCGTCGAAGTCTCCCACCTCGGCGAGGCGGGTGATGAGGAATAGGGAGAAGCCGTAGAGCAAGGTCTGGACCGCCCCGTAGGGCTGCTTGCGCCTCGGCAACCCCGTCACCAGCCAGAGGGCGAACACGACTGAGATCGCCCACCAGCTCGCCTCGTACGCCACTGGCCCGTGCCAGATGGCGAAGAGAACGGTGAGCACTCCCAGGGGCGCGGACCACATGAAGCCCGCGGAGCCCCGGGCGAACCGTGCGTCGCCCAGGCCCGCGGGCTGCGGCAGCCAGCTGAGCGCGAACCCCGCGAGCAACGGACCGCCGATAAGCGACGACATGGCGAGCGCGAGATTCAGCAGGTTGTCGTAGCGCGCCTCGATCGACTGCATCGCCACGGCAACCACCGCGAGGACCACGGCCCACAGGGCGACGATCACACGGCTCGCCCGGAGGCTTGCCCGTGACTCTTCACGCTCATCGCGGAACTCCTGCCCGCGACGTTCCCGCCACGGGGTCCAAAGGGTCGCGAGGGTCGTCTGGCCGAGTGCAGCGAGGATCGAGTCGAGGCTAGAGATGGCCGCGGCGAAGGCCGCAGCCAGCACCAGACCGCGCACGCCAACGGGGAGCTCCTCCCTGACGAATACCGCTAGGATCCGCTCAGGCTTAGCGCCGTCGGCAGTGAGCGCCGCGCCCACCTCGCTCATGCTGTGGGTCGCGTAGTAGCCGAGCAGTCCGATTCCCACCAAGAACGCGAGCCCGATCACCACCACCGAAAGGTAGCTGCCGATCATGGCCTTCTTCGCGTCACGCTCATCCTTGCAGCAAAGGAGCCGCTGGACGATGAGCTGGTCCGTGCCGAAGGGGCCCACGAAGCCCCAGCTGATGGCAAAGACGACCGCGATCAGCGTGTAGGGCTTACTGAACGCGAAGTCCGTGTCCATGAACTGCAGGCGTCCTGTCTCGCGTGCGATGTCGATCGACGCCATGAGACCTCCGTCAGCCCCCGTGTGCAGCACGTAGAGCATGCCCACAAGGCCCGCAAGGAACATGAGGAACAGGAACGCGTCCGTCCAGATCACCGTGGCGACGCCCCCTAGCCACGTCCACAGGAGCGCTACCAAGGCGATGGCCCCGATGGCCGCCGCAATGGGAGTCAGCCCGGTCATCGCGGCGACAGCGTCGAGTTCTTCCTTGGCTAGGACCTCGATGATGACCGCTGTGAT
>CALHGQ010000042.1 GCA_938030175.1 uncultured bacterium | reverse complement strand
GGCCCCGCGAGGGGGCACCCGTTTGGGGTGCGGGGCGGCTTGGTGGCTTGATGGTGACGGTGATGTCGCGCCGGTACTGGCACCGCCCGGTACGGTCACTGGCATTCCGCCGCCACCAGTGCTTTAGGCATGCAATGTCGACTGCACGTTCGCGACGCGTGGCGGTGGCTTGATAGGGGGCTGGACTGGGGGAGGTTGCTCGGGGGACGGCTTCTCTCGTACAACACAGAGGGCCTTTGGGTCGTTCGTTTCCTTTCCTGTATGTGATGAAGAATCCCCTCGTCCTTGCTCTTCTTGCCCTCGTTCTTGGGGGGGCTGCTCTGGTGTTGAGCCTTTTGAATCGACCCCCGCATGGTTTTCGGGAGGGGGCTGAGCCTGTGGCGCTTTCTCCGGACGACTCGCTCGCGCTGCGGGTGGATGAACTGGTCGAAGAGAATCGGGGGTTGCGGGATCGGGTCGCGGCCTTGGAGATGGTGCCGGTGCCGGTTGCGGGGGCGCGGGTGGTGGCTGGGGGGGAGTGGGTGGCGCGGGAAGAGTTTGATGCGTTTCGTGACGAGGTTCGCGCGGCGCTCGCGGAGTTGGGGAGCGTGGCGAAGGTCGGGGCGGATCCTGCGGCGCTAAAGGACTCTGTGGCCAGTGCTCTTACCGAGGTCCGTCGGGAGGAAGCGGTGGGGAAGGTGCGGGCGAAACAGGAGGCGCGGCTGGAGCGGTTGGACCAGACCATGCCGAAGATGGAGAGCTGGTTGGAGCTCACGCCGCAACAGTCGGATCGGATGCGCTCCGCCCTTCTGGCTCAGTACGAGCGGGAGGCTGAATTGACCCGCCGTTGGCAGGCGGGGGAAGATCCCGAAGTCCTGGGAGAGTTGAAGCGGGGCGATCGCGAGACCCATCGGGCGGAACTCTCGGGCTTCCTCTCGGCTGAGCAGATGGAGAGGTACACAGGCTCCGGAGGCAAGGGGGGCGAGTAGGCGGGTGCGCCGACCTTGGCCTCGGGACCTTTACGGGTGTCCTAGTTCACGAACGTGAGGGACAGGCCGTCGGAGAAGTTGGACGTGGGTTGGCCCATGGAAGAGTCGCGGAACCAGGATTGGTAGTACCACGTTTCGCCGGCGGCGACTTGGACGAAGCCCAGTGGGGTGGGCTGCATCGCTAGGTCGATGGCCAGGTTGATGGTGCCGTTCGAGCTCGAGTTTTGGATCTGGCCGGGGCCCACGTAGCGGCCGATGGCGCCGGAAAGGCAAAGGTTGCCCTGGCTGCCGGCGGGGTTGGAGACGAAGCCGGAGGCCCTGCTGGAGATGAAGAAGCCGAAGACGAAGTTCGGCATGTCCGAGGTCGTGAGGGTGGTGTCGTTGGCGGCGACGGAGAGGGAGGTGGTGGCGGACATCGTTGCGGGATTGCCGCTGGAGTTGACGTTGGCGGGGCAGTAGTTGGTGCCCGGGCCGCCGGAGTCCCAGGTCCACGAAATGACGTCGTGGTTCTCGAGGGATCCGCCGGAGGAGCCGACGAAGCCTACCCAGGCGGAGTTGCCGCCGATGAGGTTGAGGCCGCCGACGGGGGCGCCGCTATCGAGGAAGGTGCCGCCGGTGGAGAAGCTGTAGGGGGTGGTGATGACGAGGGTGCCGTCGAAGTAGACCTCGAGGGTGCCGGGCTGGTAGAGGATGCGGACGGTGTGGTCCAGGCCGTCGCTCATGTTGACGCCGAGGTCAGCGCTGGTGGCTCGGCCGATGGAGAACTCCTCGCGCTGATCGTTCTCTCCGGTTCCGCCGGTGTGGACGCTGATGTGATTGCTGTCGGGGTCGAGGATCGGAGCGGCTGCGGGCTGGTTGTCGTTGAAGAACGTGTCGAACTCGATCACGAGTGAGTTGTCGATGGACTCGCCCGGGTTGGACGTGACGAAGATTCCGTAGCCGAGCGCCGAGGCGTGTCGTCCGATGCCAGCGACCCCGACGTTGCCCGTGTCGCCTGCGACCATTTCGTTCTGGATGACGAAGGCCATCCCGTCGCCGCCGCCGCTGGCGCCGCCGCCCGAGTTGATGTTGATCACGAAGGTGGTGTCGAATCCGCCGGAGACGGAAACCGGGGTGTCGCGCCATACGGCTCCGCGATTCGTCGGCCCGGACGGAGCGAGCTCGTCATGGACGCGGAGGATCGCGCCGTTGATGGCGCCTCGCTCGACGAAGGCTAGGCCCGTTGCGCCCGTGAAGTCGGTGTACTGAAAAGACTGGGCCGCGGCGAATGAAGCCGAAGCTAGCAGGATCGAGATCGGAAGAGCGGGCGAGTGAACCATGGGGGGGAGAGATGTGGGGGAGAGGGGGGCTCGATCCCAGGCCGCGCCGATAGGCGCCGCCGAGGCTTAGGATCCATCTTCAAAGCCGCCCCGCGATCTGGGAAGTGATCGCGAAAGCGAATCTGTGTAAGGCCTCTGCTGGATGGGGACCAGGGGCGGTTTGCGACGGATCCGCCGCGGGTGTACTTTGCACTCGCTTGTTCACTCGACCACTTGCGCCTATGACCTTCCACTCCCTAGCTGTGCTCCTCTCGGTAGCGTTTCTTGCCACAGGATGCCTGGGGAGAGCGACGTTCGACCGAGCGCTTGACGTGCGTAGCATTCAAGACTTGCCCGGCCCCGGGGACGTCGTGTTGATCGAGGTCGAGCACGTCCAAGGACTCAGCCAAGGGTTCCACGCTCTGACGCTGCCTGCTGACTGGAAAACCCGTCCCGTCGAAGAGCAGGCGGAGGGGTTCCCGATCTTGGTGCCGCCGGTCACGCCCGTTTGGAAGCCTGTGGCGTTGGAGGGGTCGAAATTGAGCGCGCCAGCTGCCGCCGTGGGCGGGGTCGCGATTCCGTGGCAGTTCGTCAGAGGCGACCTCACCGTTGAGCAGGCGAGCGACGTGGCTGCCAGCCGCATGGACCAAGGCCAGGACACGTACTGGATCGGTGCGGTCTGGGAGTCCGGCGACCCTGCCATGTGGACCTGCGAGCTACTCGGCGCCCGCGCCAAGGAAGACGGCGGAATCCAGTGGGTTCACTTGGGCCAGTTGGAGTTTCAAGACTCACGTACCGCTTCCGAGCGCAACTGGAGTCGCACCAGGGACAGCTTGATCGCGGGCACCCTCATGTTCGTCGTCTACATCGCCATTCCTACCGTTGTGTGGTGGGCGATTCTCGACTGAGCCGTCTCGTCTACGCACTGGCTCCCAAGAGTGTGGCCTCAGCCGCCCGTGATCTAGGCAACGTCTCCCGATCAAGCGGGTCGAAGCTCTGCCGCTAGCGGACGCTCGCACGGGTCGTCCATTGACAGGTCATCATGCCTGACCGGGCACCATGCCCGAACGGTCAGCCTCTCGGAGCCGGAGGGCCCCCGCATGGAGATGACCGATCGATGTCTTTGCCGGTTGCAGCGTTTTGTCAGGCGCTTGGGCTGGATCCACACGGTTTGGGTCCAGCCCACGGGGCTTAGTCGTCCTCGCTGGATTCCTCGCTGGATTCCTCGATGGGCGGAGCTTCGCCTGCAGAGAGGGGGA
>CALHGQ010000041.1 GCA_938030175.1 uncultured bacterium | reverse complement strand
CCGAACTTGTCGAGGAAGCTCTCGATCCGGACGGTCTTGTCGCCGACGCGCACCACTTCCTGGTTGCCTGCGACGTTCTCCATCACGGTCGCGTCGGGATCGATCTCGACGCGTTCCTGGTCGATCCCCATGAACTGCACGGTCTCGCCGATCTCCAGGGTGCCGCCGTCTGGATCGAGCTTCCCCGTCACCATCTTGATGAAGGTGCTCTTGCCCGCTCCGTTGGGACCAATGACGCCTAGGCGCATCCCCGGGGTCATTTCGAGGTTGAGGGCCTTGATGATCGTGCGCTCGCCATAGGACTTCGTGATGCCCTCCAGCGTGACGACCCGCGTCCCGAGTCGCGGCCCCGGCGGGATCATGAACTCCAGGTTGGCGGGTGCGATCTCCGGCGCCGCATCCACGAGGTCGTCGTAGCGCTGGATTCGCGCCTTGGACTTGGTCGTACGAGCGGGGGGGCCGCGGCGGATCCATGCGGTTTCTCGCTTGAGGAGCGTCAGCCGCGTCGACTCGAGGCGGTTCTCCGCTGCGACGCGTTCGGCGCGGCCCTCCAAGTAATCGCTGTAGCCGCCCGCATAGGAGTGCAGCTTGCCGCCGTCGATCTCGACGATGCGGTCGACCACTCGCTCCAAGAGGTAACGGTCGTGGGTCACGAGCACGAGCGGGCTCTTGGTTTCGAGGAACCAGTCCTCCAGCCAATCGGTGACGAAGGCGTCCAGGTGGTTCGTCGGCTCGTCGAGGAGCAGCACGTCAGGCCGGCCCACGAGGAGCTGGCAGAGCGCAACGCGTCGGCGCTCGCCGCCGGACAACGAGCCAGCCAGCGCGCCGGGGTCGCGGATGTCGAGGGCGTCGAGCGTCGCCTCGATGCGGTGCTCCACGTCGTGCCCACCCTGGGCCTCTAGGTCGCGGTCAAGCTGCTCTAGGCGGTTCATCAGCCGGTCGAGTGCTTCGCCCTCGGCCGTGGCCATCTTGGTATGGACGTCCTCGATGGCGGCCAGCGTCTCCGTTCGTCCGACGAGCCCGTCGCGTACCACCTCGCGGATGCGGCGGGTGGGGTCGAGCGCGGGCTCCTGTTGGAGGTAGCCGACGCGGTGGCCCTTCTTGACCGTCACGACGCCCTCATCAGGGACCTCAGCGCCCGCGAGGATCTTGAGCAGAGAGGACTTTCCGCACCCGTTGCGGCCGACGAGGCCGATGCGCTCACCCTCTCCAAGCTCGAAGGTGGCGTCGGTGAACAGGGTGCGGTCGTTGAAGCCTTTGGAGCCACCTTCCAAGCTGAGGAGCGTCATGGCGGTGAGCATATCGACCGCGCTGGGCGCCCTTAGCAGCCCGCCTCGAAAACTCCCTGCGATCAGCGCCGCCCCTTGGCCCTCGTCGGTGCGTTCCGCGCTGGGTCGCTGGGTAGGGGTCCCTGGGCCCTCCTGGGTCGCGGGTCGCTCAGGAAGGCCATATTGCTAGAAATATGGCTTTTGTGGGTGACGTGGCCTTGCCCCCGGGATACAACCTTCGTGTGGGCACCGGTCGTGTTTCGGCCCGAGTCATCCCGCTCTTCGCTTCCCGATAGCGTCCCTAGGCTCGCGTACGCGCTCCGTTCTTCCCAGCGGGTCGCTGCGCGACGGGCCATGTGGCGGCCGGTGCCCACGCTCGCAACTTCGACTAGGTTTCCCAAAGTCCTGATTCCTTCTCAAAGTCACTCAACTGATGCGTTACCGGCGCTTCCCCGCCGGATAGACCTCACTGAGAGACCCAATCCCTGAGCTGCTTCCCACCGCTTGGAGAATTGGTCAAAGGGCTTGCTCGCACCTTGTCCTGCTCGTGAACCATCGACCTGCGTCTTGGGAGAGGCACTGGTCGATTCCTTGGGCCAGCCGCTGCTTTCCGCGGTAGCTGGTCCATTTTTCATGCCCGGGCTGAGCCTTGCCCGGGCTGAGCTGTGCCCAGACTGGGTTGTGCCCGAGCTGAGCCATGCCGGGCCATGTCGCGCCCGGCCATGCCGTGCCGGACTCTGCCGTGTCCGGGGCCCCCGTCGTCCCGCACGCTCACCAGCGTGGACTCTGCGCGGTCCGTGACTACCTCAGTCGCAGGTCGGCGCTGAAAGATTCACCGCTGCCGGTAAGACCCAGGGCGGCGGAGGCGTTGGCACCGGCGTTTGCTGCGCCCTCTGCGCCCTCTGCGGGGCGGAGGTCCACGGCTGCCTCGTTCGCCCGGCCCGCGCGGAGCGTGTAGAGCCCAGCGGGCACGGTTCCGAAGTCGAACCGGCCACCCGCATCCACGAAGGCGATGGGGGCAGCGTGGGTCATGAACTGTCGGCGATCCGCCATCGCCTCTTCGCCAGCAGGAACAAGGACCATGAGGTCCCCGACGCTCGCGTTCTCAGGGCTCCGCTTCCAGATTCCCTGGAGCGTCATCCGAGGACCGGTCGTGACCGTCCCACTAGCCGCGGCCTCTTCACCGCTCGGCCGATCCAGGCGAACTTGGTCAGCGACGTTGTCGACGAGGCCTACGGCTACCGAATCGCAAAGAAGGCCCGAGATCTTGAGCGTGCCCGCCGGGCCGGTGATGCCCCTGGACAGCATCGAGCCACGGATCGAAACAAAAGCCTCCACGAAGGGGAGGGGCTCGCCGCCGGGGCCCCGCACGGTGACCTCTGCGCTCCACTCGGCGCCCTCGCCCGCACCAGAAATCTGCAGTTCGCCGGGTGCCGGCCGGGAGACGCCCGTGTCCAGGGCGGCGCCGAACATCGCCCTCGAGAGAATCCCAAGGCCGCCTTCGGCCTCGCTCACCCAGCCGCCGCTCACCTCGGGAAGCCGCTTCTTGGCTCCAGGATCGATCGCGAAGATCAGCTCCATGGGCGGCCGCTCGAGGTAGCGCTTAGCCACATCTTGGGCGTTCGGATCCTCGATCGCGGGGAGCGCGAGGGGCACGTCCACGGCCTTCATGAGGTGTTTGGGGTAGCGCACGGACGGAAGAGCCGACGGAGTTCGTGCGCCGCTCGCCGTCACGGCGAAGCGCGAAGGGACCTCCAAGGGAGAGGCTTTGAACGGAAGGTCCGCGACCACGGTCTTCCCGTCCGGCGCCAGGGCCTGCATGTTCTCGAACGGAATCGTGTCGAAGGGGGCGATGAGGCGCGCGGTGGGACCCTCAAGGAATCGAGCGGAGACCTCAGTGGTTTGACCCGGCGCCACGGAGACCATGAGGGGCCCCTGGGCGGTCAGCAGCGGAGCGCCGAGGAATCCGTGCTGTGCCAGGTAGAGCGTCCCGCGTCCGCTGGGCACTCGGATGGATCCGGTCGAGCCGGTGAAGCTCCCCGCGGCGGTGATGTTGCGGTGGCTCTCGGGCTCGGGTCGCTGATCCACGAAGACCCCGTGGAACCGGTCGTCCGGCGCTGCGCCCTCGACGTGAATCTCGATCGTTCCGGTCTCCTCCACGACGCAGATCACGTCGCGGGATACGTCGAACGCCATCGACTTGTGCCCAAGGACGTCCACGCCGGCCTCGGTGTCCTCGATGCGATGACCGTGGACAAACCGGACAGCCCAGTGGGGTGCTTGGCTGCCGTTCGGCGAGCCGTCATGGGCGACCCGAAAGTCGAGGGGCTGGCGGGCGAGGTCGGCCGTGGAGACGACTCCGCTTTCGTCCGAGGCTCGTCGCACCGGCAGGCTGGCGTCGTCGAAGGCGCCCGGGGCCTGGTCCACGAGTTCGATGGTGATCCCCGCGACGGGCTGGCCGTTCGTGTCGACCACTCGAACATCCATTGGGGCCGACGACGGAGCTGCTACCCAAGCGGCAGCGCTGGCTGGCCCGCAGAGGAGCCCCGCGGAGATACACGCTGTTCCAGCCACGGAGCAGGCGCGGGAGCCTCTCAGTTGATCTTTGAGCGAGGAGAAGAGCGGTGGGGCCGCGGCCAGGATGGAATTCATAGGCGTCAGGATACTCGTCAGGCGTGGTCTTCCACTACCCGGCCGGTGCCACTTGGTTTCTTGGCTTCGGTCGGGCGTTCATAAGCCGAACAGACGTCTTTCCAATGGATTCCCGTCATAGGTGGTATCGGGAGGTTCCCCTCGGCACTCTCTCCGCTCTCCTTTCCGATGGAATCCAGCTGGAAGCGCACGTACTGGGTCGTTTGGACCGCCAACCTCGTCACTTCCATCGGGATGATGAGCTTCTTGCCGTTCTTCCCGAGTCTGCTCGCGGAGATGGGCGTGCAGGGGGAAGAGGCGATCTCTACCTGGGCCGGCGTTTGCTTCGCCGCCGCGCCGCTTTCAGCCACGTTCTCTGCCCCGATTTGGGGCGCGCTGGGGGATCGCTTCGGCCGCAAGGTGATGGTCTGCCGCGCCATGATGGCCATCGCCGTCTTCGTGGGGGGAATGGGCTTCGTCCAGACCCCGCTGCAGCTCCTTTGCATGCGGCTCGGCCAGGGGCTCTTCTCGGGCTTCATTCCCCCGAGCATCACCCTCGTGAGCATCGCCGCGCCGGAGGATCGCCAGGGGCGCGTCGCGGGCAACCTTGCAACGGCGCTCGCCATCGGTGGCCTCGTTGGCCCGATGTTTGGCGGCTTCATCGCGACGCTCCTTGGGAGTCGACAGTCGGTCTTCTTTGTCGTGGGTACGCTCGCGACGTTGTCGGCGGCGCTCGTCTGGTTCGGCGCGGAAGAGGACGTCACCAAGAGGCGCAAGGGGGACGGCGAGCCGCGCGGCGTGGCGGCGACGCTGAAGACCACCGTGCGCGACATCAAGGAAGTGCTCGCTAGCCCGTCGCTGCGGGCCGTGGTGCTCGTTGTGTTCGCGATGCAATTCGGACTGGGGTCGATCAACCCGGTCCTGGAACTCCACGTGCAGTCCATGTTCGCAGGGGCGGCGCTCGAAGGCACGGCCTGGGAGGCGCTCACCGGGTTCTTTGCCTCCGAGGGGACGACGCTGGAGGAGCGCGTCCAGACGCTGGCCACGAGTCTGCTCTTCGGGGTGATGGCCGTGGCGAGCCTCCTGGCGCTGAGCCCGTGGGGGCGGTACGGGGACCGCGTTGGTCACAAGCGCGCGCTCGTGCGCTGCGCCTTGATCGCTGTGGTCGCTCTTGTCGTCCAGGCGTCCACCAACCACTACGGCGTGTTGCTCCTCGGGCGCGGCATGATGGGGCTCGCGATGGCGGGCATCGGCCCCTTGGCGTTCGGCTTGGCGGCGGGTCAGGCGACCGCGGATCGGCGCGGCGGAGCCTTCGGCGTGGTCTTTTCGTCCAGGACCTTTGCTGTGGCCGTTGGCGGCAGCATCGGCGGCCTACTGAGCCCCTACATCGGAATCCGCGGGGTCATGGTCTTCGGGGCCGTGCTCCTAGCGGCGATGATCACCGTGCTGCGCGAGGCAAAGCGCCCGATTTCCTGATCTGTTAGCCTCTTCGCCCCGTGAGCGAAGACGAGAACCAATTGGAGTCAGGGTCCGGAGAGAACGCCGCGCCCGAGCACGGGGCGCCGATGCGCCTGCGCCGGGCCGAGGCGATTCTCCAGCGCCGCACCTCGAGGCTCGTGCTCGTGATGGAGCGCCCATGGAACGACGAGAACGTCCAGGCGGTACTACGCACCGCCGAGGCATTCGGGGTGCAGCACGTGTGGACCATTCGCCATCCCGGCAAGAAGTCCCGCCTCGTCAAGTCCGTGACGAAGGGCAGCCACCGCTGGCTGACGCGGCGCCTCTTCGAGTCCATCGAGGACTGCATCGCCGCAGCCCGGGAAGAGAACCTGACGATCTGGGCCACCGACCTCGGTCCGACCGCCACGGAGGTCACGACGCCGGAGTCACTCCAACCGTTCCCCGAACGCGTGGCACTGGTGATCGGTCGCGAGCTCCAAGGGGTCTCTGAAAAGCTCCTTGAGGCCGCCGACCGCCGACTCTTCTTACCGATCCACGGCTTTACAGAGTCCTTCAACCTCTCGGTGGCGACGGCGCTCATGCTCCAGCGCTGCTTCGACGCCGAGCCGTCCTTGGTAGGGGCGATGTCAACGGAAGAGCGCGACGCATTGCGCCACGAGTGGTTCGACCGCCTCGCGAAGTTCAAGGAGGGCAAGATGGCAGCCTTCCGCAAATTCGCAAACGAGCCGCCGGAGCCACTGGACAACCTCCGGCCGTCGGAGGAAGCGCGGGCGCCGCGGTTGCGGAAGGAAGATTTAGCGCGGCTCGCGAAGCTCGAGTCGGACGATCGGAGTTAGCGGCGCGAGCGGCGGGTCGTGACGTTGGACAGCCCATGCCCGGTGGTCTCGCCAATGCTCGAATCCTCGCTGCAGGCGTGAGCCGTGACTTCAATGCCACAGATCCGCAAACGCCCCTAGGTCAACGGCCCCTGGGCAGTCACGCTCAGTGTTGGGGGCTAGATCGGTAGGGAAGGCTCTCAGGCGCGTCGTGTTGGAAGGAAACGCGAGAGGCAGCAACCTTGGGTGGGGCTTGACGCTGGAGCGATAGAAGCCTCGGCGAATGTAGAACCCGGGGGTGGGATCTCAGTGTTCGGGGCAGGTTTCGCTCGGGCAGCGCGGCGGGGTGAACATCGGGCAACGTCCTCTCGATCAGGGCTACTAGGGGGTCCTACTGCTCCTGACCGAGGGAAGATTGCACGGGTTACGGGGTTACGACGGGCCATGCGGTCTCGATGCCCAACGTTGGGGACCAGCTTGGAAATCGACGCTCTTATGGCGATAGGTCGTGGGGCTGGCTGAGAGCCCGTCGGCTCAGTCCAACTCGACCTGCAAAATCTCTTTCGCCTGCGGTACGATCGCGGCCTTCGCGAGTACCTCTCCATTCCGCACTCGGCGAAACTCGGTGGCGGTCTCAGGGAGGCCCAGGATCGGAGATAAGCCCTCCTGCGCCGGGACGAACTCCACCACCATCAGCTCGGAGCCAGAGCCGAGAGTGATGGGGACGCGATCCCCATCGGCGTCGACCGCGACTACTTGACCGCCGGGGTCTTCCCCAAACGTGATCTTGAGTTGAACCTTGAGGCGGCGTGGAACTGACACCTGGATCTCTTCATCAGTTGTCCCTGCCTCGATCTGCTCCATCTGTACCCACCCGTCGGACGCACCTCCAAGAAAAGCGACTAGGTCGGCTGTGCTAATGGCTTCGAAGAGGAATCGTCCACGCTCGTCCGAGATGGTGCTGCGCGGGGCAACTTCCGTTTCGAAAGCGGCGCGAGAGTCGTCGAACGCATTGGCTCCTGTGATGCGGATAATGAGCCCCGGCGCTGGATCGCCGTTCGAGTAGAGGATCTCGCCGCTCAGTTGGCGCGTCGTGACTTCAAACACGATCTCCACCTCGGAGTCGCTCGGCACAATGGGCTTCGTCACGAGCGAGTAGAGAGACTGGGCGTCTATGCATTCCACCTCGTATTCGATCGGAAGGAGTCCGTCCAGCGTGAAGCGGCCCTCCGCGTCGGTCAAATCGGTTTGAATCCCAGAGCCAGCAAGTTCTTCCTCAACGGTTGCATAGAAAGGGCCACCAGGTTGGGGCTCCTCGATAGGTCCAAGCCGAGTCGAGCCAAGGGGTCGTACGTGGATACCGCGCAGCGGCTGTCCACCACCGTCGACCACCCGCCCGGTGATAGAAGCCCGGGCCTGTGCAACGACGATGGTGAGATCGGTCAGGCTCTCTGAGGGCTGGATGATCACTTCGCCATGCCCGACATCTCTTCTCACGGCGCGAACGACCGTGACTCCAGATCTCTTCTGTTGCATGTAGGGGGGG
>CALHGQ010000040.1 GCA_938030175.1 uncultured bacterium | reverse complement strand
CCCTTGGGTCCGCGACGCGATGAAGAAGCCTGCGCTGCCCGCGGGCAAGAGCGAAGCCGTGAGCCGCAGGTCGTTGTCCGACGCGACGCGGCTGCCAGCGGCCGACATGACGCCGGAGGTGCCGGCGCTGTTCACAGCTGCCGGGCCGCAGTAGTTCTGGCCGATGTCCGGGAGGCTGTTCGGGTTGGCAGGGTTGCTGCCCGCGTCCAGCTCGTCCTGATCGAACGCCCCATCGAGGTCGCGGTCGATGCCCACGCGGACCTGGGTCCCGAAGGGCACCACCGTCAGCGTGACCGGGTTCGTGGGCGTCGCCAACGCCATCATTCCCGCGAAGCTGAGCTGCTGGCCCGCGCGATCGACCTGGAACGAACCGCCGGGCGTGTAGGCGGCGCCGCGCACGGCGCTGCCGATGAAGGCCCGGGCCACGAGGCCTACGCGGCTTAGATCAGCCTCGGACTGCATCTCTGCAACGAGGGCTGCTGACTCGGTATCGAGACTCTGGAAGTCGTTGATCGTGATCTGCGTTCCGACGCCCGCGTGGGTGTCTTGGCTCGGAGACCCCGGGGGGAAGAGCGGGTTGTTCGCCGATCCGTTCGGAAGGTCCGATCCGCCAAACGCCAGCATGAACGCGATCATGTTCGCGAGGGCTTGATCCCCTTGGAATTCGAACGCCGGCGACGACAGGAAGTGCGCCAGCGACGGGATGCTGCCGTCGTGGAGGAAACCGAAGCCCGCCTGCACGCTCGACTGGGTGAAGTCGAGACCGACCTTCTTGTAGGAGCTACGGAGCTGGGCGATCTTGATCGCCTTGTTCGTCGAGCCGTCCACGGATACCAGCCCGTGGTGGGCTTCCCCTTCGGGTCCCGCTGGGAAGTCCACGTACTGGCTTCCGTTGAAGCTCATGTTCGGGCCCATACCCGTGGGCAAGGTGTGACAAGTGACGCACGCGAACGGACCGTCGAGGGTCGTGGGCGGCGTGTAGCGGTTGAGGCCAAAGTTCGCGTTGCCGTTCGGCAGCTGGGTGCCGGCCGGGCTAAAGCGGCCCACGCTGAAGTGGCCGGTGAGCGGCAGGCTCGTCGGCAGACTGTTGTCGAAGTTGTGGAAGGGGTTGGGCGGGAAGTGAATCGTCCCAAGGAAGTCCGCGAACTCGTCGACGCCGGCGGCTCCGGGGGTCGTGTCGTCACCCTGGAGTCCGGCAAAGGCCGGAAGGAAGCCACCGAGGTTGTCCCGGTCGCCGCGCCAGTGGAACGGCTCGTTCCCGATAATGTCCTGGAACGTCTGGGTGGTCATCGGCCCCTTCATGGGGTGGAAGTCCTCGAAGCCCGTGTTGAGGCCGGGGAAGTTCATGCCCAGGTTCTGACCGGCAGAGCTCTCGACAAGTCCGGCGGGGTCGCCGAGGTCCCAGCCGAGACGGTCGGTTCGCGCGTCGACGTGGCACGAGGCACAGGACACGTGGCCCAGGCCGGAGTTCGCGTGCGTGTCGTAGAGGTGCTTGCGCCCCTCGCGGATCTCCCCGGGGGACGGGTCGTAGAAGGGCGTTCGGCTGGTCTCTGTGCCCGCCGCGAGACTAACCGTCGAGACCGAAGCATCGAACTTGTTGAGCACGAACGCTCGCCCACCGGCGTCGTCGATCGCGATGCCCGTGGGCCCTTCGCCCACCTCGATCGGCGTGCCGATGCGTGCGCCAGCGGCGTTGAATACCGCGACGTTGTTCGACCCCATGCCGGTGACGTAGCCCCGCGCGCCGTCGCTCGTCCACGCGATGCCCCGCGGGTCGCCCAGGGAGAGATCGCGGGTCGCCTGTGGCACGGTGGCCGCCTGGTAGGTGAGGTGAGGGTTCGTGTCGATGACAACGCCGCCGAGGGTCGACTCGTCCACGATCCCCATGACGACGCGCAGGAAAACGCCGTTGAGCACAGGCTCGAAGCGGATTTCGTTCGTAGCGTCCGTGCCAACGACGGTGATGTCGCCGGTGATCGGATGCACCGCGAGGGCCATGTTGATGTTCATCAGCCGATCGGCGTAGGTCACGGCGAGCGTCGCCGCGTCGATGACGGCGACGTCGTGGTCCGTGACGTCCCACCCCGTGATCCGACCGGACTGGCTTGCTTGGGCGCCGCTGACGAACTCTGTCCAGTCGCCGCCGTTGTCGTCCATCCACGCACCGGCCGCGTTTTTCTTGACGATCAAGCCAACCGCCGGGGGCGTCGGGTTGCCCGGGCGCATAGCAGGCTCGAAGTCCGTGCCGTCGTTCGGCGGCGGGTTCTGGCCGCCGTAGGGGCCTGCCGGATTGGAGACCACGTTCGGCAGCGCAAGAGTGACCGAGTCATCGAGGCCGCCGCCGAGCACCGTAGAGCCATTGCCGGACTCGAAGACCGCCGCGTACACCGTTGAGCCATCCGCGCTGACCGCCATGGCCCGCGGCTCCTCACCCAGGATCGGGATCTCGGCCAGGGGCGCCGTCGGCGCGGCCGGATCAAAGACCTGCACAAGGTTGGGCTGCGCGCAGGTCACGAAGGCTCGGACAGGGGAGCCCGCGAACACGACGTCCGACGGTTCGTCATCGGTCATCACCGTGCGCACGACCGCACGGCGCGCGAGGTCGACGACACTGATCGAGTCCGAAATCGAGTTCACGACCCAGACCTCGTTGGCGTTGCGCTGGCGCACCGAGATCGGATCGACGCCCACGGGCACGTCGAACAGGTGCACAGGCTCTGCCCCGCTAACATCGAAGACCTCCAAGCGTCCGTCTGGCGTGTTGCAGACGAAGAGGCGGTCACCTGCGACATCCAGTGCCAGCGGCGAAACGTGGGCGGTCTCCCAGTTCACAAGGGTCTCTTGCGCTAAGGACGTCGAGGGAGTCGCGGCGGCCAGGGAGGCTACGAGGACGGGGATTCGCATGGGTTTGGGGGCGATGGAGGGAGGAGGAGCAGGTGCTTATGCGGCGGTAACTCGTTTCGATTGCACCTGTACCCGAGTTTTCCTGCGCGGAAAATGGGACCGGTCACGGGCTGAGAGGGGGCGAAGCTGAGCCAGCCCGTCGCCTTCTTACGAACGCGATACCGGGATCGTTCCCAGGGACCTCGATCTAGCAGGTTGTTGATCAAGGCCGTGCTTCCCAGTAGTGCCCGTCGAAGTCCTGGCAAGGCGCTCGAAGACCCGTCATAGCGAGCTCTCCGGGCCTGTTCGAGCAACGCAGCCAGGTCTTCGAGGGGGGCTGCTAGGGGGTCACGACGACGGAAGCCACGCTCGTTGCCTCGGTTCCGTTCGCGGTGTCAATGAGGGCGCAGAAGTCAAAGCGGGTCCCCACCAGGACCGTTGCCAGGGTAGGGGTCAGGGCGAAGCGAGCCTCCGCGCGGCCGGTGGCATCCAGGGTCCCACTGAAGGCCTCAAAAACGGGGCCCCGCGGGGCCCCGAGCGTCAGTCCGAGCAGCCGATCCGGGTTGAGCGGGACGAACGTGCCCTGGAGCGTCGTTCCCGGCATCTGGCCCGACGTGCTGCCAAGGAGCTGATAGCCACGCGCCGGGTCGCCCGCGCGGTTGATGGTCAGGACCAGGTTGCCCGCATCGGGGCCGCCCATCTCGGATCGACTCGCGTGGAGATCCGTAAGCAGCGCGGTCGTGAGCGTGAGCGCGGGCCAGAGCAGGATTTCGCGCGTGCCATCGTCGACGCGGAGGTGCCACTCGCCGTCGCCGGCGCTCGCGGTCGCTTGGAGCTCGAACGTGTGGGTGCCGTCGCCGTTGTCGACGACGGGCCCGGCCATAGCGGGCGCGGCTCCAGCGTGCATGGGGGTGACGGTCAGCATCTGGCCCCCGGTGGTCAGCGGCTGACCGAATCGATCGACCAGCCGGACCGTCACCGAGGCCCGCGACTGAGAGTCGGCCACCAGCTGGTCTCGGTCGGCGGTGACCTCCGTACGCAGCTGGTCGGTGACCTGCACCAGCTGTTGGCTCCACCGGTACATCTTGCGCTGCAGCTTCGTGACCGGGTCAGGGTCCGTGGCGCCACCTAGGACGACGCGCTCATGCAGGTAGTAGCTTCCGTTGGTGCAGCCCTGCGTTCCCTGGCAGGTTCCGTCCGTGTCGCCCATTCGCGCGACAATGACAAAGCCGATGTCGGCCGACTTCGCGAAGGGCACGTTGGGCGGGGCACCACAGGACCCCGGCATGTCTTCATCGCACGAGCACCGCCCGTCGCCGCCCATGAGGCGCGAAGCCTCCATCGCCGCCGCAAGTCGAGGAACGAGGTCTCCCTCGGTCGCGAGCAAGGCTGCTTCGGCTTCGAGGACCACGGGGGCCCCCGTGATGACGTTCCCTTGGATGGCGTAGCGCAGGTCGCCCACCTGACCTTGGACGCCGAAGTTCGGATCCCAAACGCCAGCGCCCGTGTAGGTGCGGGCCTCGCCGAAGCCCGAGCTCATGCCGATCTGCAGCGTGTTGGCATCGGTGAACGTGGACTGGATCCCCTGGAGGATCTCCTCCGGGCTCAAGCCCTGCTCCATGCCCGCCCAGATGTACGCGCGCTTCGCGCCTGACGGATCGCCCGCGAACTGGACCGCAGCCGCTCCTTCCCCGACCCTGACGAGACCCAGGATGCGTTCCAGGTTGAAGTTGCGAATGCAGGTCGCCGAAAACAATCCGACCTCGCCCGTTCGCGTGTTGACCACCACGATCGACCACGTGGCTGCAGCCGGCGCCGCCAGCGTGAGCGTCGCCACCGCGAGGGCCGCGAGCTTCTTGTGCACGAGGAGCGCGTCTTGGAGACGCTCTAACGTTCGACGAAGGAAATACACCATGGAACGAGTTTAGCGAAACGGGCCCATGGACGTCAGACTGCTCCCATCATGCCGATCCCCACTGCGCTCACGTGCCTCAGTCAGACCATGGAACCGCAAGAGCTGATGGCTGATCCCTCGGCGCTCGACACCTGGATCCACACAGGGGGCGCCTGGCTCATCGTGGTCCTGATTGCGCTTCTCGCGAACTGGATCGCCAAGAAGGTCATCGTCCGCGGCGTGAGCGCCCTCGTGAAGCACACGCAAACCACGTGGGACGATCTCCTTGTGGAACACGATGTACTGGTGCGGCTTTCGCACCTGGCGCCTGCGCTCGTGATCTACATCGCGGCGCCGTTCGTGCTGAAGGAGCCCGAAGACCTGATCTACGTGCAGTACCTGCGCCGCTTCGCGAACGTCTGGATGATCGTCGCGGGGGCGCGGGCGCTCCACGCGCTGATCGAGTCCTTGGTGGAGCTCGGGCGGCGATCTGATTCGGCGCGGGCGAAGCCTCTTCGCAGCTACGCCCAGGTGGCCGAGCTCGTGATCTGGATCGCGGCCGCCATCCTGAGCGTGTCCGTCATCATGCAGCGCTCGCCCACCGTGCTGCTCACGGGCCTCGGCGCGATGACGGCGATCCTTCTGCTGGTCTTCAAGGACTCTATCCTCGGCTTCCTCGCCAGCCTGCGGCTCGCCTCGAACGACATGCTGCGCACGGGCGACTGGGTCGAGGTGCCTAAATACGGCGCCGACGGCGATGTCATCGACATCGGACTCCACACGGTCAAGGTGCAGAACTGGGACAAGACGATCAGCATGATCCCGACCCACGCGTTCATGACCGACACGTTCAAGAACTGGCGCGGCATGACCGAGTCGGGGGGCCGACGCATCAAGCGCTCGCTGCACCTCGACATGACGAGCGTTCGCTTCCTAGAAGACGCAGACCTCGAACGCCTAGGCCGCATTCAATCCCTCAAGCCCTACCTCGACGAACGCACCAAGGAGCTTGCGGAGTGGAACCAGGCGAAGAGCGTCAATCCTGACTCCCCCGTCAACGGACGCCGTCTGACGAACATCGGCACGTTCCGCGCGTACATCGAGTGCTACCTCAAAGAGCTCGAACCGATTCGCGAAGACATGACCTTCCTCGTGCGCCAGCTCGCCCCATCGACGGAAGGCGTGCCCCTCGAGATCTATTGCTTCAGCGGCGAGCAGCGCTGGAAGTACTTCGAGGGGATCATGGGCGACATCTTCGACCACCTGCTAGCCGTCGTCCGCGAGTTCGACCTGCGCGTTTATCAGCAACCGGGGTCCGAAGACCTGCGGAGCCTCATGGCCCAGTCCAAGGGCTAGCGGTCCGCCGCAGGATCTTCGGGGGCGGCGACCACCACGTCCTCGAGCCACGCCTGCAGGCGGAGCTGAATCTCAAAGAGCGGCAGCTTGAACCACGATTCGATCGCCACGACGGAGGAAGCTGTGCCGGAGCCCACCGGTTCCAGGATGGCCTTGAGCGCGCCGGGTTCCGCCCCTTCGCACAGGTAGGCGACGAGGGCGTAGGTGACGGCCACGTCCTCCGGGGTCATCTCGCTGGCATTGCGGCCGAGCGCGCGCGCGAGGTCGCTGGTTTCGTAGCCCTGGAGGCACACTGACGCGACGGCGAGCCAATCGGCCTTGGGATCCTCGAGTCCGAGGGTCACGGGCACTTCGCCGGGCTTGGCGTACTCCGTAATCGCCACGTGCCGCGAGAGCCGCGTCCCCACCACGGCGTAGTTGATGTAGAGGCCAAGCGCCTCCACCAACCAGCCGCGCGTGGTCTTGATGCCGTAGGACGCGTCAAGGAAGCGAACGGCAACCTGCTTGCACACCATGTCGGCACGCTCGACCGGGTCGACGCCCCACACCCCGCACCGAGTCTTGCCCGGCATCCACATGCTCCCGAGCTTCCGTGCGCGGCTGCGCTGGTCATCGTCGAGGCCAGGGTAGCTGCTGATGAAGCGGTTCATGTCCTCCTGGCGCTCCAACAGGTAGACAGTCCAGGGGCTGGGCAGCTCAGCTGGCTCCCCCACCATCCGTGACAGAAGGCCGAGCGAAGTCGCCGCCACGGTCAACGTCGCGTCGCCTTCCTTCGCGGTGGCGCGACCCACCAGCCGCATGGGGCCTACCTGGCGGACCTGCCTCCACTCGACGTTGATCGACTGATCGACGTCGTCCAGGCTGTCGTCCTTGATCTGCGTTCCGGCCTGACGGGACTCCTCCACCCACCGCGCGATCTCTCTCCGACGCGCCGGCGTCCTGACGCTCGCAGCGCTCACCCACTTAGGCGCTTCGCCCACTTGCGCGATGTTCTCGTAGCCAAGTCGTTCCAGGAGCCGCGGCTGGCTGGGCGCAACCGCGTAGAGGCTCCGGAGCTCCTGGAGCGCCGCCGCTGGCCCGAGGTTCTCCTCCGCCGCTTCAATAGCGTCCATAGCCTGGCCCACGAACTTCCCATCGAGCGCATCGCGGAGCCCGGCGTACTCCTTGGCTGTCTTGGTGCCGCCGTCAGAAGGTGCCCGGTAGCTATCGCGACGGATCCACGCGTTGGCCTTTCGGTCGAAGCGGTAGCGCAGGGACTTGCGCGCCTTCGCGTCATCCGGCCGGAACTGAAGGAGGCTCTCCAGCGCATGGTTACGCCTCGCGTACGCGCCGTTCTTGTGGCACCAAGCGGCGAGCTCTTCGAGCCCATCGGCGTAGCTTCGCCTGGCCTCACCGAGCTGGTCCGCCAACTCCTGGGCCCAAACAGACGACGCACCAGGGGCCTCGACCTGCGGACACGGGTGGGGTCCACAACTGGCCCCACCGTGGGCCCATGGGAGCGGCGTCAGTAGGAGGGCAACAAGCAGCATGCGTAGATCCAAGGGGTCGAGCGTCTGTCGACTAGCCTATCACTACGGCCGGGTCACCTTCCTCAGACTAGGAAGCCAAGATCACGGCTCGAGAACCGGCTCAGGTTCGGGAGCATCATGTCGACCTCGGGGGCCGTCAACCCGAACCACTTCGCCAGCGTCGCGCTCAGCTGGTCGACCGCCACCCTCGGTATCAGGCGGCCCTCGCCGACGTCGTCGGACCCTGTGGGGCTCAGGTCGGGCATCGCGCCGTAGATGTCCTGGCCCCGGACACTCCCGCCGAAGCACATGGCGTGTCCGCCCCAGCCATGATCCGACCCCTGGCCGTTGCTCGAAAGCGTGCGACCGAATTCGCTGTGGGTGAAGCCGGTGACCCGGTCCACCTCTCCAACCTGGCCCATGGCCGTTTGGAAAGCACCGATCGACTGGGACAGATTGCGGAAGAGCAGCGGCAGGAGCGCGAGCTGGTCATCGTGGGTGTCGAAACCGCCGGTCCCCACAAAGAAGACCTGGCGCCTCACGCCCAGCTGAGCGCGGACCGAGATCATTTGCGCCACCATGCGAAGCTGCTGTCCGAGGCTTGAGTCAGGAAAGAGCCCAGCGAAGTCCGGTGCTCCGGCGAGCGACTGCCCGATGACGCCGTCGATGGCCGTGGACTCCCGTTGGACCCGCGCGAACTCTTCGGCGAGCGCATGACGGCTCGTCATGATCGCATCGACCGCGGCGCGCCGACTCGGGTTGTCGTTGAGGGAGAGCGACTCGGTGCCCGTCACCCCCAGAACGTACGGCTGGACCTGGGCGCCCACGAGGAGCTGCCCTGTGACATCGATGGAGATCCCCGGGGACAACGGATCCGGGCTCGCGTTGGCCACGCGATCGAGCATCCGGCCCGCCCAACCCGTCGTCCGCGGCCCATCGGCATGGGCCACCTGCCACTGGGTCTGCTGATCGTTGTGCGAAAACAGATTCGCAGGTGTCTGGGCGCTGCCCGCCAGAATCTCTGCCTTGGTGACCGGGCGAACAAGAGGGCCCACGTTGGGAACGAAGGCGAGCTGACCGCTCTGGAAGAGCGACTGCAGCTCGGGAACGGCGCCGTGTAGCCCGTAGGTGGCACCCGTAGAAGTCAGCGGCTGAATCGGCAGCAGGCTCCCTTGCGCTTCGGCGAGATCGCCGCGTGCGTTCGCGTAGGTGGCGTACTCCGCCGCGCTGGTGGGAACCAGCAAGTTGAGCGAATCGGCCCCGCCGTAGAGGAAGACGCACACCATGGCCTTGTAGTCCGTGGGGCCCGCGGCGCCGCTCGAACTAAAGACGCGCATGCCGGACGCTTGGGGACCGAGGACCGCGGCCGCCGCAGCCGAGCGACCGGCGGCCCTGAGGAAGCCGCGGCGCGAGATCCTGGGAAGGGCAGAACGTTGGGAGATGGGCTTAGGTGTCATGGCTTTGTGGCTCGAGGCTGGAGGGCTCACTGCTGAATGGCATAGTCGGGGGAAGCGGCCACGATGATGAGCGCCTCCGCGGCGCGGAGGAATCCATCGGGGAGCCCCGGCACCGCGTAGGGCAACGTACCGAGGTAGTTCGTGAGGACCGTCTGGGTCTCCAGGCTCATGAGGCCGCCGCAAACCCGGAGGTTGAGAAGCGCCACCAGCTGGGCTGGATCCGCCGCCTGCGCTTTGAGCAGGGCGAGGTCGAGCACAGGTTCCGAGAAGCCCGGCTCCACGAGATCCGTATTGCCTTGGACGATGTAGAACGTGAGTCCGTTCGACGTGCGCGTGACCTTGGAATGCGTGGCGATCTGCAGCTCTGGAGACACGAGGCGCTGGACACTGAGGCCCGGAGACGCGTAGTCCGGGCTGAAGAAGTTGAACACGGACGGTGAGCCCATCGCGCGCTGGCCGAAGAACTCGTCGGCCAGGATCGGGGTGAACACGGTCCCCCCCACCGCGTCGAACTTGCGCCAGATCCCCGTCAGCTTGAGGATGGGTTCGCGCAGCTTGCCAAAGCTCTCGGGCTGGATCGCGTGGCCCTCAAGCGCTTCGGTGTCGAGCAAGACGGCGCGCACCACGGCCTGTAGGTTGCCGCGGACCCCGGACCCGTCGTCGTTCCAAACGGATGTGACGCGCTCGATGTACTGCGGAGAAGGATTGCTGGTGACCAAGCGCTGGATGAGCTGCCGCCCAATGAACGGTCCGACGTTGGGATGATCGCTGAGCGCGTCCAGCACCTGGTCCAGGTCTTGTTCTGGGGCCTGTCCCGCAGCCAAGAACGTGCCAGCGACGATCTCTTTTGCGTCGACGTCGTGGAACGCCTGCCAGGCGACCATCATGCCCACACGTGGAAGGACCCACAGGAACCGAAGCAGGTCCGAGGTCGGGGCCGCCCCGTCGTCGTAGTTCCAACCGGTGAGGGCACGCGCGGTTTCCGTTATGACGTCCTGGTCGTAGGTGGGGATCGGCATGGAGTTGGCATCCAGCCTCAACGACCCATCGGGGTTGAGCTCTGAGAGCCCGATCGAGAAGAGCTGCATCACCTCGCGGGCAAAGTTCTCGTCGGGCCTCGTGCCGAGCGCAGGATCCTCCTTGCGGTTCTTGGCCATGCTCAGATAGCCGCCCATGGAAGGATGGAGCGTCACGTCTTCCAGGAGGTCCCGGTAGTTGGAGAAGGCGCCTCGGACCAGCGTGTCGTAGTAGTCGGAGAGAGTGCTCGGGAAGTTCTGAACGGTGCCGTTCCGGTCGGACACCACAAAGATCTCCGACAGCGCGAAGGCCACCCGCTGGCGCAGCTGATCGGGTGCGTAGAGCGCGTGGCTCCACCATGCGTTGGCGAGCAGGCTGAGGTGCGGCTCCGCCTCGTAGTTGGGACAGGTGGCGGGCGACTCGCCGGGCTGATCAGGTCCGCAGCCGAACTGGATCAGCTCGGGCAAGAGAAGCGTAGGCGGCACGGCTAGCTGCGCGTCAATCCACTCCTCGTACCCTCCACGGCTCACGGCCAAGACATCGAGGGTCGACGCCCCAAAGGTGGCCCGATCCAGAAAGCGAACGGCGGCCGCGGGGCGCACGTAGTTCGGCAGTAGCGATGGCTCGGCGTGAAAGACCTGCGCACCAAGTCCTATGTTGACGGTCACCGCAAGGAGCGGGGCGGCGACGATGGAGACGCGACGGAGAAGAGAAGCATTCACGGGGATCACCTCGATAGCGCGGGTGGAAGGACGTGCGCTCGTTGCGACGGAGCCAAGCCGCTATTTCCGCTGTTCTCTACTTTTGGCGTTCGCTTCTCAGGATAAGTGCAGCGTCATGAAGGCTGAGTGGGGGTCGTTGCCGTAGTCGGCGAATGGGCCGCAGGGCTCGAATCCGAGACGCGCATAGAGTCGCCTCGCGCCGGCGAAGGCTTCGAACGCGCCCGTCTCCAGGCTGAGGCGCCGGTAGCCACGGTGCCTCGCCTCGCCGATCAGGAAGGCGACGAAGCGCGCGGCGATGCCGTGGCCGCGCCAGTCCGAATGGGTGTGCATGGACTTGATCTCGGCGTGGGTGCGATCCAATTCGTTGAGCGCACCGCACGCGACAAGCCGCGGGGTCTCCCCCGAGCTCACCTGGGCCGTCCAGACCGTCACGGCGGGAACGCGGAGCCCTTCTACGTCGAGCGCGTACACGCTCCCCGGCGGCGAGATCGCGCGCATCTCGGCAAGATGCCTCTCCAGGAGTTCGGTCACGGGCTCGGCGGCGGGATCCTCCACCGTGAAGCAAAGTTCTAGTTCCATGGGTCCCATCAGACGGAGCGCCGCCCTGGGCGGCAACCCCCTCGGCGTGGTCCCTCGGGGCGGTACCGAAGGCTGCTACGGCGGGCTGGCCCGCAATGCTGGCCCCCAGCGCTGGGTTCCATCTTTGGGCTCCAGCTTTGGGCTCCAGCTCCGTCAGCTTGCCGCGCTACTGCTTGACCCCAGGTCCACGATGTCCCGGCCGCGCCTGATCCCAATAGGGCTGGAACATCGAGGGAGAGGCCTCTGCCTCGCCGGGGACCTGGAAGTGGCGCTTCATGCGGGCGTTCGTCTTGGACTTTGCGTCGCACCAACGGTCCAAGAGGATGCGCCTCGCCTCTTTCTTGCCGAGCTCTTGGCGAGGCCGGACAAAGCTGTCGTGGACCGTGACCTGGGAGTACTTGTCAGCGCCGAACTGGAGCTCGTTTCGATCGAAGACCGAGTTATAGATGCTCGTGAAGCCACCCGAGTCGTAGCGCCAGTTCTTCTTGTAGGTGTTGATGCCCGTGCCGTTGCCGCGAAACTCTGAGTTGACGATGATCGACTTCGAGCGATCCTTCATCTCCGCGCCGATCAATCCGTCGATCAAGGAGCAGCGCAGCAGCATCGCCGTCGTGTCTTCGCCCACCGACACGCCCTTGTCGCCGCTGCGCAACGAGGTCACATCGAGCGCCACGACCGTCGAGGTCATGAGGTCCAGTGAATCGTTGCCGCTCTCGATAAAGTCGCAGTCGGACACGATCGCCTCGCTGATGTCGATGTCCAGCGCGTCCATCAGGGAACGCACGAACTTGCAGCGCTGGATGCGGATCGTCGAATACACCACGTGCATCATGTCGTCGACGACCTGGCTGTCCTCGAAGAGGCAGTCCTCGACGACGGCATCCTCCACGTCGTGGATCGAAAGCATCGCGCTGAACTCGGCATCGGGGGCCTTGAGGCCACTGCCGAATCGCATCTCCATCCACGCGATGTGGGACTCGTCGGCCCGATCTCCGCGCACCGCCAGGGTGCCCCACGGCTCCTGGCCCTCATCGAGAGGCTCGACGATAATCGGCTCCTTGCGCGTGCCGCGGGCGATCAGCTGGCCTTCGAAGATGAGCGATGCCGCCGGCGCCATCTTTAGCACGGTGCCGGGGGCCATGATGACGTTGCTCTGGATACGACGAACGCCCTCAACGATGATCTCACCGGACCAGCGCTCGGTGTCCTCGAACGGCGCAGGCACGATCGCTTCGTTGAAGCACTCGAACGGTTCCGCGCTGATCCTGCGCACTTGTTGAGCCACATGGGTGCCACCCAGTGAGTCGAGGCTAGCGAGACGAAGCAGGCGGTTCTCATCGACGCCTCCGCCGCGCAACATGATCTGGTAGGTCGCTGGGCGCACCTCCGTGAAGTTGCGCATGTTGAACGTGGGGTGATCCCGGGAGACCCGCTTGAGTTCGGCGCAGAGGGGAACGTTCAGGCGCAGCTTCGTCCCGAGGAGCTCAACCTTGCTCGACACGTCGACGGTGACCGCCTCCCCGTCGGCGGCGAAGTAGGCGATGTGGGCCTCGACAAGGCCGTCCAACGGCTCCTCGAAAGACAGTTCAACCCCCTGGGCGACCCTGCGGCCGTCGACTTGAACGCGGACCATCGAGGTGCTGTCTTGCGCGGCGACGTACTCCATGTCCGGTGCGGCCATGTACTCGGCGCGGATGTCCCTTGCGACCTGCACGATTTGCTCGCGCGTCTTCGCTTGGATCTTGCGAACCTCGGTTGGGCTCAGGAGCTTGAACATCGAACCGAGGCCGGGGTCCCGGTCGAGGCTCGGGGAGACCTGCGCAATCAGCTCATCGACCCGCTCGATGAACTTCTCGTGCTTGCCTGTGCCGAACCAATCGTCGAAGGCCCGTTGGCGCGCTGCGAGGAACACCGGGTCTTCAAAGAGCGCGAAGTCGAGATCGGAGGTCAAGATGTCCGGGCGCGCAGACTGCCCCTTACGCGGCAAGGCACCGGGGTGCCAACCCAGCGGGTCCCAGACTACCGGAAGGAAATGGTTGCGCCAGGGGTCGAAGTAGAGGCGCTGGTTGTGCTTGTCGTCGTAGTGGAACGTCTGGCAGACGGTGCGGAACGCTGCAAACCGTCCAAAGGCCTCGATGTCCAGCAGGCTGCGGAGGGCCCGCGTGCGCTCCGCGGACGGGGGCGAATCCAAAGTAGCGGCGAGCCGACGAAGGTTGGAGTTCTCCTCTTCCGGGAAGTGGTTGTTGATCGCGATCTTCTCCCACAGCGCCGCGTTCGCGAACAGCTTTTGGGAGATACCGAGGAAGCGGTTTCGCTTGACCATGTCCCCGGAGTAAAGGTCGCCGGGCATCTTCCCACTCTTGCGTACCACCATCTCCTCAAGCTGCTCCACGAGCAGGTGAACGCCGCGGTTTCGGCCGTTCACGCGCAGGTTGATCAGCTCGCTGTGCGGACCGATGAGATCGAATCGAAGCGCGAGCTCGTTGGAGAGCTGCTCGACGACTTGGTCCGAGCTCTTCGGCACGCTGAAGTTCATCGCGCGCATGCGCTCGAAGAGGCGCTTCTTCTTCGTCTTGACCCGCAGCGACTTCTTGCGCGCACCCCAGTGCCAAAAGTGGTCTCCGCGGTAGCGAAGCTTGACCTCGCCGATACTTCCGTCCGGGTACTGAAGCGACGCGGCCACGTACTCGCGACCGGAGTGGGGTAGCTCGCTGTTGAGGCGGCGCTCCGAGCCCTCAGGCACGAAGAGCTCAAGCGTGCGAAGCTTTGGAGGATCGTCGAACTCACGGGGGCGGATCGCGAGCTTGAGGTCACGCATGACGCCCTTGGCCTCGTAGGAGCCAATGCGATGCAGCGACATGTGGTCGTTGAGCGTTTGGAACTTGACCCCGAGGTCCTCGTACTTGGCTCCCGTCCGGAACGCCCAAAGTAGGAACGCAGACGCCACGGGGACCGTGACCAAGAGGCTCCAGCGCCACAGGAACGAGACGACCGACTTCACTGACTTAGCCACGGAGGAGCTCCTGCAGCTTGAGGAGCCGCGCGTGTTCGATGTCTGTTCCAGCGCCGGCCTGATGTTCAGCCGCCACTTCCTGGAGGCTCTGCGTACCAAGATCGCTCGAGAGGAATTCGTAGAGGCGCTCGGGGAGGATCGGGCGCAGCCCAGCCTGGAAGACGGCACCGGTGATCACTGCGCCAGCCGGGAGCTCGGGGGCGGACCACACCATGAACGGATCTTGCTGGCTCCGGCAGAGCAGCCCACCGTCGGCCTCATTCAGGTGATTCAGGCGCGTGATGTCCTCGAGCCCGAGCTTGACCTCGGACCCGTCGTTCAGCGAAAGAACCAGCGTCGGGTCCTGGAGGAAGATCGATGCGCCCCTGGGCGCGTCGATCCGCACGTCCGTGAGCGAGTCGGCCGCCACCTCGACCTCGACGCCACCACGGACGGACTTCTCACCTTTTAGGTCGAAGGTCAAGGCGGCAGGATTGGGCGTCCCCGTCTGTCGATAGCGGATCTCCCAGGCCTTCATCGGGCGCGTTAGACCGTGCGCCTTCTCCATCTGAAGGAGTAGCTCGACGGCTTCTTTGCCCTGCTCCGCGCGAACCAGCTGATCGAAATAGGCCAGCCCGTACTCATCCTGCCCCTGGGTCAGGTCGTTGAGCCATGCGAGGAGAGCCAAGGACTCCTCCGGCATCTGAAGCGCGCCCATGAGCCTCGCTCGCGCCAGCTCGTTGGGAAGGTTCCGTTCGTCGAGTTCGTGGAGCTGATTGGCCCACTCAAGGGCTTTCTCGAGGTCACCCGTACGGTGGTAGTGGTCCCGGAGCGCCATGAGGCTCGGCGCGCGAACGCTCTCTAGTCGATCGCCACGCTTGATCCCTTCCGTCACCTCCGCGACGTTCAAGAGGTGCTCGACGGCGACCTCGGGCTCGCCGTCTTCTTGGGCCTTCCGGGCGCTCTGAAGCTCACGGCGGGCCTCGTGCTGGGACGCTTCGACGATCCACTCGTCCAGCTTGTCCACATGCTCTGGGTACTTCGTCCAGGCGACACGTGCACCGATGGCGGCGATGAACACGCCAAGGAAGATCACCCTAAGAACGTTAAGAAGTCGGCGGAGCGGCATGGGGAAGCGTGGGTCGGTTGGCCAGATGTCCGCGTTGGGGCCCTGGCTGCGTGGGGACTTGAGCCGCCGTGGGGCCAAGTGTCCGGACTAGCATACCCCAGTCCGTGAGGGAGAGTAGATGAGCACCCTTCTGAGACTCGCCTTCTCTGGGCGAACCACACCCGGACACTCGGCGTGCCTCGCGAACGGCGCTGTCGCCAATCGAGATCGCCCCACAGGCAGCGGCGAAGCCGTAAATATGCGCGTGAACGTTAGAGACAAGTCCCAAATGAGATGACGCCGGGACTTGGTCCCAGGAGCCCCGGCCGTCGCCGCGGAGCCGGGCTACCATGGGCGCTCACCACGTGGGTCTTCGCTCCACGAGGTAGCTTCCTGCCCTGCCCCATGACGACCTCCCCGATTCGACTCACCTCTGCCCTCGTCCTCGCGTCCGTCGTGGCCCTCGCTTCTTGCCCTGGGAGCAGCGCGGAGGCGAAGGCTCCCGAGGCCAAAGGGGCTGAGCCGCGCGCAGCCGAAGCCGAAGCCAAGGCCGCGGCACCGAAGGCGTCCGCCGCCGGGGCCGCGAGTGTGCCCGCGAAGAAGCCCGGCGCCAAGGGTCGACCGGATCAGCTCCCCGCTGGTCGCTGGTTCCCGCTGCGTGCGGCAGCCGACAGCAAGCGAGGGACCAAGGACAACCTCAGCGGCCTAGGCTACTCCGGCGCGTACGAGGAGGGCGGCGACCTGAGCGGCGCGATCGTTCACGACCCAGATCGAATCGAGCCAGGCCTGACGCTGCACTGCTCGGGACACGACACGTCGGTCATGCTCATCGACGCCGAAGGGAACATCGTTCATCACTGGCACCTTGACTACGAAGAGGTCTTCCCGGACCCACTGCCCTCGGAGGCCCAGGCGTTCCACTCGGAGTTCGTTCGCCGCGCATGGCCTTTCCCGAACGGCGACCTCCTCGCGATCTTCGAGTACACCGGGATCACCCGTGTAGACATCGAGGGCAAGCCGATCTGGTCCCAAGCGAACCTGAGCCACCACGACTTCAAGATCCTGGATGACGGCACCATCGTCACCCTCGATATCGTTCGACGGGACCTGAACTGGATGAGGAAGCGCTATCGGGGGCGCCGGTTCCGCGAGGGCATCGTGGACAGCCACGTCGTCTTCCTCTCCGAAGATGGCGAGACCCTCCGGAAGTTCTCGATCTTCAAGGCGATCTACAGCTCACCGTTCGCAGCGTTCCTGAGCACCATCAAGCCGACGCCCGAGGACATCTTTCACGCGAACTCCGTCGACGTGCTCGACGCCGCGACGGCCGAGGCCTATCCCCTCTTCGAGGAGGGCGACGTCCTCGTTTCGCTGCGCAACCCGAGCGCCCTTGCCGTGTTCGACGGCAAGACGGAGAAGCTCAAGTGGCTGCACCAAGGGATGTTCGCAGCCCAGCACCAGGCGTCGTTCCTGGACACCGGTTCGATCCTGATGTTCGACAACGCGGGCGGCAACCAGAAGTTCCCGCTGCAGTCTGATCGCTCGCGGGCGGTTGAGATCGATCCGGTCACGCAGGAGCTCGTCTGGCAGTACCCCCCCATGGGCCAAGACGTGCAGTTCTTCTCGGCGATGCTGGGCTACGTCGAGCGGCTGCCGGGGGGCAACACCCTGATTACGGAGTCGATGCAGGGCCACCTCATGGAGGTCACACCCGAGGGAGACCTGGTTTGGGAGTACTACAGCCCCTATCGTGCAGGGGACAACGACGAACTCATCACGACCCTCATGGGCGCGCGCCGTATCCCCCGCGCGGCGCTTCCGTTCCTGGACGAATAGGTCAGACTCTTGGTCGGTGTCAGCAAGCCTCCCTGCAACACACTAGATCCATGAGACTGATCCTTCACGCCCTACTCGCATCGCTGGCGCTCGCCGCCTGCGCAGGCCCGGCCCCCAGCTCGACGACGTCCCGTGCGGATAGCTCCCCAGGGGCCACTTCCCCGGGGATCATCCCTGCGTCAGCCAAGACGGGAGCCGTCTTCCAGCTCGTCCAGAACCAAGCGCTGCTCCAGTGCTCGGCACCCACGCTGCACGGTCTTGACATGACCGGGACCAAGATCTGGAGCAAGGCGTTCGTGGACGGCGAAGTGAGCTGCACCCAAGCGGAGATCCAGAACCTCGCCCAGGTACGAGTCGACCACCCACACCTGGCGTTGCGGAACACGCTCAGGTTCTCGGGCACACCCTCCCGGCCGGTCAAGGTGGACTGCACGTTCTTCGGCGACCTCTCCATTCCCTTGACGAAGCTCTCCGCCGATGATCTCGGGTCGCACGTGGTCCTGCGCCGTCCCCAGCAGGAGAGTTACCTCGACGCCGCCATGGCCGGGCGCACTGACGTCCTCGACAGCCTCGACGCGCTCGTGTTCGACCGTCTTCCCATCGGAAAGTACGAGGTTGCTCTGTTCCGCGAGGACCTGTTCAAGGTGACAGAGCCACCCTACGCACAGGGCTACGCGAGCGTCCTGCCCTGCCAGGAGACGGTGCTGGCGCTCGAAGGTCAGTGAGGCAGGCAACCCCTGTGCATAGGCCCGCTCACTGA
>CALHGQ010000039.1 GCA_938030175.1 uncultured bacterium | reverse complement strand
ACTAATTTAATACGAAGTTCCTTTCTTCCTTAACAATATGGAGATGGAAAGGATGAAAAACAGATTAATCACTTGTTGCCACCCGGGTCTATCACGATAATATTGATAATATGTAGATTAACACAAACTAAAAAAACGAGCACAATGATGATGTTAACATGAACAGAAGAAAAAACGTACGAATATTTAAGAGAAAAAAGACTTTATGGCCTTCACGTCGCAAAATGAGAGAAGAAGTGTTAAAGGACACGCGACCCCGACACAAAAACAAGGACATTTTGATTTTAAAGGACAACTGAGTTCTTACCCTGACTCTGAGCGCTCGTATCCGCTTCCTGTAGGTCGTGATTCCGCAAACGTAGCAGTTGTAGTCGTGGATGTTGTACGTCCTCTTGCTCGGGTCCACCTTGCTCTTCTTGTCGTTGTACTTGTTCCACTGGTACATGGCCTGGTGGTAGCAGAAGGTGCACACGAGGGCCGTGCCGTCGTCCCGCAAGGTCTCGGCCTTGTGTTTGGGCCGGTGGGTGCGCATGAAGGGGAAGTGGGGGGCGTTCTTGGCCGGGGCGGTGGCGTAGAGTAGTCGCGAGAAACTTAGCTCGGAATGCAGGCCGCACAGGAAACAGTAGAAGGAGGAGGCGGACGAGGAGGAGGAGGAACCTTTCTCGCCACTCGCGCCCGCGCCCGTCTTCGTGGCGCAGCCGGAGTTTGACTCGGCCGTGGTGGCGGCGCTGGCCGTCGTGGACACGGCCGCCGAGGGCCCGCCGCCAGTGTAGTTGGAGTGACCAGAGTGGACGGAGGAGAAGGATGGAGAATGACACGTGGGCGCGGCCGTGGCGGAGGTCGCCGGCGTGCGGGCCGCAGAAGCCGATGACGTGGGCGGGGGAGGCGCTGAAGGGTTCGGGCTGTGTGGATTCGACAGAGAATGGGTGTGAGAGGGTCGGGACTCTTGGGTGTTTGACCTCGGACGCACTGCGGACGGGGGAATGTCCAGGTTGGGCGGCGGTTGCGGCTGACCGGTCGTCTTGATGGGCGTCCGGGCGCCCGAACTCCGCTGAGAACAGGGCGAGTGGGCGCGGACGGAGCTAGTCACACTCCTCGCTCCGGTCACTTGGCTGGGGTAAGTGTACGAGCGCTCGTCAACCGTGACGTGTTCTCGCTGGAACTGCGTCCACTGGTTCATCAAGGACGTCGTGCACGATTGACAAGCGCGCACCCGCTTCTCGTCCGCGGCCTCTGGATCTAGGGCCTCCTCCGGAAGCGGCATCGTCGTAAGGAAGGGGAAGAAAGGCAACCCGCCCGCGGGCGGCGGCTTCGTGTGTAGGAACTTAAAGGAATGGACAGAGAACTTTCGTCGACACAACAGACAGACGACGTCCGCGGGCATCCCGCACTCGTCGTCGTTGTAGGCGTCGGGATCATAGCGAAGTTTCTTCTTGGGCGGCACGGCCGGCATGGGCGCCTTCCTCACTAAGCTGTTGGGCGGGGTGGGCGTGCTCGCGCCCGAGGCCATCTTCTCCTTGGTCTCTTTGGCCGACTTGAAACACAAAGTGCACACTTGAACCATTCCCTGAGGGGAGATATGGATCGCACCCGGGGGAGGTCGTTGCTGCTCGATAAACGGGTAATACGGTTCGTTCTCCGCGTTCGGACTCACATAAACTAGTTGTAACGAGGAGGAGGGGTATTCCAAGGCACACATGTAACACACGAAGGTGGTGTTGTCCACATTGGTGGGGGCGGGACGCTTGCGGAGGCGATACTTCCTCTCCGCGTGCAAAACGTCGTCCCTCTCAAACACACCCCACTGCTCTTCGAGGTCATGGTGACAGTCGTCGCAGGTCAGGACCCGCCCTGTGGCGTCCATCGGCCGGGAGCGCGAGGGTCGCGGGTGGTTTAACAGGTCCGGATAAAAGGGTTCGCGGTTCATCTGCCGGGCGAAGGTGAAACTGAGCAGGTTCCGCTTAAACTCGTCCCCGCACACGTAGCACACCTCGTAGGCGGCATTGCGGTCGGGGAGGGTGAGGTCAAGGCTGTTGGCCGACGACCACACGCCCTCGGACTGGTAGCTGCTGGGGTTGGACACGGCACTGACGTGGGAGGCCACGCTGGAGCGGCTCTTCATGGTCTCGCGGTCGCGGGAGCCGGACGAGAGGTCCAGGGCGGAGTCGTTGTCGTCATTCTTGGTCGAGGGGAGGGCCGACGAGCCCCCGGCCGTGGAGGTTGGGGGTGGCGCTACAGAAGATGAGGCGTCCTCGGAGGAGGGCGGCGCGGCCGCGGCTCGACTCGACTGGCGGCGGGACGCGGAGGCGGCGGAAGAGGACGAGGAGGGGGGCCAACTGTGGTTGGCCAGGGGACTCGTGGCCACTTTGGCCCGACCCTCGGGCAGGAGGTCGGGCAGGGCACTCGGGAGGACGGTGGGAGGCGCGGGCATGGCCCCGGCCCCGGACGCCGCGGCGTCCTGGTGCATTCTCAGGGCGTGGTTGGCCCGAAGCTGGGCCTCGGGCGAGGGAAAGGCCTGTCCGTCGACCCTTTTAACGTAATAGACCCGCTTGTAGGGCGGAATCCGGCGTCTTTCGTGGTCACCCCACTGGGCCATGAGGGTGGTGTAGCAGATCCGACATGACCGGGCCTCATTCGTCTCGAGGGGAGGCATGCCCAGGGGCGGGGGGTGCTGCAGCAAGAAGGGGAAGTGGGGAGGGACGTTGGGGCTGTTGGTGTCGGCAGAGGCGTAGAGCGGGTAATCCGCGGGACACTGGGATCCGCAGACGAAGCAGGCGATCCGGGGTGGCGGGTAAAACGAGGAGGAGGACCTCTTGGCCGCGGAGGAGGAGCCTCCGTGGTGCGGGTACATCTTGGTGCGGGGTGGGGGCGTGGACCCTGAGGAGGGTGGGGCGAGAAAATGACCACCCGGTTTAGAGGGTGTTCTGGAGGTGGAGGAATTTGGGAATTTCATGGAAGACTTGGTGATCCCATCCCGGGATCATGAAGAGCACTAGCCTCACTGGGGTCACGGCACGGGCACGAGTTCCGGGAATCCGTGAGTCACTTTTTA
>CALHGQ010000038.1 GCA_938030175.1 uncultured bacterium | reverse complement strand
GGGGCCAAGCGCGAGGAAGTGCTCGGAGCCGATGTTGTCGGACATCGCGGCGCCCGCGTTGAGGAGCCAGGTGAACAGCAGCATGCCGAGCCCGCAGCTGAGCATGATGCGCCAGCTACCGACCTTGCTGAAGATCAGGATGGCCGCGCCGATGAGGCACATGGCCGTCGAGGTCTCGCCCATGGAGCCTGGGATCCAGCCCATGAAGGCGTCGAACCAGGAGATGTCCAGGGAGCCCGCTTGGGCCATGGCCTCGGTGGCGTTGCCGTTCGAGGCGAAGTAGCCCAGCGGCGTCGCGCCGGTGGCCCCGTCGATCCATGCGCCTTCGGTGCCCGCGGCAACGCCGCTGCCCGAGACCCACACGCGGTCGCCGGAGATGTCCACCGGATAGGCGAAGTAGAGGAAGATCCGTGCCGTAAGGGCCGGGTTGAGGATGTTCATCCCCGTGCCCCCGAAGATCTCCTTGCCGACGATCACGCCGAACGCGATGCCCACGGCGACCTGCCACAGCGGAATGTCCGGCGGCAGCGTCAGCGGGAAGAGCAAGGACGTTACGAGGAAGCCCTCGTTGATCTCGTGGTTGCGTATCAACGAGAAGATCGCCTCGATCGTGCCTCCGACGATGATCGTCACGATGTACACGGGTAGGAACTTGATCGCTCCGTAGATGATCGCTTCCAGCATCGGCGCATCCAGCGGCGCTGCGTTCCAGGCCTCCGTGGCGCGGTAGTGCTGGAAGCCGATGTTCCACATCCCGAACAGCGTGCAGGGGATCAGCGCGATGACGACCATGATCATCATGCGCTTGAGGTCGATGCCGTCCCGAACGTGGGGGCCAGAGGCCGTCCTGTGTCCGGGCGTGTAGAGGAAGGTGTCTGCCGCCTCGTAGACGGGGTACAGCTTCTCGAGCTTCCCGCCCTTCTCGAAGAGCGGCTCGACCTTGTCGAGTGTGTCGCGTAGGAACTTCATGGAGCTAGCCTTCCTTCTCGATGGTGGTCAGCATGTCGCGGAGCATGTCGGTGATCGGGATCTTGGAGGGGTCGACGACCTGGCAAAGCGCCAAGTCTTCTTCGGCCAGCTCCAGCGCACCAAGCTTCTCGGCGGCTTCGAGGTCTTTCGATGCGAGCGCCTTGATGAGCTGGGTTGCCAGCACGTCGAGGGGCATCACGGACTCGTATTGGCCGATGGGAACGATGGCCCGGAGGCTGCCGTTCGTGTCGGTGTCGTACTTGAAGGTCTTGCGGAAGAACTTGTCCCAGACCGTGTTGGTCTGGGTGTAGCGACCGCTGACCGGGAGCATCCAGCCGACGAGGTCGCGCTTGACGGCGTCCTCAAGCAGCGTGACCTGGGTGTTCCAGCGTCCGAGGTAGTGGCTGTGATCCTCGGCCGCCGCCTTGTTGCCCCAAACTGCCGAGCCGTTGACCATGCGCGTCTCGGTGGCGTTCGAAGCGTCCTTGCACAGCGCGGAGAGATCCGCGCCCTGGCGCGTCTTCACGAGCTGGGGCGTCTTGGCCACCGGACCGGTGATCGCAATGATGCGGTCGGTGGGACGCTTGCCCGTGCGCAGCAGCATGCCGATGTCGGCGACGTCTTGGATGCCGACGTGCCAGACGGGGCGGTTGGCGCCAGCCGGGCAGAGCTTGTGGATCGAGAAGCCGGCGGTGCCCGCGGGGTGGGGGCCCTTGAAGTGATGGACCTGGATGCCGTCCTCGCAGAACTTGCCCCACTTCACGCCGTCTTTGACGCAAACGCTGACCTGGCCGGTCGTGAGCTTGTTCAGGGCGGCGAGGCCCGCGTCGATGTCCTCATCGCGGCCTTCGACGACCTTCGTCAGGTCCGGAGCCAAGGGGCTCGAGTCGTAGGCCTGGACGATGATGCCTGCGGGCACGTCCGTGCTCAGCGCAACCTTGTCGTAGGGACGGCGACGGATCGTCGGCCAAAGGCCTGAGCCCATGAGGGCGGTCTTGATCGCCTCCGGGGTCGCAGCGTCCACGTCCATCTTGTCGAAGGGCTCGGCATCGGTGAAGTTCTTGGCTTCGACCTCGATGGCGAGGACCGCACGACGTTGGCCTCGGAAGATGTTCGCTACCTTGCCGGCAGCGGGGGAGGTGTAAATCACGTCCTCGTCACGGCGATCCGCAAAGAGGGGCGTACCGACTTTGACTTCATCGCCCTCCTGGGCGAGAAGGCGCACTTTGGCGCCCCAGTACTCCTGGGGCAGCAGTGCGACGCGGGTCACATCGAGTCGACTTACGACTTCCTCGGAGCTGGGGGCTCCGTGGATGGGGAGATCGAGACCTCGCTTGGCTTTGATCGTGGCCATGGACTGTGGAGTTCGTCGAGAAACGGGGCCGGCTCGGTAAGAGCGCTGGCTTGCGTAGGGCGGGGGTGCGGAAAAGAGTCAGGGGCCGGGGCGCCTCGCGGGGGGTGAGAGGCACCGAGGCGACCCACGAAATTGCACCGCTGGCATCGGGTTGAGAGAGCCGCTCGTCGCCTGCCAATACGCCTTCGCGTGCCGGCGGTTGAGAGATAGCTTTCCGCACCAAATTTGCGAGCCATTCTATCCGGGGCCGAGCGCCTCAAGCGACGCCGAGCCAAGGGTTTCACCGGAACATCGACGGAATCTCGCGGGCCCTCAAGTCCCCTCGCCAGGATCCGGGATCGTCAGCGCGGCGATCAGGGCGATCAGCCGCACCCGCGGTCCGAACGGGAAGGGCCTTCCCGAACGGACTTCTCACGCTGGCCTCACCCGAAGTGGATCGGTTGGCCTGCGGGGGCGCCGACCAATGCGCCATCTTGGTAGGCAATGCGGCCGTGGAGGACGGTGACGACGGGCCAGCCGGCCAGCTTGAAGCCCGCGTAGGGCGTATGGCCCGCTTGGCTGTGGAAGGGGTGGTCCGCTACGGTGTCTTCGACGCTCGGGTCCACGATGGCGACGTGCCCGAGGGCCCCCGGGGCGAGGGGACCCCGCCCGTTGACGCCGTAGACCCGTTGGGGCCCGGCGACACAGAGCCGCACGATGTCCTCGTAGCGCAGCCATCCATCCCGAACTGCTGTCAGCAAAAGGGGTAGCGTCGTTTGGACACCCGCTATTCCAGAGGGACAGTAGGGGAAGGGCTTCGCTTTCTCTTCGAGGGAGTGCGGCGCATGGTCCGACCCGATGCAGGCGGCGGTCCCGTCGGCGGCTGCTTCTCTGAGGACCTCTTGATGGGCTCGGTCGCGAACGGGCGGGTTCATCTGGGCCCAGGAGCCGTGCTCGCCTTCGTAGCAGCCCGGGGCCTCGAGGAAGAGGTGGTTGGGCGTGAGCTCGACGGTGACGAGGTCCCCGAGGTCGCGCTCCTTGACGGCCCGGATTTCGTCGGCGCTCGACACGTGGAGGATATGAATCGGACGCCCGGTGGCCTCGGCCAGGTCCAGGAGCCGCGTCGTAGCCCTCATCGCGCACTCCACGTCCCTGATATGGGGGTGCTCGCGCACGTGGACGTCCGCCGGGAGCCCTTCGTAGCGCACCTTGAGGCGGTCGTCGTCCTCGCTGTGGAAGGTGACGCGCCGCTTGCCCGTGCGGAGGATCCGCTCGAGGGTGGGATTATCGGGCACCAGGAGGGAGCCGGTGGAGGAGCCCATGAAGACCTTGATCCCCGCGCAGCCGGGGGTGTGCTCCCACTCGCCGAGCTGCTCGGCGTTGTCGTGGGTGCCGCCCAGGAAGAAGGCGTAGTCGGAGGCGGCTCGGCCGGCGGCCCGCTCGAACTTGTCGGCGAGGGTCGCGGGGCTGTCGGTGTTCGGCTTCGTGTTCGGCATCTCCATGAAGCCGGTGACGCCACCGGCGAGGGCCGCGAGGGAGCCAGAGGCCAGGTCTTCCTTGTGGGTCATGCCCGGTTCGCGGAAGTGGACCTGGGGATCGGTCAGCCCAGGGAAGACGAGCTTCCCGGCCGCGTCGAGCCGCTCGAGGCCGCCGGCTTCGTGGGCGGCCGTGTGGGCGGCTTTGACCCGTGGGCTGTCCGAGAGGTCCTTGCCGACCTCAGAAACGAGGCCGTCGACGATGAGGACGTCTTCGTGGGCGACGCCGTCGAGGCTGACGACTCGACCACCGTGGATCAGGATGGAGCCCTTCACGCTGCGTCCTCCGCGATGGCCGCGCGCAGCTTCTCAGCGTATTCGGCGGGGTCGGGTGCCTCGATGGGGTTCCAGTCGATGCCGAGGCCGACGTTGGCCGTTGGCCGGGGAATAATGTGGAAGTGCACGTGGAAGACCGCCTGGTGAGCCGGGGCACCGTTGTTCTGGAGGACGTTGTAGTCCTCTGAGCCCGATACTTTGCAGACGGCGCGGGCGATGCGAGGGAGCGCGCGCCCGAGCTCGGCGGCGGCGTCATCCGAGAGCTCGTGGAGCCTGGCCTTTCGCTCCTTGGGGATCACAAGCGTGTGGCCAGCGCTGATGGGGGCGATGTCCATGAACGCCAGGACGTGGTCGTTCTCGAAGACGCGATGGCAGGGCAGCTCCCCGTCGAGGATGCGGTCGAAGATCGTGCTCATGTGCACACGATACCCCAACTGCAATGGGGCCGGCACATCTCTGTCGACGTCGCCGTGGCCACAGACCGCCGGCGCGGGCACGGGAGGAGTCCTCGCCCAGGAAACCCAGCGCCAAACTTGCCGGCATCCGGGGGGAGCGATTTCCACGGGAGAAGGAGGGCGTCACGCCGCGCTAGTACCGAGTCTGCAAGACTCGGGAGTCTGATCGACTGTTCCTAGTCGCTAGCCTCTTGTGCCTATGTCAGGCGATTCATCCGATCATCCGCATGCAGACCTCCGGTCGGACCTTGAGGGCTTGCGGCGAATCGCTCTCATGATCCTCCGCGACGAGGCGAGTTCAGACGATGCCCTGCAGGAAGCTTGGATCGTCGAGGCCAGCCGCGCTGTTCCTCCGCGTGGGCCAGAACGAAGGCGTTGGCTGACCGCTCTGGTTCGCAACGTCGCGCTGAGCCAACGACGAAAGCTACGACGTCGAGTGGAGCGCGAGCGATCGGTGGCGAAGAGTGGGGGCGTGGTTTCGGATCCTTCGGCTCCCGCGCGGCGAGCAGAAGTGCGTTCCCTTATTCGCGCAGAAATTGGCAGCCTCGAAGGACCCTACCAGTGAATCCTTGAACTGCACCTCTTTGAGAATCTCACCTCAGAGGAGATAGGGCGCCGGCTCGACGTCTCTCCACGCACGGTGCGAGCACGTATACAGAAGGGGCTCGGCAAGCTTCGCACCTCTCTTCGCAAGAACTTCGACGAGGATCGGACCTTCGGTCTTGCGCTCATTGGAGCGTTCGATTGGAGCGTTCGATTGGAGCGTCGATGAAGCTCGTAGTGCGAGAGCTGCCGCGCTCTCCAGCGCAGCAACGGGCGCGACGTCGATCGTGCTGTGGGGGAAAGTCGCCGTGTTGTCGCTCGCCTTGCTCCTCGTGGGAGTCACCATCTTCAAGGTCCTCGACCGCGGCGGTCCGTTGGAAGAGTTGGAGCTCGCCGAGGCGGAACCTGCCCGGCTCGGGCCGGACGCCGGGATCGCGCCTGCGGTCCCGGTCGACGGGAGGATTGAGTTGACTACTGAGGGTGGTGTGCGGGAACTGGCAGCCCTCTCCGCCGCCCAGAAATCGAGCCTCGCGCAGGTCGCGGTCTCCACCGACTCCGTGCGTACAGGAGGACTTTGTCCAGTTCGCGTTGTTGACTCAGCGGGTGCACCGGTCGCAGCCGCTGAGATCTGGATCAAAGGGGAGGGCGACTTCGCGTTGGGGGGCAGGACGGACTCTACCGGGGCGGCGGAGGTGCGGATTGATATTCCTGAGGGAGAGTTCAGGGTGGCTAGCGGGTCGATCAATGGTGTGGAGATCGTGGCCCGCAAGGCCTCCTACGCAGAGAGCCGCGCCTATCTCGTCAGTGCAGATCGACCGGCGGGGGAGCCCTTCGAGCTCGCTCTTCGGGGCCCGTCGATGACCCTCACTGGCAGGGTCACATCCCCTGAGGGTGGAGCAGCCGCAGGCGTTCGCGTGCTCGTGAACCCGCCCCATGTGGTGAGCGATGGAATGGCATTCGAACCAAGCGACGTCCATGCGGACTCCCGGGGGCGACTTGAGCGAGAGTTCACTCGCGAAACCTTGACGGACGCGGACGGCGCTTTTCGGTTCGAAGGGCTGCTTCCAGGCTTGACGTCGGTTGTGGCGCTTCAAGAAGGATGTGTGCCGATGCGTGTCAATGTCGACGGTCGCTCACGGTCTCTCGTGACTTGTGACCTAAGGCTACGGCGCGGCCATGTGGTGACGGGCGTTGTCCGTGATCCTGATGGTGTCCCGGTCCCTGGTGTGCAGGTGGAGGTGACACCCGTAAACCGGTCAAACTCTGTGCCGGTTGCTATTGTGACGAACGACGATGGCCGATTCCGCGCTACGGGTATCGAGCCGACTACGTCTACGGTGCGTGCTTCCTTGGGGAACCGATTTGCGGAGCGCAGGGTAGACGTGGGAGCCCAGGACATGATCGAGGTCGGGCTCGATCTACAGGATCTCCCCGTTTTTCGGGTCAAGGTAGTGGACGAAGACGGAGCGATTTTGCCCGGTGTGTTTGTTCGTATCACTCCGCCACGCCGCCGGCGTGCGGTGTGGCCAGAGCGCACAGGCGGAGACGGGACTGCTTCATTCAGAAACTTGTCTCGGACGCAGGCTGTCGTCTCGGTCAGCCATGTTGGCCACTTCTTTCATGACGTTTGGCGAGAGGTGGAGGTTACGCCCAACGGCGAGCTCACCATGACTTGCCCGCGGAAAGCGGGACCCACGGGGACTCTGCGCGGACGCCTCGAAATAGGAGGGGAGCCTCCGCCGCGTGGGACCGAAATCTTCCTCCTCCACTTGATGAGCCGCCACCTACGTGAAGCCGAGGTCAGCGCTGTGGACGGATCGTTCTCCCTCGATCGCATTCCGAAGGGGCGATACGAACGC
>CALHGQ010000037.1 GCA_938030175.1 uncultured bacterium | reverse complement strand
CATGATTGAGATCCGAAACCTGACCAAGCGTTTCGGGGCCTTCACGGCGGTCAAGGACCTCAGCTTCCAGGCCAGCCCTGGAGAAGTCCTCGGCTTCCTAGGACCGAATGGCGCAGGCAAGTCCACGACCATGAAGATGGTCACCGGCTTCCTGCCCCCGACGGAAGGGACCGCCCTCGTGTGCGGTCACGACGTCCTTGAGAACCCCCGCGCTGCGAAAGCCAAGATCGGCTACCTCCCCGAAGGTGCTCCGCTCTACCCGGACATGACCCCGCGGTCGATGATGAAGTTCGTCGGCAAGACGCGCAGGATGTCCGGTCGCCGTATTGCAGAGAGAATGCAAGAGGTCACCAAGCTCGTGGACCTTCAAAGCGTCCTCGACCAGCGCATCGAGACCCTGTCGAAGGGCTTCAAGCGCCGGGTGGGCCTCGCCCTCGCCATCCTGCATGACCCGGAAGTGCTGATCCTGGACGAGCCCACCGATGGCCTCGATCCGAACCAGAAGCACGAAGTGCGCCAGCTCATTCAGTCGATGGCCAAGGGCAAGGTCATCGTGCTCTCGACCCACATCCTCGAGGAAGTCGAGGCCGTGTGTACGCGCGCGATGATCGTGGCGGAGGGGCAGGTTTGCTTCGACGGCACGCCGGCGGAGATGCGTGAGAAGTCGCGCTACACCGGTGCCATCGAAATCAGCGTCGCGAGTGAGGACTCCGAAGCCGCGCAGGCGGCGTTCGAAGCCCTCGCGAGCGTCGCTTCCATCGGCGACCACACGATGTCCGGCGACGAGGCGCGCTTCATGCTGTTCCCCGTCACCGGCAGCCGCCAAACGCTCCTCGACGACGTCCAGCGAGTCTCGACAGAAGCCCCGTGGCGTCTCGCGAGCCTCAGCGTGGATCGCGGCCGCATGGACGACGTGTTCCGCTCCGTGACCAAGGGCGGGCCGCTCCAAGCGGCTTCTGCCAGCAGCACACCGGAGGTGGCCTGATATGCGCGGAACGATGACCATCTTCAAGCGCGAGCTGAGCGGCTACTTCGCGACGCCCGTTGCCTACGTCTTCCTGATCATCTTCCTGATCCTGTCCGGTGTGTTCACTTGGCAGCTCGGGAGCTACTACGACGTCAACCAGGCCGACCTGCGGTCCTTCTTCCAGTTTCACCCGTGGCTGTACCTGGCGCTGATCCCGGCGCTTTCGATGCGGCTTTGGGCGGAAGAGCGCCGTTCGGGAACCATCGAGCTTCTGATGACGCTTCCGATTTCCACCGCCAACGCGGTGATCGGCAAGTTCCTCGCGGCGTGGGCCTTCACCGGCGTCGCGCTGCTCCTCACCGCCACCAACTGGCTGAGCGTGAACTACCTCGGCGAGCCCGACAACGGGGTCATCGCCGCGAGCTACCTCGGTAGCTTCTTGATGGCAGGCGCATTCCTGGCCCTTGGCTCCGCGCTTTCGAGCATCACAAAGAACCAGATCAGCGCGTTCGTGCTGACGTTCAGCGTGTCCCTCGTCTTTGTCCTTGCGGGCTTCCCGGCGGTGACCGATGCGGTCAGCGGCTGGGCTCCCGGCTGGCTGACCGAGTCGGTCCGCAACCTGTCGTTCCTGACGCACTTCGACGCCATCACGCGTGGCGTGGTCGATGCTCGGGACGCTCTCTTCTTCCTGTCCCTCATCGCACTCGCCCTGTTCGCGACCGCGATCGTCATCGATCTCAAGAAGGCGGACTGATCCATGAACGCATCAAAGATGAGCCTCATGGGGCTCGGCCTCGGGACGCTTCTGTTCCTGGCGGTCAACCTGTTTGCCGGTCCGGCGCTGCGCGGTATTCGCGCCGACCTGACCGAGCAGAAGCTGTACACGCTCTCCGACGGCACGCGGAACATCCTGTCGAACCTGGAGGAGCCGATCACGCTCCGCTTCTTCTTCTCTGAGACGGTCTCCGAGGACTTCCCGATGCTTCTGCAGTACGCAGAGCGCGTCACGGAGATGCTCGAAGAGTTCGTCGCGGCCGCAGACGGCAAGCTGAACCTCGAGGTCATCGACCCCGAGCCATATTCGGAAGCAGAGGAGCTCGCCGTCGGCTACGGCATCCAAGGCAGCCCCGCCCCCACGGGCGACATGCTGTACATGGGCCTTCTCGGCACGAACTCCGTGGACGACGAGGAGATGCTGCCGGGCCTCGACCCGAGGCGCGAGAGCTACCTCGAGTACGAGATCACCGAGATGATCGACAAGCTCGAGCGGCCAGAGCTCCCGGTCGTGGGCCTCGTGACTTCGCTCCCCCTCCAGGGCGGGTCGGTGCCCGCACAGCAGCCGGGGCAGCCGCCCCAGCAGATGGAGCCGTGGCCGATCATGGAGATGATCAGCCGGCGCTACGAGATCCGCAACCTGGCTCCGGCCACGCTGACGGAGATCTCCGAGGACACGGACATCCTGCTCCTGGTGCACCCGAAGGGTTTGACCCCTGAGGGCACGTACGCGATCGATCAGTTCTGCATGAACGGCGGCAAGGTCGTCGCTTTCGTGGACCCCTACTGCTTCTTCGATCCGGCGCGTCAGTCCCAGGATCCCATGGCCCAGCTCAACGCGGGCGTGGACTCCGGCATCGACCCGCTCTTGGAAGCCTGGGGCCTGAACCTCACGCAGAGCCAGATCGTCGGCGACGAGGCGACGAAGCTCGGCGTGCGCGGAAGGGACGGGCAGCAGATCCAGATCCCCGTCGTGTTCGATGTCTTTGCGGAGACCCTCGACGACGACGACATCTTGACGTCGAGCCTCAAGCAGGTTCGTTACTTCATGCCGGGCCAGCTCCTCAAGTCGGACAACGCTCCCGAAGGAGTGACCCTCACGCCCCTCGCCACCACCACCGGTGACGGAGGCGGCCTCGTGGATGCCATGACGCTGCTCGGGGGCCTCGATCCCCAGGCCATCTCGGATGGATTCGTAGCCAACGCTGGCGCGGTGACCCTCGGGATGCGCGTGAACGGCACGGTGCGCTCGGCCTTCCCTGACGGGCCTCCTGGCGAAGCGGCGGCACCTGAAACGGAAGGCGAGGAACCTGCTGCCGAGGAGGCCGCTGACAGCGGACACCTCACCGAGTCGGCGGCGCCCTTCAACGCCCTCGTGTTCTCGGACGCCGACCTCCTGAACGTCAACGTGTGGGGCCAGCCCATGCAGACGCTCTTTGGCGGCGTGCGCTACGTGGCCCAGGCCGACAACGCGTCGCTGCTCGTCAGCGCGCTGGAGAACCTGGCCGGCAGCAACGACCTCATCAGCCTGCGCAGCCGCGCCGAGTTCCAGCGTCCGTTCACGCGCAAGCAAGAGCTTGAGGCCAAGGCCCAAGAGCGCTTCCGCGAGAAGGAACTGGAGCTGGAAGCCAAGCTGCAGGAGACCAACGACAAGCTGAACGAGATGCAGCAGGACAAGGACCCGGCAAACGCATTGCTGCTCTCGCCGGAGCAAGAGGCTGAGGTCGCGAAGTTCCGGGCCGAGCAGGTCGATACGAAGCGCAAGCTGCGCCAAGTGAAGCGCGACCTGCGCGCCGAGATCGACTCGCTGGGAACGCGGCTCAAGCTGCTCAACATCTTCGCGCTGCCCGCGCTGATCGCGGCGCTCCTGGCAGCGTTTCACCTGTTCCGCTCGGGGCGTTCCTCGAGCCCGAAAGCTTAGACCGGAGGAACGAAGTCATGAATTCAGGCACAATCAAGTTCCTTGGCGCAGCGACGGTCCTCGTCGCTATCGGCGCAGTCGTTGCGTCCAAGATGCGCACGAGCAGCACGGCGGCGAGCTCGGCGGACACGCCGGTGCTCCCTGTTCTGCAGGAGCGCGTTAACGACGTGAAGTCGGTCGTGATCGAGTCCAGCGAAGGAACGGTGACGTTCGCTCGCAGCTCGGATGGCTGGGGCCTCGTCGAGAAGAACGGCTACGGGGCGAATGGCACCAAGGTACGCGACCTCATCCTGGCGATGCGCGATGCGCGGATCCTAGAGGAGAAGACGTCGAATCAGGCGCGCTTCAAGAAGCTCGGGCTGGAGGCTCCGGATGCCGAGGGCTCAAGCTCCAAGCGAGTCACCCTCAAGGATGACGGGGGCGGCACCATTGCTGCGCTTCTCGTGGGCAACCAGCGCACGGCGCGGCCAAGTGCCAACCAAGCGCCGAACCCCAACGTGACGGCGAGCCAGCAGCACTACCTGCACGCAGGCGGCGATGCTCCCGCGGTTCTCGCGACGGGCGACCTCCGGATCAACGTGTCACCGGTCACCTGGCTCGAGCAGCAGTTCCTCGACATTAGCCGGGACAGGGTCCAGGCGGCCCGTGTCACAAGCCCGGATGGGACGGTCGTTGAGGCGGCGCGTGCCTCCATGGACGACACCGAGCTTGTGCCGCTGGGGGCGCCTGACGGCATGCAGCCAAAGGAGCTCAATGGCACACGTCCATTCCTGGATGCCTTGTCGCGCCTGCGTTTTGACGACGTGGCGGATGCCAGCACCATCGCCTGGGACGAGCACGAAGTCACGGTCGCAGAGTTCTTCACCGAGCACGGCCTTCGGGCCAAGGTGGAAACCGTGGAGATCCCGAACGACGACGCGACCCTCGACGAAGAAGGCAAGCCCCTTCCGGGTCAGTCCAAGGTTTGGGCGCGCTTCACCTTCGACCTCGAGGGCGCCGCCGGCACTCCGATGGCCCTCGCTCCCCCCGCGGAGCCCGAGCCGGCACCGGAGGGAGAAGGAGAAGAAGCGGCGACCCCGCCCGCTCCCGAGCCCGACCCGGGCCCCACCGCCGCGGAACAGGCGAAGGAGCTGAGCGAGCTGCAAGCCAAGACCTCGGGCTGGGCGTTCGCGCTTCCCACGTGGAAGTCGAGCGCGTTCCGGATGAAGCCCGACGCGGTCTTCGAGCCGATCCCTGAGCCGGAGCTCCCAACGGAGCTGCAACCGGCCGCCGACCTGCCAGGCACGATCCTGGACGACGTGCCGCCTCCGACTGAGGACGGCAAGTAGGCCTCAAGAGCCCGCCTCGCCCATCGGCGAGACGGGCTCTCTTCTTAGCTCGCTCCGACCTCGGCTAGCGCGAGATTGAGCAGGTCGTTCACCCCCAAACTGTCGGACCAAAGGCGCATGTAGTCCAAGTCGAGCTCAGACCTCGACAGCTTCAGGACCCCAACCACGTCGCGCCACTGGCGGTCAGAGGCCTCATCGCCCTTTCGGTACCACCAGAGCTTGCGCAGAACGGTGTCTTCGGGCGTGGCGACCCTGACGGACTCACCCCCGTGGAGCTCGACGCGATGGGCTCTCGCCATCTCCTCCGCCGAGTGCCCAGCCGCCTCTCGAACATGCACGTCGACCTTGACGAATGCCTTGCTGTGAATGGCGTTGAACATCCGGTTCGACGTAGCGGCTTCTAGGATGCTCTGCTCGTCCACATAGAACTGGTCGGCGAAAGCGCGGAACAGTCTGCCAGCGTCTTGGGGATCCAGGTGCACGGCGAAGTCAGCGTCCAGCGTTGCCCGCGGCTCTCCGTGGAACGTGCTCGCAAGGGAGCCGCCGAGTAGGTACGGGATCTCCAGTGCTTCGAAGATGCGGCAGGCGATGAGCGCCACTGGCCTCGGATCACCTACCACTCGAATCGGCGACCCGTCCAACGCTCGAACTCGTCGCGGCCAATGCGGAGGGCAGCCGCCCGCAAACGAAGGTCCTCTTCGGACTCCCGGGGGTATCGGCGCCGCAGGCCGTCGATGCTCAGCTGCTCCACCGCGATGGACGCCTCGGACATGATGTCCCACTTCTCGCTTGGGGACAATGACCGCCAGTGATCGAAGAGGAGCTTCTCAGCCCAAGGCTCTGTGTCCTGTGTCTCGAAGTTCTGATGACGTCCCATGGTGCTGCGCTCATAGTAGCCCATCCGGCCCCCTGCATCCGTGTAGCTTCACTAGCAGCGCCTGGTGTGCTTGACCGATTGCCGGACCAGGACCCGGTACCGCCACATCTTGGTTGCGGATTCGGCGCTGGATCCGCAGGCTTCCGCCCGTATGGGGATCGACGGGGTGAATGGCGAGGTGGACGGACGGCGTGTCTTCCGCCTCTGGTGGCCGCTGGCTGCCAGCTGGATCCTCATGGCCATGGAGCCCACGCTGGTGATCGCCACGGTATCGAGGCTCGACGACCCCAAGATCCACCTCGCGGCCTGGAACTCCGTCGTCTTCCCTATCAGCCTCGCGTGCGAGGGCCCCATCATCATGATGCTGGCGGCGGCGACCCGGCTCTCGAGCTCTTGGGAGCGCTACCGCACCGTGATGCGCTACGGGCACATCATGGGCGCGGCGTTGACCGTGTTGCACGCCCTGATCGCCTTCACGCCGCTGTACGACGTCGTTGCCGTGGACATCCTCAAGTGCGATCCCGAGGTGGTCGAGCCAGCGCGGATCGGCCTCATGATCATGCTGCCGTGG
>CALHGQ010000036.1 GCA_938030175.1 uncultured bacterium | reverse complement strand
CGTCGCCCTCATTGCGAACGTGCCCGTTCTCGTCGACGTAGCGCTGCACGTGATGGGAATCCATCGTGTACGCGCCCATGCCGATGGAGTTCGTCACTTTCTCGCGCTGCTGGCAGTGGTTCTGGGTCATCACGAAGTCGCCAACCATGCGCCGCGCCTCGCGGACGTAGAGTTGCTGCTGCCATCCTCCGCCGTCCTGGAACTCGTCCTTGCAGAGGCCCCACTTCGAAACCTGATCGCGAACGGCCTCGGGCATCCGGGGGTGGTACGCGAGCGTCCACATCAAGCCCTGCTGATAGAGCAGGTGGCGGGCTCTGATCCCGTCGCGCTCGGCGTACGAGGCCTCGGGCCAGGCGTAGTTCTGCCCGACGAAGTCCGTGGAGAAGCCGAGCCGGTTGTTCGTGTCGGTCTTGCGGTTGGGCATCGCGGAGTTGATCCACGGCATGCCGGATTCGCCTGATTCGTAGTTTCGGAGAAGCAGCTCGAACCAAGCCTCGTCGTAACCTTCTGGCTTCACGAACGGGATTCGGTTGTCGGGATGATCCGTGAGGCACATGCGAAAGCAGTACGCCTGCACCTTGGCGTCGGCCGCGCCTTCCGCCCCTGGCCCGCTTTCATCGATGAAGGGCAGGAGCCCGCTCTCCGGATCGCCGGCCACGACATAGGGGTCGACGCCCGGCGCGAACTGGTGGTACTTCGCCATCTCGGTCTGCACGCCGCTCAGGCTCTCGCCGTACTGCGAGATGGCCTCACGGCCAACGGTGAAGCTCACGCCCGCGGCTGCCAGCAGGTCGCCCTCGTAGGTGCAGTCCAGGAACATGCTCCCGCGGAAGACGCGCCCCGACTCGGTGGTGATCGACACGATCCGGCCGTCCTCCAGACGTACGCCTGTTCCGCGCTCAAGACGCTCCCCGAGAACGACCTCCAGCTCCACCGCTTCGGCCCAGTCCTGGAACACGCTCAGCGCGGCGCTCGGCTCGAAGGTCCACATGGTCTCCTCGCCCTTCTTCGAGCGAGTTTGACCACCGTCGCGGTAGTCCTGACGCTTCTGCCAGGTCCACGCGTCGGGCTTCGAATAGTGATCTGCGATCCGCCGGTAGAACTCCCGGGAGAGCCCCCCGATCACACCCTTGTTCCCGATGTCCGTCTGCCCAAGCCCGCCCGTGGTGAGCCCGCCGATGCGCTGGCTGGGCTCGATGACCACCACCGATCGACCCATCTTGAGGGCCTGAATTCCCGCGACGATTCCAGCGCTCGTTCCACCGTAGATGACGATGTCTCGCTCCACCGGCGAGGGAGGGAGAGCAACGGGGCGGCCCGTTGTCGATACAGCCAGGAGGCACGCGATGACACTGATCATTGGCTTGCCCGTCGCTCGATCTCTTTCCCTTCCTTGCGAGCCTTCGCCCACGAGAGATCGAGGTCGCGGATGGTGCCGGATTCTTCGGCCGTCTCCAGGAGGCTGATCATCTCCATCAGGATGTGGCGCTGGAGCTCCGTGTGGAACGGAACGCCGAACAGGTGGCCCATCATGAACGGGAGGAAGACCGCGCGGGGCGGTTTGGCGTGTTCCGTGACGTCGCGGGCGACGCTGGGGGACACGGTGGCGATGCCTCTTCTTTCTGCGGCGCGCTGCACGAGCGCGATCGTCTGATGGCAGATAGGTCAGGCAGGCGCCGCTAGCGCGACATCCACCTCATCATGGGCCAGGGCCTCGGCGACCTGTTCGGCGAGCGTGAGCTCCAGCTCCACCGGGTCCATGTTGTAGCCGATGAACGTGTAGTGGTTCGCGTTGAGCTCGCCGATGACGCCCTCGTCCCGCAGTTCGCGCAGGCGCTCGATGGGGAAAATCACGTTGAGGTCGCGGTCGGCGCCAAACGTCGGGTACTTGAGCTGGTGGATCTCCAAGTCGTCCACGTCCGCATCGCTCGGCACTCGGCGAAAGGAGTAGTCGCCCACCGGGTGCACGGTGTCGAAGGGCAGCGTTCCTTTGGGCTGGACGCCCGAGGTCGACAGGAACGCGACGCGGCACTCGGAGATCGGCTTCTTCAACTGCGCCAAAGGCACGACGTCGTCCTTGTGGATCATCGACCCTGGGTAGCGTTCGTTGACCGTGGCCCAAAGACCCGGGCGAAGCTGCTTCTCGGAGCTCGCGGCGCTCGGCTTAGACATGTCCGTCATGGATCCACTCCCCTGAGTGCTTCACGAGGTAGAAGTGCAGGCGAAAGAAGAGGTGCGCGAGGGTCGCGTGGTCTTGGCCTTTGAGCGTGTCGTCGATGAACTGCTGATCGGTGGCAGGCATCGTGATGAGCGCCTTGAGGGCTTCGACCCAGGCCTTGTCGATCTCCTTGGCACCGGCCTCGGGACTCCCGTCCCCGACATGGAGCCGCACGTATCGAATGAGCGCTGCTTGGTCGCCGTTTTCGACGGCTTCCTTGAGGTAGGCGAGTGACATGGGGCCGCGGATCATATCCCCCCTTGCCTGGCCATGTTGGGCGCCCGATTGAATTCTGGAAATCTGGTCCGGCGCGCCGTCGAGAGTTCATCTAGGTCTAGAAACCTCGTACTCGTACCCCCTGCCACCCTTCGATCCGATGACGCAACGATCTCGCTACTGGCTCGCCGCCTTCCCCACCCTCTTGCTCCCGAGCGCCTTCGCGCAGGCCATCTGGGTCCCCGACCGCACGAATGACGTCGTCATTCAACTGAGCCAGCTCGATGGCTCCATCGAGAACCCCGCGGCTATCGACCTCTTCAGCCTGACGGGGGGGCTCGTTCAGGACCCTCTCGAAATCGGGACCCTTGGAACCGGCGAGCTCATCCTCGCGGACGACGGCGCCGACGAGCTGTTCACGTTCCAGTCCTTCGGAGGTGTCTTCCTCGGCACGTCGAACGCGGTCTTGGGCCAGGTGGGTGGCGTCGCGAGTTCGGGCAGTGGATTCTTAGCTGCCAACGCCGGCGGACCCGGCGATGCGCTCGTGGAGCTCGATGCTTCCGGTGCCTTCCTGGGCGACTTCCCGATCAGTGAGCCCATGGATGTGGAACCCATCGTGCTCGGTGGTGTTCCAGGATTCCTCGTGCCCGACGACGCGAACGACACGATCTGGTTCGTGGACGCATCGGACCTGACGATTCAGACCCCCTTCCACGTGGCCTCCGGACCAGGACAGAACGGCGCGCCGCGTCAGGTCCATGTCTCGCCGTGGTCAGGGCGCATCTACGCCGCGGGAGGGGCGGCCCCAGGGGGGATCTTTGAGTACGACTCCGGCGGCAACCAGGTGGGCTTTGTCGATACGCTCGCGTTGGCGGGCGTCGCCGAAGTGCGCGGCGTCTTCGAGGTTCCAGACGGGCTCCTGTTCTCGCACTCGGCCGGCGTGTCGCTCTATGACGAGGTGGCAGGCACAGTGCAGTCCATCGTCGCCGGCGTCGATGCGGGCTATCTGTCCCTCGTGGGAGAGCCTCCCTTTTGCGACTGCAATGTGACCTGTACGAGCAACCCCAACTCGACGGGCATGAACGCCTCCTTGAGTGGTCTTGGGTCCTCTATCGTCTCTAACAACGCCCTCACCATTCAGTGCGACAGCCTGCCAGCGAACGCGACTGGCTTCTTCATCACGAGCAACGTCACGGGGCTCGTCTCCGGCCCCGGGGGCAGCCTTGGCATACTCTGCTTGGGG
>CALHGQ010000035.1 GCA_938030175.1 uncultured bacterium | reverse complement strand
CCACGCTTCTCGCAAACGGGTCCGAGTCGGGTGGGATTGCGCGCGGAATCAGAAGCCCGGGCGCACGGCGTTGATGACCTCGCTTCGCACTTCGTTAGGCACGGTAAAGACCATGCTGTAGTGCACGATCTTCCACTCGTCACTGTCGCGGCGCATGACGCCGGTGCCGCGGAGGGCGCCGTAGCCGTTGCTCTCCAGCTCTTCGTCGAACCAGGCCATCGTCGATCCAGAGCCGAGCATGATGTGGCGGTTCGACGGCTGGTAGCTCCAGCCTGCGCCTGGTTGGAAGTGTTCTTGGACGTAGGCGGTGAACGTGGCCAGGTCCCAGCGTTCGCTCGGGTCGGTGCCCATGTAGACGGCGTCCGGGGCGAAGTGGCCTAGGTAGCGGTCTCGGTCCCCCGCGGCGGCGGCCTGGTGCCAGTCGTCGACGGTGCTATGGGCGTCCTTGATGAGGAGGGCGTCGCTTGGGGAGTAGGTGGTGCGCTCCGCCGGTGACGCGGTTCCCGCGGCGGCGAGGGCGGCCTCGCGTGCGAGCTCGGCGGTGCCCTTCGGGCTCTTCGCTTCCGTGGGCGCGGAGTCGTCGCGGGGATCCCGCCAGTCCGAAGCGCTGCTCGATCCAGAGTCCGCCGCCTTCCCCTCCATGAGCGGCGGCGCGGGCTCCGTGATCACCCGCCGGCCCTGGGATGGCTGCATGCACCCCGCGAGCCCGAGGCCAAGAATGGAGACGGGCCAGAGGGCGCGGCCGGCGCCACGAATCGGGGTGAGCATCCACATGGCCCCCATCGTAAGCATCCAGGCATGCTCCGAAACAGAAGCGCACGCATGAGTTTCTTCGCTAGATTCTACGCGTGCCTCTAACTCGACTCGTACTTCATCCGGCCCTGGCGACGGTACTGGCCCTCGCCAGCTGCTCTGAGGCGCCCCCGCCTACGATTGCCCCACCCGCCGCGCCGGTCTCCGATCTGGTCGTCTCCGAGGCGGCAGCCGTGGAGATCGAGCGAGTCCTGGCCGTGGCGCTCACGACGCCGATCGCGGCCGGTGACCCGGGAAGGGCCATGGACAGCCTCATGGACAAGGGGTTCCGCGGCATCGGATTCGACGAGGGCACCCAGACCGCGGCGGGTCCGCTCGCGGTGCAGTGGCTTCAACCCGCGGTGAGCGAGGCTGGCTCGCCGCGCGAGTTCCTTGAGGGCCTGGCGGCCCTCGCGCGGGTGAGTAGCCCAGAGCGAACCGAGGCAGAGCTCATCCGCTTCGAGCTCGATCCCAGCGAGGATCGCGCGACAGGTCTCGCGCGACTGCGCTGGGCTGGGCCCAGTTCCAACGGCAGCGCACGCACCGACCTGACGCTCTACGTGGAGGTGGAGTTTCGAAGACGCGCTGCCGAGAGCGGCTGGCGGCTCGCCACCTGCCTCGCCGCAAGCCCCGACGTGCACGCCCACGGCTCTGGCCTCAGGCTTGTGGGACCGGCCTCCCCGCTCCTCGTCGATCGCACCGAGCAAGTCGGGCTCACGTTCGGGACCTCGAAGGAGAACCGCGACCTCATCCAGAGCTTCATCGATCGCCACCTGACGTTCGCCCTCGGCGGGCTGAGCGCCGTCGACCACAACGGGGACGGCCGGACCGACCTCATCGCGACGCGGAGCCAGGAGACGGCCCTCGTTTTCTTGAACGACGGCGACTCTGGCTTTGTGCCGCAGCCGCTGCCCATCGAGCGCCTGGTAGACCACCCGGCCTTCCTTCTCTCCGTGGACCTCGACGGCGACGGGCTCGACGAGCTCGTCGCGTCCCAAGTCAGCGACTTTGAGGGCCCCCGCGGTTTCGCGGGCCTCTGGACTCGCAGTCCCGCCAGCGACTCGGCCTCGACCGGCGGGAACTCGTCCAGCGAATCTGCGGCATGGCGCCATCTGCCCCGCGCGTTCGAGCTGCCCAACCCCGTGGGTATGCGCAGGCTCGCGGTGCAAACCGTCGTCCCCATCGACGTCGACAGCGACGGCGACCTCGACCTCTTCTTTGCGGTCTATGGCAACGCGGCCTCACGCGGCGAGCACTACAACTCCGTCGAATCCCACGATGGCGCCAGGAACTACCTGCTCATCAACCAGGGCGACCTGCGCTTCACCGAGGAGAGCACCGCGCGCGGAATCAGCGGCACGGGGTACACCTACATCGCGCTCGGCTTCGACGCCGACCACGACGGGGACACCGACCTGTTCGAGGGCAACGACTTTGGTCCGAACGTTCTTTGGCGCAACGACGACGGCCAGTTCGTGGCCGACGAAACCCTCGGGCTGCATGGCGTCAGCGCCTACACCATGGGGGCCGCGCTCGCGGACCTCGAAGCCGATGGAACGTGGGACCTCTACGTCTCGAATATGTCGTCCGAAGAAGGCATGCGCATGGTCCCCCATGCGGCTGGGCTCAGCGATGGGATGCGCGAGAGAGTCGACACCATCGCCCGCGGCAACATGCTCTACCGCGAGCCCACGGGTCCAAAGCGCGCATGGTCCGAACACGCCGAGGCCGTTGGCGTCCACGAAGGCGAGTGGGCGTGGGGCTGCCAGTTTGTGGACGTGGACGGCGATGGCGCCCAAGAGATCCTCGTGACCAACGGATTCGCTTCCCACAAGGAGAAGGACCTCGGCGACTGGCAGACTTACTACTGGCGCCAGGTGATCGAGGACGGCGTTCGCCTGCAGACCGGCGAGCGGACCGCGGACGTGAACACCCAAGTGCGCTTCCAGGGTTCCTTCAACGGGCACGAGCGAGACCGGCTCTTTGTCCGCACGGACGGCAACGACGCCAACCGCCCGTGGGTGGACGGCGGCTACTGCCTCGGGTTCGATGACTCCCACGACGGGCGCGCGATCGTTCCCTTCGACCCCGACGGGGACGGCGACCTCGACGTGGCAGTACTCGCCCTTGGCGGGCTGAAGTACCTGGAGAACGTTTCGCCCAGGACGGACTCGTGGGTTCGCCTCAGGCTACTCAACGAGAGCGGTCACCCAGCCCTCGGGGCGCGGGTGTACGTCACGTCCGGCGGACTCACCCAGGCGCGTCACGTGGCCATCGTCGAGGGCTTCCAAAGCCAGATCTCCACGGACGTGCACGTGTCGCTGCCATCGGCCGAGTCGGGGAGCGCTGAGCTCAAGGTCGTCTGGCCCGACGGGACCGAAGAGACCATAGCTGACGTGCCAGCTGGCCAGCTCACGACCCTCC
>CALHGQ010000034.1 GCA_938030175.1 uncultured bacterium | reverse complement strand
GGCGTCAACGCCACGCCCGAGATTCCGCTGCAGGACGAGCTGCGCGCTGAATTCGGGGAGACGAGAGATGACGCGCACAGCCCCGGGTTCCTGGTGGTTCTCGATGACGGCGAATGCTGGGTCTCGAGCGAGGTCAATGACGAAGGGCGAGTCGTCTCTTTCTTCGTCGATCGCCCCACCCTGGATGGCGCGCTGTGGGCGGCCCTCTACCGGCTGCTCACACGTTTTCACTACTGCTCCTTCTGGCCCGCGGAGGCATGCCGACCCGTGGTGGGACGGGACGACGTTGAGGTCGACCCCGAGGTGGTAGAGGCGCTTGGACCCCCGCGACGCGTCGAGGACGAGTCTGACTTGCCGCGCTGGATACGGGAGGGCTAGGCCAGAGCCTCGGCCCGGCGAGTACCCGGGCCACTACCGTCACCGGGCAGCGGGTATCTGAGTGGCATCGCCAGCGTGGCCGCAGACTGGCGCTCAGCTGGCCTGGGAAATGAAAGGTGTCAGCCCGCGTTTCGTCACACCGTGACGCGAAGCGCGTAGGGTGGGGACGTCTCCTCTCCCCCAACCCCCCTGAACCATGCGCAAAGTCCCCGTTGCCCGCAGCGCTGAGCTGAACACTCACCAGCCCGCCCACGCCCTCGTCGAGAACATCGACCTCGTCCTCGTTCGCCGCGAGGATCAAGGGGTGTCGGCTTTCTATGGGCGCTGCCTCCACCGCGGCGCACTGCTGTCCGACGGCTTCGTACGCGATGGCAACCTCATCTGCGGCGTGCACGACTGGGACTACCGCTTGGACTCGGGCGTGTCTGAGTACAACAACGCCGAAGCTCTGCCCGTCTTCCAGACCTGGGAGGAAGGTGGCGACGTGCTCGTGGACGCGGATGAAGTGGCGGCCTGGGGCAAGGAGCACCCCCAGCCCTACCAGCGCGACGAATACCTCGGCAACTACGCTGATACCCACGGCACGCCGGAGGAGCCGGCGACGGGCTTCATCCACGCGCTGGCCAAGGGCGGCATCGAGGCCGTCGGGCATCACGGGCCCATGTCGGCGATGGGGGTCGCGCTGACGGACCTGCCGCGCTGGGACGACCTGCAGCTCTTGACGGCACAGCTCCATCGTCTGCCCCTCCTCGATGAGGAAGAAGTGGACGCGTCGACGGTGATCGGCCCAAGGGCCAAGCGTCCACTGCGATTGGAGAGACCGCTGTTCGTCAGCGACATGAGCTTTGGCGCTCTCTCGGAAGAGGCCAAGGTGTCGCTCGCGAAAGGGGCCGAGATGGCCGGAACGGGGATCTGCTCCGGCGAGGGGGGCATGCTCCCCGAGGAGCAAGAGGCCAACTCGCGCTACCTCTACGAGCTCGCTTCGGCGCAGTTCGGCTTCGATCTGGACCGCGTGGCCGGTCGCATCCAAGCCTTTCACTTCAAGGGCGGCCAAGGGGCGAAGACCGGCACGGGTGGACACCTCCCCGGTGAGAAGGTCCAGGGCAAGATCGCGGCGGTGCGAGGGCTCAAGCCAGGGACGCCGGCGATCTCTCCGTCACGCTTTCCCGAGTGGGACTCGCTCGAGGACTTCAAAGCGATGGCGGCGCGAGTGCGCGAGGCGACGGGCGGCGTGCCCATTGGATTCAAGCTCTCGGCGCAGCACATCGAGAAGGACATCGACGCCGCGCTTGAGGTCGGCGTGGACTATGTGATCCTCGACGGTCGCGGCGGTGGCACCGGGGCGGCGCCGCTCATCTTCCGCGATCATATCTCCGTGCCGACACTGCCCGCGCTGGCGAGGGCGCGCAGGCACCTGGACGCCACAGGTAACAGCGACGTGACCTTAGTTGCCACCGGTGGCCTGCGCACCCCCGCGGACTTCGTGAAGGCCATGGCCCTCGGCGCGGACGCGATCGCCCTTTCGAACTCAGCGCTCCAGGCCATTGGCTGCCTCGCCATGCGCGCGTGCAACACGAACAATTGCCCCGTTGGCATTGCGACCCAGAAGGAGGAGCTCCGTCGCCGCCTTGAGATCGCCAAGAGCGCACGGCGCCTCGCCAACTTCTTCGAGGGCTCGACGGAGCTCATGAAGGTTCTCGCGCGTGCGTGCGGGCATCGTGCCTTGAGCGACTTCCGTCACGAAGATCTCGTGACGTGGAAGCGCGACGTCGCCGATCTCACGGGCGTCTCCTACGCGGGCGTCCAGCGCTAGGTCGATGCACCACCTTGACTTCGTCATCCTGGCGGTCCTGGCCTTTGGGTTTGGGCTGCTCTCCAGGGCGATCCAGCGAACGCCGCTGACGCTGCCCATCCTCGCTGTGGCGGTGGGCATCGTCATCGGGCCGCTTGTGCTGGACATCAGCCATCTCGACGCGGGCAACGAGGTCGTACGGCTCTTGGCGGAGTTCACCCTGGCGCTGGTCCTGTTCTATGACGCGTCACGCATCGACTACCGGCGACTGAGGACTCACCTCCGGCTGCCCGCGCGGTTGCTTGGTCCCGGCTTGATCGCGACGGTGGTCCTCGGCTTCGTGATCGGCATACCTCTCCTGACCGGCGACACCGCCGCGGGACCAGGACTCGGCCTCTGGGAGCTTGCGCTCTTGGCCGCGCTCCTTGCACCGACCGATGCGGCGCTTGGCCAGGCGGTGGTGACCCAGGAGTCTGTGCCCCAGGACGAGCGCACGGCCCTCAACGTTGAAAGCGGACTGAACGACGGCCTCATCGTGCCGGTGGTCGCCGCTCTCATGGCGTGCTCCATCGGCGCCTCGACCCACGACTCGTCCTGGTTCACTTGGGTCATCCATGGCTTCAAGGCGATCGCCTACGGCGCGGTGCCCGGCATGGCAATCGGCTGGGTGGCCGCTCGACTCCTCGATGCCGCGACGCGCCGAGACTGGATGGAGGAGGGGCCGGCCGCGGTAGCGGTGGCCGCCGTACCCGTGGTCTCGTTCTTTGGAGCCGAGATGCTGGGCGGCAGCGGCTTCCTCGCCGCCTTCATTGCTGGCCTGACAGCCGGCGCCTCCGTCCGCGCTCTGCCTAAGGCGGCGTTCGACTTCACCGAGAACAGCGCCGAGGCCATGGGGATCGCGACGTGGACGATCTTTGGCGTGGCGATGGCACCAGCGGCGCTTCACTGCGCGACGCCCCAGGTTGTCCTCTACGCCCTCCTGAGCCTGACGGTGGTGCGCATGGTGCCGGTGGCGCTGGCCCTCGGCGGCACGGGCCTACCCATGTCGTCCAAGCTCTTCCTCGGCTGGTTCGGACCCCGTGGGCTTGCGAGCGTAGTCTTCGCGGTCGGTGTGATGGGCGAGGAAGAGATCGCCGGCGCCGACCTGATCTTCGGCGTAGCCGTGTGGACCGTTCTTCTCTCGGTGCTACTCCACGGCCTGACAGCGGGCTGGCTAGCACGCCGCTACGGTGCGTCAGCTCTCGCGCGGGACGAGGCGTCGAACTCTTGATACGCTTGGCCGCCCGAACGGTTCGATGCCCAAGCGCAAGATAGACGTCAAGATCAGCACCTACGGCATCTACCACGATTGGGATGCCGGCTCGAAGGAGCTTCCGAAGATCCGCGAGTTCACCACGCGAGTTCCGGCGTTCGTCGGGATCGAGTTCGGCTTTGTCGCCAAGGTGAAGGGCGCGAAGAATCGCAAGCTGGACTACTGCATCGAGCACCCTGGCATCTTGGATGCCGAGGGAGAGCCGCGAGCTCCCTTCGACGGCACGGTGCACGTACAGACCCAGGACTGGGAGTTCTACCTCGGCGACACGATCTGGGAACCCGTGAAGGACAAGCTCGGGCCTTGGCGCATGTGGCTCGCGCTCGACGGCAAGGTCGTGGCCGAGAAGACCTTCGAGCTGTTTGACTGACATCGGGTGCGGCCCCTTTGCCGACTCCGCCACTTCGTCCGTGTTGAGTCCCGAGGTCAGCGGCACATGGGGCTGACACTGTCGGCAGCTGTGTCGTTCGCCGGGGTAGATCAGCCGCTTCTCCAAAGAGATAGCTCTCGGCTGGGGCGGTCCCGATGAGCGGGACCGATGGCTACTCCGGTCTCCGGACGAACCTCTGGAGAGTCCAACCAACCTTGCCCTTCAGAGGTCCCTCCTCGACTCTGACTCGATGGAAACCCGCGGCGTATCCATCCTTGTCCTTTTGAACAGTCTCAATCACGGAGAGGCCCGTATTGTTGCTGACTCTTCCGAGTAGTCCCTCGAACGGGCCTCTTGCCGCAGTGATGTACGCCGACATCGACGGCTCAGTGAGGATCGGTGCACCAGCGCCGTCGTGCCATGACACGAACTCGAATTGGGCAGTACGACTTTGGGCGACATTCACATCGCGGCCGGCTTGGATGACACCAGTGCTGCCTTCTACGCTTTGCCGAATGGAATCGTTCCCCGCTTGGACACTGTTTCGGTCGTGAAGGAAGAGCGCGTAGATGGATGCTGCTGCCCCCAGGATTCCGATCGTGACAATGGCCGACTTCATAGTGGTTCGTGGGTTTCGTTGAGAGGTTGGTAGAATGCAGGAACGCCGCGTGCCCTAGGATGAATCCGCTTGCTCGACAGGACGACGAACGGACCGCGATCAGTGAGTTTCGCCTCGTCGTGGCCCTAAAGAGGGGGCTCGGCGCGCCCGTCTAGTGCTCGAGCAAGTTGTTCTGGCTGATGTAGCCGCGCGACCCTTTCAAAGGCCCATTGGAGACTTCAACGGGATGCCACTTGATGACACTGCCGAACTGCTGGTCATCCACTGCGTCATTGAGCAGTGTAAGCGCCGTCCCATTGGCCACTGTGCAGACAAGATTCTCGACCGGATCTTTCACACTCGGACGACTCATGATCCCGGCGGCGCCAGTCTTCGCGTTGTTAGCGTAGTATCCGTCCTTTCGGAACCTCGCCTCGATGGCGGCAGATGCTCCGGTTGAAGAGTCTGGAACGGTCGGAAGATGATCGTTGATCGTCTTCGCTACGTTGGTGAGTCCATTGAGCGTTGCGTCAGCAGCTTTGCAGGAAGCGCTAGCTCCGGCAATCACCGCGGCAATGCTCAGTACGACCGTCGACCGCCACATGCTCACGACTTCAGTCTTGTTCATTATGTGTTCTCGCTCTTGCTTGGTCCCGGAACCCGGTATCTGGAGCGGCACCCTCTGTTGCCAGTCTTCCTCCATGGGGAGAACGCCAAGGGGCGTCGTGCGCGCCGAAAACGTGAGACTTTTTTCGAGCTGCCCTGAGTGGCAGGTGTCCGGCTACGCAAGGGACGAGAGGCGCTGCCTTGTCTCGTCGCGCCAGTTCATGAACCACCGCTTTATCAGGTGAAGCAGTATTCCTGCGATCAGGAACGGAATGCAGAACGTCCACGGAACTTTGAGGGAGTCACGGACCGCTCCCGTTTGAAAGCTGGGCTTCCCCGTCATGGCGATGCGACCGAAGATCACGGCGCCGATGCCGAAGAAACCAACGATCCAGGGCAAGAACTTCTCCAGGCGCAGCATCGACCGGTGGCGCGTGATCATGCCCGCGAGGTCCCAGCCAAGGGCGGCGATCGCGACGGCGAGTGCGATGGCGGTGGGGGCTGCCCACATGCCCATGCTGGAAAGGCTCTCGACGTTCAGATAGATGATCGCGATGGCCACCACGAGGAGGGAAGCGATGAGTGCCTTCACTCGCCGCTCCATGTCGACAACGCTCTCATGTCGCGTCCAGAAGATGGCCTGGTCGACCTTGCGCGTGGTGCGCTCGCACGCGGGGCAAGACTGACTTGAGCCCTTCATGGGCGGCAGCGGGGTGAAGCAGTGCAGGCAGCTCGTTGACCTGTTGGAGTGGACGCCACCGCCGTACGAAGATGACGGTCGAGCGCCGGCGAGGCCGCGCGCGGCGCGAACGGCTCGGACAGCGGGCGAAGACGGAGCGGGTGCAACGGGGGCTGGGGAAGCGACGCTCTCCACGTGCGCGACCTCCGAGGGAGACAGCGGCGGATCGCTCAACTCAATCTCTTGGCGGCGGAGCCAGCGCATCGAGCGCACGAGCAGCCAGCTTGCGAACGCAAAGGGCTGCGCGTAGGCGAGGACGCCGAGGCTGTCCGTGAAAGCCGCCCACAGGTCCGGTGACTGCCCCCAGAGCGCATGGAAGAGAGCCCAGGAGATGGGGAACACACTCACGACCAAGAACATCGCCGGCACGATCACTTCGAAGCGTGTCCGCGAGGCTTTGCGCGTGCGAAGGCTGCAGAGGTCCCACCAAAGCACCATGGGGATGAGCATGCCCATCAAGGCGAAGATCTTCAGTCCCGTCTCGGTGACGCTCGCGTCCGCGTTCATCAGGAGCCACGTCCCATAGACGAGGGCAGCGGTGCCCGCGGCTCGCAAGAGGCGCTGAAGGGTCACCGCCCTGGGCGCCAGGGTCCAATGGGACTTCTGGTCGACCCGCAGGTTGACCTGGTCACAGGCGCCACAGCGGGCGCTAGCCCCATGGATCGGGGGAAGGGCCGAACGGCAATAGAGGCAGCGTGAAGAGGCCTCCTGGTCCACTGGATGGGTGCGAGCCATATCACGAGCATACGCCCGTCGTTGAGATTCATTCAATTGGCCGCCGGAGCCGCCTCGGTTTGGTCGTCGGGGTCAAGCCACGGCGCCCTGGGCGACGATGATGAGGGTATGAATGCACCGGTCATCGCCAGAACGCTTTCGTACGCGGCGGCCCTCTCGGGGCTTGCGGCGCTGACGGGCGGGGTGCTGCTCCATCGCAACGTCGACGCCTGGCACTCAGTGCGTGCCGAGGCGGCGGCGATCGAGGAGCGGCTCGCGGAGCTCGACTTCGAGCGCGGCGTGCTTTGGGGAGAGGCCCAGGACGGATCCGCGATGGAGGCCTACCGGTCGGCTGGTGAGCTCGTGTCGATCGAGCGGCTCGGCTACTCCAGTCTGGCGTCTCTCATGGAAGATCTCGAGGGTCCATCCGATTCGACGGAACTTCGGGGGCTCATTGGGTCCGCGCCGGCGCAAGAGGCGCTCGCACTGGTTCGGCTCGGGGCTCACCGGCTCGACGCGGCGCCGGTGGGATTTCCCAGCCTCGACGATTCGAACCGCCCGCGTCTAGTGACCGGACGCACACTCGTGCTTCTTGTTCGCGCTCACGCGCGAGTGCTCGGTGCCGAAGGTAAGGACGTAGACGCTGCGTGCTGGTTGCTTGACGCAGCACAGATGGGCCTCGACTACGCGCGCACTCCGTTGACGATCGACCGCGCCATTGGCTCGACGCTGGCAAGAGTGGCTCTTCAGGGCTCGAACTGGAACGAGAAGGATCTCTCGTTCCTACGAGAAGACGGACTGCATCAGATCCGGCGCGCGATCCCCAGGCTACAGGAGGGGGTTCGGTTCCTCCCTTGGGCAGGGGCCGCCGACTTCTTGAAGTTCGTTGATGGCCTCGACGAGCAGATGCCTGATCCCTGGAGTGAGCCGCTCACCGCGCTCACCTCCCACGGAAGGTCCGCGCAGCTTGGCTCTGACTTCCTCCTGGTGTTGGAAGAGCTCGACGAAGCATGGGCCACCAGCGCCGACGAGGCTGAACGCGTAGCCCGCCTTCTCTGCGAGCGACTGGAGTCGCCGGAGATTTGCCACGCGGTTCGTACGATCCGGAGCGTACGCGCGCTGGAGACCGACCTGCTGAGTTTCCTTGGGGAGGTTGACGCAGCCGCGCAGACCGAGCTTGAGTTTCTAGCTCGCTAGCGGTGGCGCCGCGCGGGCGAGCCCACAGGCGTTGTGTGTTCCATCGATCCGCGCCCTTGCCCTGAACGCTGTGGGTCGCGCTATCCTTGGTCGTGTGAAGCTCGCCGCTGCCCTACTCGTCGCCGCCGCTGTCGTGGCTCTCGTAGCATCGGAGCCCTGGACTGCCCCCTCGATGACGGAGCCGTCGACGGCGGCCGGGTCTGGCGCTGCCAGTGAAGAGACTCTCGGGGCGAAGGTTCAGTCCGGGGCCCAAGTCGCTGGTCCGAAGGAGAACAGGGAAGCGCTGGAGGTGGGCGCGTCCACGGGCTTCTACTTCGTTGAGGCAAGGCGCAGCTGGCTTCGACGAGACGAGCATCCTTCGATCGCTGGGCTCGAGTTCGAGCTGTTCTTGGAGGGACATCCAGAGGTCGTTCTCTTCCGCGGCGTGACTCCGGAGAGCGGCAGGCTGGCGGTGAACTTAGAGCGCGCCCGCGACGGCCATCCGATCGTCGCGGCCAATCTTCGCGGTCGGGTGATCAGCCAGGGCTACCAGCGCTTGATCGGACGGGTGAGCTCCCATGGGCCGGAGGGCGATGGCAAGTTGGTTCGACTCACGGCGATGCCAGGCGTCACCGTGACCGGCAGGGTGATCAACCGCCGTGGCAAGCAGGCCAGGGCGTCCGTCTCGGGGATGAGCTGGGTCACGGACCCAGGACCCCGCAGGCTCGAGAAGCACGGGAGAGTTGAGGACCTCGGCGAAGGTCGCTTCGCGCTTTATCTTCCAGAAGCACCCACGGACTTCATCGTGGCGGACGCCGTGCGCGGCGGCCTCGCGGTGTATCGCGTGGAGAAGCCAGAAGCCCTCGATCCCGAAGAACCCATCACGCTCACGCTTGAGAGTGGCGGCGCTGTTCGCGGCAAGCTCTGTGACGAGATAGGGCAGCCGGTCGTTGGTCGACGGCTCCTCGTTTGTCGCGCTGAACTCGATAGTGCGGATGGGAGCTTTCCGCCTTGCGAGCCAGCGGCTTCACAGAGCCTGATTCGCGGCGGTGGGATGCCATGGCGCCAGGTGATCACGAATCAGCGAGGGGAATTTCGCGCGGGCGGGCTGCGCCGCGGAAAGTACGTGATCCGCGCCGGACTCGAATCCAGACGCAAGCACCCCGTGCTGCTCACGCCCGAGCCGGTGTTCGCGGACGGCAAGTCGCTTCTCCTGAGTCTGACGCGCACCTGCCTCGTGGTGCGCCTACTGGATGCTCAGGGCTCTCCTTGGGCGGGCGACGCGGTTGTCGTGGACCGGCCCGGGGACTCGCTCGGTCCAACGAGTTGGCCCGCAAGGCCCCACCTCAGGGTGACGCCAAGCACGACGGGGCCGGGCGGACCCTTCGAGTCTGGAACCGTCGTCTCCCATGCACCCGGTCCGTCGAATGAGATCCTCTACGAGCTTCCCCGCGGCGGTGAGTTCTGGGTCACAGCCTACGGAGGTCCATTCAACGGAACACCGCAGCACGTTGTGGTCGACCCGGACGGCGGGCGCCAAGAGCTGGAGGTTCGTGCTGGAGTGCCCGTCGAGCTCGCTGGGCTTAGGGTGAACCTGAGCTGGGACGCAGGATCGGCAAGCAACGGAAAGCCGTCGATCGATCTCTACGTAGAGGATCAGCGAACCGGGGTGATCGTGCAGTCTCTCGATCCCTACTTTGGTCAGACACCCTTTTTGTTCGAGGTGCCACCGGGCCTCTATCGGGTCATCGCACAGGGCGCGCCCAGCGTAGATACGTACCACGGTGTCCTCATGTCTCCGAGGGAGCTCGGACGCGCAGAAGCTGCGGTCGAGCTTGTGGCGGGCAGCACCCGAGAGGTCGATCTTGCGCTACGGGTTGGCGGCAGGCTCGAGGTCACGGTCACCGGCACCTCGCTACCGGAAGACAAGGAACAGGTCATTGCTAGCCACCCAAACTGGCCGAACGCCTCCGAAGACGGCTACCTGAGCTGGACCGCCAGATCGGTCGAGCTGACCCTTGAGCGTCCAGGGAGAAGACCCGAGACCCTCTATCACCAGGACTCGATCTTGAACCTCGGCGGGGCTCGTTTGGAGAAGCACTGGCCGATGGGGGAGACCCACACCTCAGAGATCCTGCCGGAGGGGCAGTACGAGCTCGTGGCGAGAACCGCCGGCGGGCGAGTCGCTCGCATGTCCGTTGAGATCACCGGGGGCGTCACGGCTCCAGTGAAGATCGAACTGGGCGACTCATCGGCGGAGTGACGCGGCACCGTACCCGTGTTGCGACGGGGTACCTCGCGCCGAGGCCCCTGACCTTTGCTAAGTTCTGGTCATGGATCCCCTTCACCTGTTGCTGCTGGCGATCGTCATCGCAGCGGTCTCGGACGCGCTCGCGCCGGTGTTTCGGGAGCTCCAGGTCCGCCTCTCACTTCGCTACGAGGACTCGATCTACCGGCGGCCGCCGCTTTACGGCCACGAGCTAGGTAGCGACGACTTCTGGATCCTGGCGGGGCGATGGGATACCTACTGCGCGAAGATCGCGCCGGAGCGAATTCACCCGCTCTTGGGTTGGACCCAGGGGCCGATCACCGAGACGAACCCCCGTGGGCTTCTGCCCGAGACGGAGTCGCGGCTCTGCGAGGACGGGAACGCCAAGGTTCTTTTTCTTGGCGACTCCTACGTCGAGGGCCACGCCGAGCCTGCCTTCTGGCTGCCTCCCCTGACGGAGGCTTTGCTACGGGAGCGGACGCCTGCGCTCGATGTTCTCCACCTCGGAGTGGGCGGCTACGGCACGGACCAGATGCATCTCTTGCTGTCCGAGTTCGGGCCGAGGGTGGGTCGGCCCGCTCTCGTCATCATGGGGTGTTTATATTAATTGTATCATTACCAAATCATGTTTAGCTACTATTACAATGAAAATGTTTTCATTGTAGCATTGTAGTTTACATACTTGCTATTTATTTCAGTTACATTTATTTGTTTTAATTTATTTCAATTACTCAAAAAACTTTTTTCCAATTACAGTGTGTTTTCCTTGATTCTGATTAATTAATTGATTTATAGCGAGTTCTTGGCTCTTACCTTGCTCTAACAATCATTAAATACAGACAACATATATATGTTTTTTTTCTCTATTTACGGCTTTTACATTATTTCTTTATATTAAAATTGAATCTTCAATTGGTTTTATTTAAAACATCTGTGTTTGTATAAATATTGCCTATGTTTAATTTAATATGGATATAGTATATTAACATGTGCAATTTCATTTCCTCAACATGCGAATATTGAGTTCATTAACCATGTGTTTCACGAAAGTTGATTGCACCGCTCGCTTTGTGTATTAGCTTACACATCATTCCTTTCAAACCTAACTAATCAGTAGTTCATGATTGATTTTCACATTTTGAAACAAACATA
>CALHGQ010000033.1 GCA_938030175.1 uncultured bacterium | reverse complement strand
CGGTCACGACGTCGTTGTCGAGACCTTCGACGGCGCGGGCCGCCGCCACCGAGGGCAGCGGAGCGAACGTATCGGTCGACGAGAGGACCTCCGGTCCGACCGGCGCCCCGAGGTCGTTGCCGGCGGGATCCGTCACGGCAGCCGCGACGGTCAGCGTGACGTCGCCGGGGACCGCGACGCTCGCAAGCTCAAGGCGCACGGTGGAGCCATCGACGAGCATGGCGCCGTCGACGGTGATAGCCGGCGAGAAGGTGTAGTTCGCCGTGTCCGTGGCGGTGATCACGTCGAGCGCCTCGGAGAACTCGACGTCGACCGTCGTGCCTTCCGAATCCACCAGGCGGTTCTGAACCACTTCTTCGAGCACGGGGGCCCCAGCGTCGCCGGCCGCGGTGACCTGGGCGGCCGCCACGGAGAAGTCTTCCCCGTCGATGTCAACGCCGCCGACCGAAGCGAGGTCAGCCGTGGTGCCGTTGACCGCGTCGAAGTCTAGATCGATCGTGACCGTCTTCGTGGAGAGCTCGTAGCTGATCTCTTGGGTCGTCAGGTCCACGGGGACGCTGTCCACTTCCAGCGTCCAGCGCGTGTCGAGGTCCGCGGTGTCGGGGTCGATGGCCTGGTCTAGGACCGCGACCACGGAGTCGTTGTTCAGCCCCTCACGGGTGATGAACTCGACGGATTGGAAGGCGTTCGGAACAGGGGCGAGGTTCTCCACTGCGACGCTTTGCGCAGGGAACGGGTTGCCGTGGGCGTCCACGACGCCATCCACGGCGATCTGGTCGAGCCCGGGCACGACCGGTCGGCTGAAGAGCACGCGAACGAGGGTCGGATCCAACGGGTCGAGCAACACACGCGTGATGGACGTCATGCCCACTGCATCCGGGTGGTCCACCACGGAAAAGTTGGAGGGCTGAGCGCCGAATACTGGGTTGATGGGCTCGCCAAAGTCGAACTCAACGGTCCTGCCGAGCTCGTCGCCGTTGGCCAGGGCGTCCAGGTTCTGCGTGACCGGCGAAGCGCCCTCGAGGGCCGGCGGGACCGAGTCCCCCGTCGCAACAGCGGAAACCACATCGGGGTTGATGGCGACGGCAGAGACAGCCTCCGCGTCGATGCTGATGGAGAAGTTGGCGTAGAGGCTCGCTTGGGGCCCGAGCGTCAACGTCGCGATCTGCGTCCCCGACTGAAAGTCCACCGTAGAACCGACAAGGTTCATGTTGAGCCCCTCGACGGTGAGGGTCCAGTTCGCGAGGTCCTCCACCTGGCTCTGCACAACGCGCGGACCACCGTAGAAGCTCGCCTCGATCGTGTCTCCCCCGAGCTCTGCGTCCGAGGTGTCCTGCGTTGCGTTGAGCACAGCGAGCTGAACCTGACGCTCATCCGACGTGGTCACGTCCCGCCAACCGGCGGCAACGCCTTCCACGCCCAAAATCCGCACCTGGTGCTCCGGCGTGACGCGCGCGTCAAACTCGATCGCAACCGAGGCGCCTGTGCGGACGACGCTCACGGGCAACTGGCCCGACGATGCCTCGACAGCGCCGGCCGTCACGGTCCCAGTCGCACCAGCGATGTCCACGGAGACCGTGCGGCCATCCGGATCCACCGTGAGGTTTTGGACCACGCTGGCCGCCATCTGATCCCCCTCTACGCCGTCTCCATCGGACGAGCTAGAGCAGGAAACGACGAGCAAGGCAACGCCAAAAGCAGCGGGGAGCACGCGGGCGGGGACGCCCAGTAGTTGAAAGGCCATCGGTCGTAAATACGGGGATCGTGCGCGCGTAGAACGCTGCGCGTTGGGGAGTTAAGCAGGCGCTAGCGTCCTTGCGTCACGGGGGAAGTGACGGCTGTGGACGTAGCCACTCCCCTATCGACCAGCGCCCCGGTCTCACCTTGAGGGAGGACCCCTAGAACCGAGCGAGCAGAGTCGCGGCTGGGAGCGAGCGGCGCGTAGGAAGTCCCTTCCGCGCTCCGTGCGACGCTGCCTACAGGTTGCCGAGCCGGATGGCTCCGGTCGGGCAGCTCCGAACGCACGCCTGGTCGCGGGTGCACTCGTAGTTGTCGGGCTTCAACACCGTCGCGATCTCGCCGCGCCCCAGGAAGCCCCCAGTCTCACAGGTCATCTCACACATGGAGCACCCGATACAGACGGAAGGATCGATGTGGAGACTGACGAACTCGGGCGGAAGCACCGGAGACGCCATCCCGTCGGAAAAGTTTTCCGGGTCGATGAGGTCGCGCGTCAGCGGATGGGAAGTGAGGACCCGGAGCGCTTCCCGCTCTCCCCCTTCCACGAGCTCACCGATACGGTCGAAATCGAACCGATCCATCTCCACGAGCTTCGGCTGGATCAAGCACACCTCCGGGGTGACGTGCATGTGCAACATCTGCTCCGTCAGGACGTTCTCAATGATGTCGAACGCCCGGAAGAAGGTGGAGATCGCATGGGCCCGGTACTTCGGGGGCCGATGGCTGGGCTTGACGGTCAGATCGACCGCAATGATGCGCTTGGGCTTGAGCAGCTTGGCAAAGCGCAGAGGCAGAGCATCCGTGATGCCGCCGTCCATGTAGTGCCGCTCCTTCCACTCCAAGGGCTCGAACACCGCAGGGAGCGCGCAGGAGCCGTAAACAGCGTCAATAACGCCGATATCCCTGAACCCGCGAGTGCCGAAGAACACCGGGCCGCGGGTCTCCAAGCAAACCGCATTGCAGAAGAACGGCATCTTGAGGTCGTCGAACGACTCCACGGAGATGAGCTTCTCCAGGCTCCGGCGGAACGTCGTACCGCTGTACATGCTCGGCGCGCGAAGTCCTTTCCGCAGGAACTTCATCAGGTTGAGCTGGAAGTAGTCGTCCTTCGCGAGGTTGGGCAGCAGCTCCTCGATTTCCGCGGTGGAGGCGTCCCCCGCCACCATGGCCCCAATGAGCGATCCAATGCTCGTCCCCACGATTCCGTCGATCTTGATCCCAAGGGTGTCGAGGGCCTTCAGCACCCCGATGTGGGCCATGCCGCGCATCGCACCACCACCAAGGACCAGAAGCGTATCAATGGGGCCTACATCCTCAAGCGAGGGGCCGTAGCCGCCGTCTTCGCGCAGAGATACAAGGAGGGGGTCGGTCTCGACCGATTGATCATCTCTTGCGGGGTCCATCATGGTGGAGACACTGTGCCATTCGCTTCCTCAGCGGCACGTGTACGAGATAAGTCTTCGGGTGAGACGGCGCGTCTCTTGAGGCAATTCCAGCGAGTACGAAAGCGGTTAGGCCAACCCGGTGAGCACGCCGGTTGCGTCCCCCATGACGTGCCCCTTCGTGACCCCCATCCGCTCGAGCAAAGCCGCGTGCAGATTGTTCAGCGGAGTCTCCCTCGCCACGACGAGGGTTCGGTCGCCACGTATGTCCGTATTGCGCCCACCCACCAACACGATGGGCAGGTCGTGGTGGTCATGGCGGTTGCCCTCAGCGATGCCGCTGCCGTAAACGAGCATCGTGTCGTCGAGCAGGGAACCGTCGAGACTCTTCTTCGACGCGAGGCACCGCACGAGCGCGGCGAACGAAGCCATGTGCAGCCGGTTGATCTTGCCGATCGCCACAAGCTTCTCTTCGTCGCCCGCGTGATGGCTCAGTCCATGGTGCCCGTCGCTGACTCCAATTTCCCGATAGCGGCGTCCGCTACCCTCGTTCCCGTACATGAGCGTGCCGACGCGCGTGACGTCGGCTTCGAGCGCGAGGCTCAGGATCTCCCCCATCAGGTTCGACGCCTCCGCGAAGGTTCGCTTTTCCTCCTCTGGTCTTGCCTCGTCCGGCACGCTGGCGACATGCGCAGAGTCCTCGAATCTCAGCTGGCGCTCCAATTCCCGAAGCCCGGTCTCGTACTCATCGATCCGGTTTCGGTCCGCCGCGCCGAGCCTCTTGCGTAGCGCCTTGGCGTCGCTGCGGACAAAGTCGAGCAGGCTCCGTCGACGTAGCCGGCGATCGTTGCGTTCCGCTGCACTCAACCCCGCATCCCCGCCTCGGAACAGCCTGTCGAACGCCGCCTGGGGCCGCACCTCCTTGGCCGCGGGCACCTCTGCTGATTCCCACGAGATGTGCCCGGAGTAAGCGCAGGCGTAGCCGGAGTCGCACTGCCCAGACTGAAGTCCACGCTCTAGCCCGAGGGTCAACGCACGGATTCGCGTGGCGCCGGCCGCAGCTCGCCCGGCGACCTGATCCACCGACACACCGAGCCGCACGCGCCCCTCTGTCTTCAATGGCTGCACACCCGTTAGGAACGCAGCGGCCGCGCGCGCGTGGTCGCCTGGCCCATCGCCGTTCGCTCGCCCCTTGTCAGCCGTCAACCCTCGGAGGAGCAGCGTCTGCCCCTTGATCGGCGCCAGCGGCCTCAAAAGCTCTGGCAACTCTTCGCCGCGATGATCTCCGAGTGCCAGCCGCGGACCATGCCGGCGGTGCTTCTTTTCTTCCTCCTTGGACTGCGGCAGGACCGGAAGCTCCTCTCTCCACTCGTCGAGCTTGACGCCGTTCGGCACGTACACGTAAACGAGACGCCGGGGGGAGCGAGTCTCGGGCCCCATGGCCTCCAACATAGGAAGCGCCATCGCGACCCCCGCCGCACGCAGCACCGTCCTACGCGGCATCTGCATCGAAGCGACTCGCGGTCCACTCCCTGCCAGGGAGGAGGCCGGTACTTCCACTGCTTTGGATTCGTCAGTCATCTTTGTTGCTCCGCGCCCGCGTCCGCGCCCGCGTCAGGCTCTGTCCCATGGGAAACCATGTGCGTGAATTCGTCCAGCTGTACTACCGCAAGGATCATGGCCTCGAGGGTCGGGTGATCCGGATCGAGGCTGGCGAGGATCTTCTGCACCGCCGCACGGTCGGCGCGCTCCAAACCACGACCGAGCGCGAAGACCAAAAGCCGCTCCGCAAGCGCCTCAAGGAAACGGTCCTCTTCGCGCAGAATCGCAACAAGCTCGACCGGTCCATCGAAGGCCCTCCCGTCCGGCAGGACCCCCACAAGATCGAGGGCAGCGAGGTCATCGGACGCTCGCTCTTTCCCTACGGCGTCGAAGCGCTCCAACCCGAATCCAATCGGATCCATCCGAGCGTGGCAGGCCGCGCATGTGGCGTCCGCGCGATGGGCTTCCATTCGTTCCCGAATCGACAGTAATTTCGCCCCCTTGCCCAACGGCGCGAGATTGTCGGCACCCGGCGGCGGCGGAGGCGGAGCACTGCCAAGCAGGACGTCCAAGACCCAGCGCCCGCGGCTCACGAGCGAAGTCCGCGTCGCCTCGCTGGTACCGAAGAGGATCGAACCGTGCCCGAGAAGACCCCGACGCGACGTCCCAGCGAGCGAAGCGCGCAACCACTCCCCGCCTCGCGGCAGCCGCCCCTCACCGCCGACGGCGGCGCCGAAGGCATCGGCCGTCAATCCGTAGTGCTCCGCCAAGCGCCGATTGACAATGGTCTCCGTCCCATCGATCAACTCCCAAAGGCTGCGTCGTTCCCGGAGCGAAGCAGTGAAGACGCGCCGGGTCTCTTCGCGCATCGAAAGCCGTAGCCGGTCGTCGAAGTCAGGGAACACACCGCGATCCGCGCGCTTGTGCTCCGTTGCGCGAAGCTGAAGCCACTGGTCAACGAAGGACTCGGCGAAGCGGTCGGCGCGCGGATCCGCGAGCAGCTCCTTCGCGAACTCAGCCAGGTTCGCCGGTTCACCTTCTCGCATCCACCGCCTGAGATCAGCGTCGGGGACAGATCGCCAAAGGAACGACACGACGCGCGAGGCCCAAGTATGGAAGTCGACGTCGACTCCTTGCCGCTCGTCAGGGGACTGCTGCGCTACTCCGGTCTCCGTGAAGAACAGAAACCGAGGAGACGCCAGGATCCCCACCAGTGCAGAACGCATCCGATGCCCCGGCGACTCATCGACCGACGACAGCTCGAGGAGATCCGCAAGGACGGCGTCCGAAATCTCGTCGGATGCCTGGGGCCGCTTGCGCGACGCCAGTGGGCGCCGCCAAAGCAGCTCCGCGCACTGGCCCACGCGCTCCAAGAGAGGGAGCTCCGACTCCTCGTCCCAGCCGAAGCGTCGCATGAACGGTGTCGGCTCTCCACCGTCAAGCGGCCCCTCCACTTCGATCCAGCGCACAACGAAGTCGCGGTCCTCGGCCGGCCGCTCGTCGGTGGCTCTTCGGTAGTAGTCGTTCACGAAGCGCACGCCCACCGTCAGCTCATCAACGCTCTCGGTGTACAGCTCCGCTTCGATGATCTGCGGCCCCTCGTCCGTTGCGGACACGTCGAACACTTCCTCCGAAACGGCGTCCCCCACCACGAGCTGCGCGCGACATGGGTCAGGGCCCGCTTGGACCCCATACACCTCTGCGCGGACGCGATAGCGCCCGCCGCAAGCGAGGGAGCTGATCGTCTCGATCTCTCCGTTGGTCCAAAGCCGACGCCCATTGCTCACACCGCGCCCACCGTTGAGTTGATCGGAGAAGTGGCGTTCTTTGCGCGCCGCTCCATCGAGAAGCGCTATCGGAAGCGCACGCTCAGCGACGATCTCTGCCGCTTCGAGGTAGCGCACGAAGTGCACTTCGCTCAAGGATTGGGCCGAGGCCACGTGATCAAAGCTATGGCCAACCGCGTCTTCAGGTAGCACCCGGCTGAGGTCGACGCGCACCCTCAGGATATCGAACACCGCGTTCTGATACTCGAACGCGGTCAGCCTGCGCAGCCCTCCCCTTGGGAACGGTAGCGGCTCGGCGCTCTCCTCGTCCCCGAGTTCGCTCTGCAGCCAGTCAACGAAGGCTGCCCTCTCGTCCGCCGTGGGCGCCGCTTCCCCAGGAGGGGGCATGTCACCAAACTCGACCTGCTCCAGCAGCCAGCCCCAGTCAGGTGTCCCAACGGCATCGGAGTCGCCGTCCTCCGAGAACACGACGGAGTCCGGGGACACAAGATCCAAGAACTTGGACTCCGCGGTCGGGTCCTTGTGACAGCGCACGCAGTGCTTGTCGAGGAAAGGCCTCGCCACCGCCGCGAAGTCCGAGCTCGACTCGACTTGGGATGGGCCTGAGAACGCGGAGAGCGAGAGCACTCCGGCGAGGGCCAGTGCGCTGAGGAATGCAATATGGGGAACGTTTGCCACGACCCCAGCATAGGGGTCAGAGCTCAAAGACTCTCGTAGGGAGTGACTTCGTCAAACGAAACCTTGACCTTCATCGAGCCCAGCTTCGCCACGACCTCGCGCTTCTCGCGATCGACCTTGTGCACCACGACCCGTTGGCGGTAGCGCGGCAGGAATACGAGCGATCCTTTGCCCAGCGTAGCGATGAATGCCTCGCGGCGTTCCGTCAACGTCGCGCCGGTCAGCTGCGACTCCATGACGTCCAGGGTCTCCTCCATCTCCTTCTTCGCCTGGGGTGGCAGCTGATCGACGACGCGGCGGCCGCGCTCCAGGGTCTTCATCGCGTCGCGGACCCTTTCTTCGATGCCCTTCTGGGCCTCGGCCTCCAGCTTCTCGAGGCGCTCCTCCAAGGCTTGCTCGCGCTCGTCGACCTTACGCGAGCGCTCGCGCGCGCTCGCCAGCTCCTCCTCGGCGCCCAGTCGGGTCTCTTCCGCGGCCATACGCGCGGAGCGCACGTCCTTCATCAGGTCCTCCAATTCGCCCTCACGCCGGTCGAGCCGGACCTGGGCCACATCACAAACGGAGTTGGGCAGCCCAATACGCCGCGCGATGATCAGGGCGCAGGACTCCCCAGGCGTGCCCAGCATCAACCGGTACTTCGGACTGAGTGTCTCGTGGTCAAACTCGGCGCACGCGTTCTCCGCGCGCGCATGCCGGTACGCGAACTCCTTGAGCTTGCCGATGTGGGTCGACACGAGCGTCGGAGCCCGAAGCGTCAGGAGTCTCTCAAGGATCGCGGTACCGAGCGCGCCGCCCTCGTCGGGATCCGTGCCGCCCCCGAGTTCGTCGAGCAGAACAAGCGTGTTCGGCCCGGCGCGCTCAAGGCCGTCGCGAACCCGCACGAGGTGCGAAGCAAACGTAGAGAGATTCTGACGGATCTCCTGCTCATCGCCGATGTCCGCCACGACGCCGTCGTAGAGCGGGACCGTAGTCCCGTCGAGCGCGGGCACCGGCAGGCCGCAGCGCGTCATCAGCGCGAAGAGTCCGGCGGTCTTGAGCGCGAGGGTCTTGCCGCCCGTGTTTGGACCGGTGATCAGGAGCATGTCGAACTCCACGCCGAGTCGCAGGTCGATGGGCACGACCTCCTCCAACTCGCCTCGCTTGACTTGGTCCACCAGCAGGGGGTGCCGAGCCGCCCGCAGGAGCAGGCCGGCGTTGGCGCCTTCGTCCCCGGGCTGTAGTGCACTACGCGCGCCGGTATCCGCGGCCCAGCGCGCACTCGCGAGGGCGACCTCCAACTCGCCCACGCGGAGAGCAGCGCCGTCGATCGTCGCTCGCTCCTCCAGCAGGACCTTGGAAAGCTCGATCAGGATCCGCTCTGTTTCGCGGCGCTCGTCCGCCTTAGCCTCCGCCAACCGGTTGCCCACCTCCACCGCACCCGCGGGCTCGATAAAGACCGACTCCCCCGTTTGCGAGCGATCGTGCACGAGGCCCTTCACGCGACCCGAGCTCTTGGCCTTGACCGCCAACACAGGCCGACCCGCGCGGCGGTGGACCGAGTTGTCCGAGAGGTACGGGCGCACGTCCCCGCGCGCGACGACGTTGCGAATGATCTCGTCCACCTGGGACGACAGCGAAGAGATTTGCCGTCGCAAACGCTCCAGCTTGCCCGAGGCGTCCGACCGGACACGTCCGCGCTCGTCGACGACGCGCTCGACCCTTTCAAGAAGCGGCCTCGTATCCGGCGATGCGGCCATCAGCCGCGCGAGGTGTGGGGCCTCCACTTCGTAGAAAGCGGCCCACTTCTTGATCCGAAGGTTGGCGTCTAGGAAGTCACGGATCGACGCGATCTTGCTCTCGTCTAGTCGGCCGTCGTCGCTGTCCGGACTGGGATCCGTCACGCCCGCCATCGGTGGCTCGGCGTCGTGCTTGGCGAGCGCCATCATCTCGGTGACGCGAGCGAGCGCAAAGCGCGCTTCATCCTCGGCGCGCGGCACGATGAGGGCCAAACACCGTCGGCCGAGCGAGCTCACCGCGCGATCCGCGATCAGCCCAAGCACGTCATCGAGTTCGAGTACACCGGCGGCGTACCCTTCCACGCGGGCCTCGCGCTCGCGCTCGACTCTCTCTCCGAACTCGCCGCTCATTTGGGTACGCTCACCAACTCGATAGTCACGGGCAGGGCACCCCGACTGAACATGTTGACCACAACAGACCCCAACGTTCGCCACTCGGCCTCGGGCCAGCTGCGCAACGGTTGATGCCAAGCTCCGGGGATCCACGCACGCCCCTTGCGCGCCATGAGGTCGCCGCCGTCGGCAACGATCACGTGATCAAAAGTGCGGGCGTACGCCACTAGTTGTTCTTGGGAGAAGTCAACCTGCACGTTCGATGGCAGGAGCTCGATGTCCATCGGTCCCGGAGCGTACTCCAAAAAGCGCTCGGATGACCCGCCGCGCTCCAAGAGCCCGAGGTGCAGCGAAGCGGGCGAGATCTCAGAGGACTGTCCGAGCCACCCCACGGAGTCCTCGGGGCCCACGCCTTCGGCGATCAAGTCCATGAACTCCTCGTGCACGTCGCGCGTGAGCCCGTTCGACGCGGGTGGGCCGAAGAGACTGAGCGTTGTGCCGACGTGGTGTTCCTGGAACTCGCGGATGGGGTTGCCTTCCTCCCAGAGTGGAAAGCCCACCCACACGGCCGTCTTGATGACGGGCACTTTCGCGCAGGCAATGCCGAGCCCGATGGCGCAGGCCGTGAAGACCCAGGGCGACTTCCGCAGGCACATGGCCGCCCCAGCGCCACCCACAATCCAAAGCACAAGCGCTGCCGGCAGCAGGAAACGATCCAATTGGAACGGGTGATTGACGACCGGCACCACAAAGGCGATCAGGCTGAGCCCAAGGGTCAAGCCGGCCCGCGAGCGGCGTCGCAGGAGGAAGGTCACCCCCAGCCCGACAAGGCCGACGAAGAGGAAGGAGTGCGGGACGATCCCCACCAACCAGTTCGTGTTACGCCTCCACCGCTCCATTTTCATCTCCGTGTTGCCCGTCACGAACTCTAGGAAGTCCGCGCGGTGCTCGGCGGCGACCTCGGCGCCCAGCGGGAGTGGCAGTAGGAACCACCACACGAGCCCAACGGCGAGCGGGAGGGAGGTACGGAGCAACGAAACCCAGGTTCCACGGTGGCCCTTGGCGCGGCCAAGCTCGATCAAGGCGTCGAGGCCCAGCGCGATGCCGAGGAGCAGCGCGTAGTTGAACTTGGTGAAGAACGTCGCCGCGATGAGGAGACCCGCGAGAAGGTCGAGGCCCACGCGGCGCTTTGTGCCGAGCTCCGCGCGGCGACGTGCGATCCATGCGCTCAGCGAGCAAGCGATCAGCACAAGGGCTGGGATTTCCAGGAAGAGCGTCGGGGCATAGCGCCGAGCCAGCGGCGCGGACACGGCCGCAAGCCCCACGAACAGCGCCGTGTCCAACCGACGCTCCGGGCGTACGAGCTGGGCACTGAGACGCATCGCCAGCCACACGAGCAGTGCAAAGAGCACCGTGCCTAGATGCCTGGCGGTACGTTGACTGACCCCGAAGATGCCCTGCCATGCCGCGAGGGCCATGGGGTAGGCGAACGGGTAGCGATCGCATTCATGCACCACCTCCATCGCCTCGTACCACTCACCGCGCCGCGTGTGCAAGAGCATCTGGACGGCTGGCAGCTCCGCGTGCATGGTCTCGTCCCAGCCCCAGGCGGGGTCCTGGGCGGACGGCGCCGACCAGTCAGGGCGAGCACCCGGCACCACGAAGGCAACGGCAAGCCATAGCAGAGCTAGGCTCAAAAGGGCGCGCCAGAAGATCACGAGCTTCGGCGGGCGGATAGCGAGGGGGGACGGCTCCATGAGCGGGGGGAACGACCGAGAGACATCGTTCGGGGCCCCATCCTACCCACTTGCTGCGGCCCGCCCGCGCTTGGACCAGTCGAATCAGCGATCCGGCGCTCCCTCCCGGTACACTACGCGCGCCCGAAGGTCGCCGAAGCATGCCGCGGAAGCGCCCCCTCGAATCACCCACAGAGTTCCACTTCCGAGTCTCCCTCCGAGCCCATGTCTCACTCCCTTCCGAAAGACGCCCGTTTCGAAACCCGTGCCATCCACGCAGGTCAAGGCCCGGATCCCCGCAACGGCGCCGTGATGACGCCGGTCTACCTCACGAGCACCTACGCCCAGGACGCACCGACGGTCACCCGTGACGGCTACGAGTACTCGCGTACCTCCAACCCAACGCGCACGGCTCTAGAGGAGAACTTGGCCTCGCTCGAGAACGGAAACTGGGGCCTGTGCTTCGCCTCTGGTCTCGCTTCGACCAACGCCCTGATGGACCGGCTCGTCCCAGGTGACCACGTTGTCGCGGGCAACGATCTCTACGGTGGTACCTACCGGATGTTCACGAAGGTGTTTGAGCGCTACGGCATCGAGTTTTCGTTCGTGGACACGACCGACCCGGACAAGATCAAGGAGGCGATGCGCCCGACGACGAAGTACGTCTACATCGAGACGCCTTCCAACCCGCTCCTGAACCTGACGGACATCGCCAAGGCCGCCGAAATCGCCAAGAACTCGGGCACGGCGCAGCTGGTGGTCGACAACACGTTCGCCACCCCCTATCTCCAGCGCCCTCTGGAGCTCGGCGCCGACATCGTGCTGCACTCGCTCTCGAAGTACCTCGGCGGCCACTCCGACCTGATCGGTGGCGCCCTCGTGGGGCGCGACGAGAAGACCCGCGAGGAGCTCGCCTTCTACCAGAACGCGGTGGGTGGCTGCTTGGCTCCCCTCGACGCATTCCTCGTCCTCCGCGGCACAAAGACCCTCGGAGTGCGCATGGACCGCCACTGCTCCAACGCCACCAAGGTCGCCGAGTTCCTGAGCGAGCACGAGCTCGTGGATCGCGTGATCTACCCGGGACTCCCCAACCACCCCCAGCTGAAGATCGCCCAGGCGCAGATGTCCCAGCCCGGAGGCATGCTCTCATTCGAACTCAAGGGCGGCGTCGAGGCCGCAAACGCGTTCGCGTCGACCACCAAGATCTTCACTCTTGCCGAGTCCCTTGGCGGCGTCGAGTCGCTCGTCGAGGTGCCGCCCAGCATGACACACGCGTCGATCCCGGCCGAGATCCGTCGCGCAGCCGGCCTCGCCGACGGCCTGGTTCGCCTCTCGGTGGGTCTCGAGCATGAGGACGATCTCGTGGCCGACGTCACGCAGGCGCTCACCGCGGCCGCCAAGGCCGCGGGGGCTCCGGCGGCTTCCTAGAAGAGTCGCCTCCGACGCGCCCAAGAAAAAGCGGCGGCCTGCGCGATAGCTCGCGCAGGCCGCCGTTTTCGTTGTGCACTCCCGGTCGGCCGCTGGCCATTCCGGCGTTCGTGTCCCCCAGTGAGGAGTCAGAGCGAACCTGGCCAAGGCAAACCCAGCCAAGGCAAACCCAGCCGAAGCCAGCCCCTAGAAGGGTGAACCAGGCTTCGCCGGGGGCGGCGTCGGCGGCGAAGGTTTGCCCTTCTCAGCCTCGTTGGCGTCTCGGCCTTGCTCGCCTGCAGTGCCAGCAGCTGCACCGTTCACATTCGTGCTGCCCGTCGGGGCTCCCTTCGAGGAGCCGTTCATGCCGCCACGCGCGGATGCAGCGCTCGACTTGCCGCCGCCCGCACCGTCACCGCCCGCTACGATCTCGTCGCAAACTCGCTCGCGCATGATGCGGCCGGCCTTGAACCGCACCACATGCTTGGCAGGCACAGGGACCTTCTCCAGCGTGCGGGGATTCTGCGCAACCCGCGCCGGACGCTCGCGGACTTCGAAGACACCGAAGTCGCGAAATTCAAGTCGATTGCCGTCGACCAGTTCGTCGATCACAGAGTCGAGGAACTTCTGGATCACATCACGGACGACCACTTTGGTCTGCCCCGTTTCGTCGGCGATTCGATTCACCAACTCGCGCTTGGTGATGGTTCTTGAATCTTCGTCAGGCATTGAGAACGGCGTTTCGGAGGCCAAACAGAGTCGATGATACGTACGCAGAAGGTGGGGACTCTGCTAGCACTGGCCATGGAGAGGAGAGGGCCGAGCGGGTTGCTCTCTAGATGCTCGCACTCGGAAGACGATCCGTCAACCCGAGTTCGCGTGACGATTCACGATGCGCCCTGTTGGCCTCGTTAGTCGGTCATGGGAGGTCGCTCGAGAACGAACGTAGCGGGCCCTTGGTTAACGAGTTCAACCTCCATCATCGCGCGGAATTTCCCCTGCGCGACGGTGAGTCCTGCGTCACGGAGGCGCTGGCAGAACTCCTCGTAGAGTGGTTCCGCGTCCTCGGGTGCCGCTGCCTGATCGAAGGAGGGCCGCCGTCCCTTCTTGCCGTCGGCCGCCAACGTGAACTGACTGACGACGAGCACACCACATGCTGTGCCTCCGCGCGTCAGATCGACAAGCGATAGATTCATTCGCCCGCCAACATCTTCGAAGAAACGCAGCTCCGCGGCTTTTTTTGCCATCCAGGCAGCCTCCTGGCTGGTGTCCCCCTGGAGAATCCCTAGCAGCACGAGAGCCCCGTAGCCGATCTCGCCTACGATCTCGCCTTCGACGCTCACAGACGCCCTCGAAACGCGCTGAATGACGGCCTTCATGGAAGGGGCTCCTCGACGGGCGTAGCCGCCCCTGAGGGCTCAGGGCCGGACGCCCCAGCGCCCGGGGCCGTTCCCGGTGGGGTCCCGTCAGTGGACCCTGCAGGGAGCCCCGCAGCAGGACCGGAAGAGGAAGCTTCCGACCCCTTCTCCGCGGCCGCGGCCCTCTCAAGCCGGACGCGGGCCCTCAGGCCGCGCACAAGGTCGGCAATGTCCGTGGTATCGTCGCCGAGGTCCGCGACAGCGCGCCAACGCTCTTCGGCAGCCTCCGGATTCCCTAGGAAGAGCTCTTGCAAGAGCGCCTCTTGGACCAACGGCAGCGCAGATCCCCCAGCGGCACCCTGGGCGCGCAGCGCTGCGTCGAGCGCCCCGAGTTCATTCCCTGCCTCCTGCCGTGCGACGGCAAGCAGCGTCAGACGCCGGGCCCGCCCTCGCTCCTCGCCCTCGAGGTCGTCGAGCAATCGTTCCGCCCGACTGTCTTCACCGTCGAGTAGGAACAGCAGCGCAAGATCGAGTCGAGCCTCGACCGCTTCCGTTCGGCTGACGCGAGGATCGCCGTCGGCGATTTCGATCCAGCGCAAGAGATTCTTCGTCGCCGAGTCGAGGCTTCCTTCCTCGGCCTGCATCCACGCCTCCAGACGGCGGGCTCGCAGATGGCCGGGGTCTAGCTGCAGCGCCCGGGCCAGCGCATCACCGGCCTGGCCCCACCTGTCGGTGCGCGAGCGATCCATTAGCAAGACATGACTGCGGC
>CALHGQ010000032.1 GCA_938030175.1 uncultured bacterium | reverse complement strand
ACACGGCTCTTCTCTACCTGCCCTCCAAGGCGCAGATGGATCTATTCGATCCCTCGAACCGCGAGTCGAACGTCAGCCTGTACGTGCGCCGCGTGCTCATCCAAAAGGAGTGTAAGGAGCTGCTTCCGAGCTTCCTCCGGTTCGTACGGGGAGTGGTGGAGTGCTCGGACCTGCCCCTCAACGTGTCCCGTGAAACGCTGCAGGACGATCCCCGCCTCGGCCAGATCAAGAAGCGCCTCGTCAAGAAGACGCTGGATGAGTTCGCGTCGCTCCTCGACAAGAAGCGCGAGGAGTACGCCGAGTTCTGGGAGGCCTTTGGGTCTGTGATCAAGGAAGGCATCTGGTCGGGCGACGGCGACGTCGACAAGCTTGCCAAGATCTGCCTCTTCCACTCTTCACAGGGCGAGGCCCAGGTCACGCTTGACGAGTACATCGAGCGCATGAAGGACGGCCAAGAGGTCATCCACGTGCTGACCGGAGCCGATCGGGCGACGGTGGAGGCTTCGCCGCTTCTCGAGTCGGTGATGGCCAACGGCGAAGAAGTCCTCTACCTGATCGACCCCGTCGACGAGTGGATGCTGCAGCGCTTGACGGAGTATGGCGGCAAGAAGGTCGTCGCTCTGGATCGCGGTGACGCGCAAGAGGACGACGACGCCAAGGAGAAGCGCGAAGAGCTCCAGAAGGAGCATGAAGGCTTCCTCGGCTCGCTGCAGACCGCCCTTGACGAGGAGATCTCCGAGGTGCGGTTCACATCGCGCCTCAAGGGGAGCCCAGCGGTCCTCGTTGCCGACGCCGGCGGAATGTCCGGGCACATGGAGCGGCTCTTGAAGCGCAGCGGTCAAGAGATGCCGAAGCAGAAGCGCATCCTCGAGCTGAACCCAGACCACGATCTCGTGAAGGGCCTGACGAAGCTCCATGGTGTCGACGAGAAGTCGCCGCGGTTGGCCGAGGCCGCCGAGCTCCTGCACGGTCAAGCTCTGATTGCCGAAGGTGCCACGCCTAAGGATCCGAAGCGATTCAGCGAGCTCGTGACGGAGCTGCTGCTCGGATCCGTCAAGGGCTAGCGTGCTCCGCCGGTGGGGGGGGCAGCCGGCGAGCGTGGCTCCCCTCCGCCGATTCGCGATGACACTCTCTTCGTGGTCCGAGGGTGTGCCGCTAAACTAAGAGGCATGAACTCGGTAGACGAACTGCTCGCCATGGACCTCCGCGGGGGAGACGACGACTGGACCCCGACGCCCCACGGGGCGTGGCTCGCCCGAATGATCGCGTCCCATGATCTCATCCAGGGCAAGGACGTCCTGGAGCTTGGGGCCGGTCTTGCGAATCACACGATCCTGCTGCAGCGCAAGGGAGCGAAATCGATTGTCGCCACCGAGGTGACCGAATCGCTTTTGGGGGCGACCCGTGAGAACTTCGAGCGTCACTGCGGCGCCGACACGGGGCTTGAGCTTCGCGTCGCGAACTGGTTGCACACCCACGGGGAGTTTGACCTCATCGTGTCGAATCCGCCGTTCTGCCAGAGCGGCAAGCAGAACCGCCGCTACTTCATCGACTCGCTGATTCTGGACGCGTTCCATCGTCTGCGTCCCGGCGGCGAGCTGATCTTCGTGCAGTCCTCGATGGCCGACATTCAGCTCACGCGGGACATGCTCGATCGCAACGGCTTCGGTGTGACGGAGCTGGGACGCACCTCTGGTCCTTTCCGTGACTACTACTTCGAGGACGCGACCTTCATGGAGGAGATCGAGACCGTGGAAGGCGGATACGAAGAGCGCGACGGGGTGAAGTACGAGACCCTCGTGGCCTTCCATGCGAAGCTCCGCGATTGGAGCCCTCCCGCTACCGCGCACCTGCCTGGGCAGACCGAGTAGGGACCCGATGGACGCGCTGGCGGATGGCTAGCGGTCCCCAAGTTCGCAGGGGCAGGGCCGGCTCAGCACATTCGGCAGTCGTCGCCGTGGCTGCAGTCGTCACCTGCGTCCTTCGGGCCTTCCATGGCAAGGAAGACGAGCTCCTCATCACGAGCGTCTACTTCGGCCCGCTCTGCGGCGGCTGCGTGCTCGCCGGCGAGGCCCACCAGGTCGGACCCTTCGCTGCCTGAGGTCAACAGTTCCACGAACTCAGGCTCATCGAGCAGCCGGACTACGTGGAGGCTCGTGTGCTCTTGACCAGAGAGGTCGAGCAGCGCTCCGTCGGGCAGCGTTCGCACCACCGGCCGATCGAGCACGTCCGTCACCTTGGCCACCCGCGCCATGCGTCCATCGCTGAGTAGCACGAAGCGCCCCGGAGGGTAGAGGCCCATCGCGCGGGTGAAGGCCGCGAGCACCCCCGGGTCGAAGGCGCCTTGGTCTGAGTAGAGAATGCTGTACGCACGGCCGGGCGAGTACGGGGCCTTGTACGGGCGGCGTGCGGTCAGAGCCTCGAAGACGTCGCAGATCTGGATCAGCGATGTGGCCTTTGTGGTCTCGAACCACGGGCGCCTCGCCGGGTAGCCCTTGCCGTCGTAGCGGTGGTGGTGGCCCCAGGCCGCGCCGAGGGCGGCCACGCTGACGTCGGCACTGTTGATCAGGATGTCTGCGCCGAGCTGGGGGTGGCTCTGCATGATCGCTCGCTCGTCATCGTCGAGTCGACCGCGCTTGTAGAGGATCGACTCCGGGATACGACCCTTGCCCACGTCGTGGAACATGGCGGCCGCGCCGAGCTCGACGACGACTTCGCGCGGTGCGCCCATCATGCTGGCGACGTAGCTGGTGAGGTACGAGACGCGCAGCGAGTGCTGGACCGTGAAGACGTCGAACTCCGGCCGCTCGGCGAGGTGCATCAGGTCGGCGAAGCCCTTTTTCGTGTTCTGGACGACCTGCTCGGAGACGGTCCGCGCGACCTCCAGCTTCACGGCGTGCCCGTTGCCTGCTGACTCCATGGCGGACTCCACGGCCTCGGCGGTGTCGCGCCGGATCGGGTCGGCTTTGTCGAGCTCGAAGCCAGCGGATGCGTAGGCGTTCCCCGCTGGACCTGCGTCGATCCAGTCCCAGGTCACGGCATCCATGGATTCCGGCAAGTGGATCCCGCCGAGCGCTGCGTTCACCTCGTCGCGCCTCAGTCGGTCGCGGGACATGCCTCGACGGACGACCTGCACGGCCATCTTGACGAGCTGCTTGACGTCCTCGACGGTCAGCCCCCGGGAGAACTCAATGCCTCCAGCGCGCAGAATCCGCAGGAACGCGATGGTGAAGCGTCCGCGGATGGAAGCGCTCGACAGCGGGACGCCGTCGTACACGAAGAGGCTCGCGCGCATCTCCAACGACACCGTCTGGCTGCCGTGCTCCGCGAAGGCCCGCTGAACCTGGCCCAGGAAGGCGCCTGCATCGCGGCTCACGCTCTCCGTATCGGGGCCGGTCTCGAGCGCCTTGTCGACGATCGCGGCGAACTCGAGCCAGAGGGACTCGCAGCTTGATTGACTGATCATCGGGACTTGAGTTGGCTAAGGGATGACTTGGCGGCTTGGCGGCACTCTTTATTCCATGCCCTGCGAAGACCGTCCCGCTCCTTCGTGACGCGGGTGAGTAGTTGTTCGATGCCCTGACGCTGTGCGGCTGAGTCCTGGCTGCTGTCCCGTTCGCCGAGCCAACTGAGCGCTTGGCCGACCCAGGTCTCCTCGCGCCTGGCGGGCGCCATGCTTCCGATGGTTCCGTTGAGGAGCCAGGCGGCCGCGCACTGGGCCTGGGCACTCACCGGTGCCCGGAGATCCTTCAGCTGCTCGGCCAGCAGCCCGTCGAGGTCAGGGCTGTACTGTCGGTGGGCGAACATGCACATGCTGACGCCGCGGTCGACCGGGGGACTCTCGCGGAACGCGGTGAAGATCAACGGGCCCACCTGGGAGCGCGCGGCGGTCTTCATGAGGGCGCCAAGTAGCCCGTGGGCGAAGGTCTGGTCTAGGGTGAACATGCCGCTCGCAAGTCGCCGCCCGGCGAGGGCGTTGAGCCCCACGAGCCGTTCCGTGGCGCGGTCTAGAGCCGCTTGGTCGAGGTCGTGCACGCGCGGGTCGAGGCCCGCTCTTCTGCCCTTCAAGGTGACGAGCATCTCATCCACGGCGTAGGGCCAAAGGGCCTCTTTCCCGTGGGGCGTCGAAGCGCAGCAAAGCTCGCTCAGTCGATCGACGAGTGGCGTCGCGACGCGGCGCAGGGCCGGGAGCGCCGCCGGTAGCCAGTGGTCGAACTCGGCGTGTGGCAGCTCGCCCGCCATATCGTGCACGGCGCGCACGATGAAGTAGAACGCGGCCGTACGGTCGACCTCCCGGAGCACGGCGTCCACGCTTCTCCCGATCGTCTCGGGACTGCCTCCCTGGTGCAGGTGAGCCGCGTGGAGAAGGATCGATACCTGGTGAAACGGGTCGGGGCCCGCGGACCCAAGGTCCGTAGCTCCACCTGCGTCTTCGAAGATGCCCACGACGGCGGCTAGGTACTCCGCGTCGAGTCCGTCACCGCCCTCCGCCTCGCTGGCGACGGGATCGCTGCCCTCTTCCGTGCCCGAGACGTGCCCCGTCATCGCCGACTGCGTCGCGTGGATCACCTCGCCGAGGGCCTCAAAGTCCAGGACCTCCTCGGCGCCAAGGCCCAGCGAATTCTGGAAGTCACGGGCCCCCGCGGTGAGCACTTGCTCAAGGCTCAGCGTCTCGGTGGCGTCGACTTCGTGGGCGTCGTTTTCGGCCTGAAACGACACCGAAGGAAGCGCAGAAGGAGTCTGGCCGCTGTCGCTAGGATCGATGGGAGAGGGCATGGGGTGGGGTGCCCAACGTCGGTGGGTGGCCGTGCAGAAGCCCCAGATAGGGACAGTTCCCACGGGGCCAGCACGGCATGCGCCGGGCAAGAGTGCCCATCGACACATCCGGTGCCCGAGCTGCGACGCCTCGCCTCGATTTCCGTGGGAGTCCCGTGACGATCCCGTTCGATACCAGCCTGGGCCCGAGCAGGCGGCATGGCGCCCCTTTTCGCTGGCCTAGGCCCTCGAAGCGCCTCGCCGTGCACCGGGCGCACGAGGGGAAAGCCTACGACGGCTCGATCGCTCGCAGACGATGGGGGCGTCGGGGCTGACGGCGATCGGTCCCTTTGTGGGAGCCCACTTGGAGCTACTTCTGCTCTGGCTCGGACGCGCTCCTGACGGGCTCGCTTAGGTCCGTACGGCGCCTCAGGCGGTCCCCAAAGCGGCTATCCCGGGCTCGCTCAGCCTCGGTGCGGTAGTTCGCCTCCCGCGCCGTTGCCTCGTTGGGATCGATCTCATCCTCGGCCGATCCGCCCCCGAACAAGCAGCCGCTAGACCCTGCCAGCAGCGCCAGGGCGAAGATACATCTGGCGAGAGGATGCGCGCTGCGGGGGCCGCAGCGGGCCTTGGTGATGGTGGGAGTGCCCATATCCGAAAGCCTACCCCGTCAGTTCGGGATTGTCGCGGATAGTTGATGCCGAGGAGGCCGCCGCGACGCGGCCCCATCGACGCTATCCTCTCACTATGAGAGCCCGCATGAATCAGCGCCTCGAGGGCCTGGCCCAGTCCGACATCCGCGCGATGACCAAGGCGGCCAACGCGGCGGGTGCCATCAACCTGGGTCAGGGCATCTGCGATTTGCCCACGCCGCCATCGGTGGCGGAAGCCGCGATTCGCGCCATTCAGGAGCAGCGGAGCACCTACACCTACGCCGAAGGGGACGCTGACCTCAGGTCGAAGATCGCGGCGAAGCTGGCTCGGGTCAACGGGATCGAGGCAGACCCGGAGACGGACATCATCGTCACCGCCGGGTCAGCGGCGGCGTTCACCTGTGTGCTCCACGGCCTCTTCGACCCAGGGGACGGGATCTTGATCCCAGAGCCCTACTACGGCTATCACGTAGGGGCCGCGAAGGTCGCGGGGCTTGTGCCGCAGTTCGTGGGGCTGGCTGCCCCGGGTTTCGAGCTCACGGAAGAGTCCCTTCGGGCGGCGATCACTCCGGCGACCCGAGGGCTTGTGCTCTGCACTCCTTCCAACCCGTCGGGGCGGATGCTGTCCAGGGAGGAGATCCACGCGGCTGAGCGCATCGCGGAGGAGTTTGACCTCTACGTCATCACCGATGAGATCTACGAGTCCATCACGTACGACGGCCGCGAGCACATCTCGCCGGCGTCGACGTCAGCGGCCATGGCCGCTCGGTCGGTCACGATCCTCGGCCTCTCGAAGACCTTCAGCATCACCGGATGGCGCCTCGGGTACGCGGTGGCGCCCCCAGCGCTCGCCGAGCGCCTCAAGCTCGTGCACGATCTGTTCTACATCTGCGCGCCTACACCCCTTCAGCACGGCGTCGCAGCCGGTTTTGATCTCCCAGACTCCTTTTTCGAGGAGATGAGGGCGGACTATGCCAAGAAACGTGACCTGATCGTGGGAGCCCTGTCGGATATCGGGCTAGCGCCCGTGACCCCTGAGGGCGCCTATTACGTTTTAGCCGATGTCTCCCGCATGGGCGCGGCGACGGCCAAGGACGCGGCGATGCAGCTCATGAAGGAATCAGGCGTGGCATCTGTGCCCGGAACGGCGTTCTTCTCCGGAACGGGCCAGGAGTCCGGCCAGGGACTCGTGCGCTTCTGCTACGCCAAGGAGTTCCCTGTGCTCGAGGAGGCCGCTCAACGGCTTCGCGCCTGGGGCGCCACCACCTAGCCGCGATCCGCCATGTCGTCCGAAGATTTCCCGAAGCACAAGCTCCGCGTGCCCCGTGCGCGCCGCGGGGACCTGCGCCTTTGGATTGGGACGAGGAAAGGTCTCTTTTCGATCGACGGTGACGCGGAGCGGGCGGAGTTCAGCGAAGCGGAGCCACACTGGATCGGCAGCACCGCGTTCCACGTCGTCGCCGACCCGCGGGATCGAGATTCCGTCGTCGCCGGCATCAGGACAGTCGACGGCCTTCCCACCGTGATGGCCTCACGGAACGGCGGCAAGACGTGGAGCGAGGCGGCTGAACCGCCGCGCTTCGCCTCCGAGAGTCCGTTCGAGTCTGACCCCGCCAGCACCGCGGCCCAGCTGGTGCAGCGGCACGTTTCCCAGGTCTTTGCGATCACGCCCGGCCATGCCTCGGAGTACGGCACTTGGTACGCGGGCACGTCGCCCCAGGGTCTTTTCCGCTCCAGCGACCACGGCTCCACCTGGGAGCCCGTGGCGGGCCTCAATGAGCACCCGGATTTCGATCGCTGGACCTCCCCGGGGATCGACGACACGCCGGATGGGCCGAAGCTCCACGGGATCCTGATCGACCCGCGGGACGCCGATCATTTGTTCGTGGCGATGTCCACGGGCGGCGTCCTGGAGAGCCGTGACGCAGGTGCGACGTGGACGAGGCTGGACGGCGGCCTCCAGGGCCCGGCGGCGCTTGACCCCCACGCGGTCGCCATGGGCGTGACGAACCCCGATCGCCTGTGGATGCAGAGCCACTTCGGCGTCTATCGCATGGACCTTGAGGTGGGCACCTGGGACCGAGTGGGGGCCCCGGAGACCGAAGAGGAGCGCCAGGACGCGGGTTTCCCGATGGCCGTCCACCCTGCGGATCCGGATGTCGCGTTCACCGTCCCGATGGACGGCAGCGACGCGTGGACCAGGATGCCCAAGGACGGCCGTCCGGCGGTGATGAAGACGCTCGACGGCGGGCAGAGCTGGACGCGACACGCCGAGGGCTTCCCGAAAGAGCGCTGCTGGTGGACCGTGAAACGCCAATGCCTCGCCGTAGATGGTTACGATCCCCTGGGTGTGTACATCGGAACATCCTCTGGCGAAGTCTGGTTCTCCCGTGATGAAGGCGAAAGCTGGCGCTGCATTGCGCGCGGCCTGCCCTACATCTACAGCGTCGAAGTCGGCTAGCGCCCCAGCCCCTTGGGGGGTCGCGTGACCCGCAGCGATTCAGTCGACGAAGGCCGCGTCACGGGCGGTGGTGAACAAGAACCGACGGACGGCTCGTTGGGACTCTTCATGGGCGCACTGGTGGTGGCGTTCGCGCCCTTCGCTTGGCTCGTCCATCGCTTCAACTTTGTCACGGACGACGCTTACATCACGTTTCGCTACTCGCGCAACTTCCACGCGGGCGAGGGGCTGGTCTACAACCCTGGCGTGGACCCGCCGGTAGAGGGCTACAGCGAGTTCCTCTGGGCCGTCCTGATGCGGCTTGGTTTCGACTTTGGAGTTGCGCCAGAGACCCTGAGCCGCGTTCTTTCGATCGGCTTCGGGGTGCTGATGGTGGTGCTCGTGGTCGGGCTCGCTGCGCGACGCTTCGCGCGCACGCCCGTGGCGCTCATCGGAACGGCTGCGCTCCTTGGGGCTGCGCCGCCCCTCGGGGTTTGGGCCACGGGCGGAATGGCGACGATGCCGGCCGCCTCCCTGGGCGTGCTGCTCTTCTGGGTGCTGTACGGCCGAAAGGACGGAACGCCGTCGCATCCCCTGGTGGTGGGGCTCGTGGCGTCGCTGCTCGCGTTGATGCGGGCGGACGCTGCGATCGTCGTGGCGCTCATCCTAGGGCCAGCGATCGTTCATGGGCTCTTCGCCAAGAAGCGCGTGCTCATGCGGACCGCCCTCGTCGGCGCCGCCATCTCCGCCGCGGTCTTTGGCATTCACGTCGCCTGGCGCTACAGCTTCTACGGCGACTGGCTGCCGAACACGGCGCGGGTCAAGGTTGGATTCTCCAGCGCGGCCACGGGGCGGGGCTTCGACTACGTCGTTTCTTCGTTCCTGTCGATGCCTGGGCTGGGGATCGCTTTCGCGGGTGGTCTCCTGGGGCTCTTTGTGGCACGAGCACGACTTGGCGTGGGCGCAGCCCTGAGCGCGGCCACTCTTGTGCTCGGGGTCACGGTTTACTCGGTGACAGCCGGGGGCGACTTCATGGCCTACAGCCGCTTTCTTGTGCCCGCGATTCCGTTTGCGGCTCTCGGGTTAGGCGCGCTCTTGTCTTCTGTTGAGGCGCGGACGCGCGTGGGCGCCGGTCTGCTCGCAGGCGTGGCCGTCGTCACGACGTTCCTTGCCGCAGTGGACGTTCACGTGGTCCCTGAGTCCACGCGTCTTCGCTTTCACTTCCGCCACAATCAGCAGCGTGCGGGCGTGACGCCGTCCGCCTCGGAGCATCAGCAGTGGACCAACATGAAGGCGCGCGCCCATGAGTGGTCCGTCACGGGGCGAGCCCTTGGCGTTCACGCACCACCCAACGCGTCGGTCGTCTTCGCGGCGGTGGGGGCGGTCGGCTATTTTTCGGGCCTCTTCGTGTACGACCAAAACGGTCTGGTGACCCGCGAGGTGGCCCTTCGTGAACCCCACAAGGACTTGCGCTCGCCGGGACACGACAAGTTCGTCCAGCCGGAGTATTTCTCGAGGTACAAGCCCACCTATTTGCAGGTGGGGATCTGGCCGGAGCGGTCCTTCCCCCCTCGCCCGGGCGCGGTGCGCGTCGGCCCGACCGAGCTCGACGGCGTGGTATTGTGGGCTTTGCCGTCGAAGCCCTGAGATTCCATAGGCCCTGAGAGTCCACGGGTCCGAGAGCGCTCAGACCTAAGTCCTGCGGCCTGCCACGCGTCCATGAAGAGGCATCTTGCCCCGATCATGTGTCCCCATGAAGCCCCAAAGCGATCTCGAGGATGGCCCGTCCGCGGCTAAGCCATGAGCGATCACATGGAATCGTTGGGCCCGATGGCCGAGCTAAAGCTGCTGCGGTTGTGGCTTGGAAGCGATCTGAGTCCCGAAGCGCGTGGGAAGGTAGTCGCCTGCATCGGGATGCTGGTGAGCGACCTGCGTCCGCTGCTCGTGCTTCGGGCGACCGACTGGCTTGCAGCGTCCTATTGGGGGAATCGATCAGACAGGGCGAGTGCCGAAGCGCTTGTGAACTCGATGTCCCCGCGGGCCTTGGCCCCTTGGGTCGAGCACGCGGTGAGCTCGATCGATCGTTCGGGCTACGTGCGCCAGGAGGGTGTTCGAGCGTTGGGCACCGGCCTCCTGGAGGGAGCGGCTAAGGATTCGAACGACAAGAGCGAGCGCGCGATGCTCGGATTCCTTGTGGTGCGACTCAACGATTGGGTTCCAGAGGTACGGAGTGAAGCGCGCGGCTTGATTCAGCGCTACTTCGAGCTCGGGGTGCACGACGTGCTTGCTTGGGCGCTTCCCTATGCCGAGTACCTGCGGGACCGCACCCGAACCGACCACGGCGAAGTCCTTGGGGCGTGGACGAAGAAGCTATCGAGCGCCCCGGGGGAAGCGGCCCTCGTCCGCGCTTTCGAAGGCGGTGATCGCAGCCAAGCGCGCGCCGTCGCGAGAGAACTGTTCCGCCTTGATGACGCTAAGTGGAGCGAGTGGTCGACTCGGCTAGCGGCGAGCGACGATGCAGTGGTCGCCTCGCTTGGCTTGCGGCTGACGCTGACGAAGCTTGAAGATTCCGACGTTGAGCCCCAGCTGCATAGCTTCATGGATCGGCCCTCTCCAACTCTTCGGGTCGCGGCACTCCGGGCGTTGGTGGAGCGCTTTGGCTCCGAGGCCAGGACCCAAGAGCAGTTGGAGACGGGACTTTGGGATGGGGCTCGAGGCGTCCGGGAGGTCGCGCAGTTTCACGTAGGCAAGGTCCGGGGGCGAGGAGCGCTCGCCGAGGACTACCTGGCGGAACTTGGGGCGTCGAGCCGGCGGCGACGATCCGTTGCCGCATCCGGCCTCGGCGAGACGGGGGATGAGACCCACGCTGCACGCCTCCGCGAAGTGGTGGAGAGTGAGACGGGTCGATTGGCGTCGTCCGCGCTGGAGGCGTACTCCAAAGTAGTGACCGGCGGGGGGCGCGACTTCCTCGTCGAGTGCCTTCGAAGCCCGTGCGACTCGGTGGGCAGCGCCGCCGTCAGGCTCCTGGCGCCCAAGATCGTCTTGACGGACGAGCCGTGGATCACCGCAGAGATTCAAGCCGCGCTGGTGAGTCCAACCGCTCAGCGTCGCACGCTGCGCATCCTCAGGCTTGCCAATCGGCTTCGATGGGATGATCGCCTGCGACTCCTGTGCGCAGTGGCTCCTACGGCAGATGAGGCCCAGGCGCGGCAGATCCAGGCGCAGGTCGATCGCATCGTCTCGCCGTGCCGCCTTCAGTGGCATCTGCCTGTTCTGCCTGCTTCGGAGAACCTAGCGGCGATCCGCGAAGGGCTGGGAGCCCTGAGCGGCTTGGCCTCCCCACAGGCGCTCAAGACGATCCAGTGGCTGGTCGATCCCGCGACCTGGTGAGCCGAAGAGGGGGACCCGCGGTGATCACGAGTTAAATGGAGAAGAGCCCCCAAGGCACAGTGCCAAGGGGGCCCCACCCGCGAAGACCCATCCACCTTTCTTCGCGGGCGAACGATGGGAGTCTTAGCGGCGACGTGATCCGGTGTAGGTCACGCGGTGAGCTCGACTCGAGCTGCGACGGTTTTCGAAGCGGCCACCTCGGTCGCGGCCTCGGACTTCGATGCGCGGTGCGGGAACCCAGACCTTGACCTGGCGGTTCTCATACCGGCCCGGCACACAGACCGTGCGGTGGTAGCCAGCGCGCACTAGGACGCGGTAGCGGTTGCCGCAGGGCTGGTAGCGCCACTCGTAGACCGGCTCGACCCAGACCTGACGGTTGTACCCGGGGACCCAGGTGCGCTCGGTCCGGTACTCGTACCGGCCGCCGTCGTAGCCGCGCGGGGTGCGGACGTTGCCGCGTCGGCTGCTACTCCTCAGGTTGAGGGACACACCTTGACTTCCGGCGGTCAGCGTCGCGCTCCCGGCTTGGGTCGAGTGACCGACGCCGATCTCCCACTGGCTACCGCGCTTCTCTGCTTGGAGGCGCTGGGCAGCGGCCGGAGCCGTCGTGACTGCGGCGGCAAGTGCGAAGGCAAGGCCGGTTCCAAGGAGGGCATTCTTGGCGGCGAGGAGGCGTTGGGCGAGATGCTTCATAGTGACGATCCTTTCTAAGGGAGTTGGCAGCCCGAGCGACCCAGTGGGAGGCGCTTCGTCGGCTACGGGGGACTAAAAGCACCGGGCGTGCCAACTGGCCCTTCCGTCATGAAATCGGCCTTCCTGGCTCCTCAGGGTCCATTTCATGAACGGGTTGCCACCCGGAGAGCACCGCTGTCCTCTCCAGTGGAGTCCACTCTGGAGCCTTACTGTCCTCGCTGTGTCTCCCCTAGAGGACGGGCGACCCGAGCGCGGTCCTCGCCGCCACCCGGGATTCAACGCCGGGGCCTGTGACGCAGCGAATAGGCGCGGGGTTAGCGGGGTGGATCCGCTGATTCCACCGCCTACCCAGACCTTCCCGACTGCCATGCTGCGACTCGCTCTGCTTGCTTTGCTGCTTCCTACAGCCGCCCACGCCGATGAGCTCTGGGTAGACCCAGTGCTCGGATCGTTCGGTGCCACCGGCACGGTCACCGATCCCATCATGACCGTGGGGGAAGCTATCGGTCGCCTAGCAGGGACCGGGCCCCACATCATCTGGATGGGGGAAGGCACCTATTCGGTCGCAGGCGGCGAGGTGTTTCCTTGGACGGTGGGGCTCGACCTATCCCTTCGTGGACTCTCGGATCAAGTGGTCGTCGACGTGCGCGCGGTGTCGGGGGCCGTCGGGGCCCAGACAGCCATCCAGCTCGGGGTTCCCGCGACCTGCTCGCACACGCTCGGGTTGGACTCGCTGCAGTTCCTTGGGGACTACAACGATGACGCCGTCAGAGTCTGCGAAGAGGGTCATCTGCGAACATCCCACTGTTCCTTCTTTGGCTTCGGCTGGGTCGTCCCGTCCCCTCCGCATGTGGGCGCCGGTCGTGAACTGGAGTTCGTGGATACGCGGTTCGAGCGGGTGGGCGACGTGACCCATACGACCTGGGTGAATACGCTCGCGCCGAACTTCGCTCACTCCCTTCGATGCAGCTTCATCGACTGCGGATCCACGTGTACTGGGGACATGTGGTACGGGCAGCGCACCTCCGGGGTCTACTTCGAAGACTGTCTGGTGACAGGGACCGGGGGGGGCGCGTTCTCTGCCGCTTGCAGCGCTGATTGGATCACGGGGTGCACCATCGTCGGCAACGCGGGCTACGGGGCGTACATCGTGTCGAGTTACGGTGAAATCCACGACTCGATCTTGGCTGACAATCAGTCGGGGGACGTTCAATACGCGGGTGGAGGAGTGCACGCGTCCTTGGTGAAAGACGGCTCGGGCTACCACCACGGGCCGGGGGTGATCGTGGCGGACCCACGCTTCGTCGATGCCGCCTCAGGGGACTACCGGTTGCGGTTCGACTCGCCGGCGATCGATGCCTTGCCGGCGGATCCCCAGCGCTTGGATCTGCGGGGTCTACCACGCGCGGTCGACGGAGACCTGGATCTACTTCCCGCCAACGACATGGGCGCCATCGAGTTCCGCACCTTGGATCGGCCGCGCGGGCTCGCCTTCGATGTGCCTCTGGGTCAACCGTACGACCTTGAGTTTGCTGGGCCTGCGTTCACGTTCACCCAGCTCCTGTTCGCTCGCGACGGGGTAACTGGGCCGACCGCCACTCCCTTTGGCAGTCTCTTGCTACCGCCGGGTGGTGCCTCTCGAATCGCGCTTCTGCAGATCGGAGCTAGCGGTCGTCGGACGACCTCCGTACCGCTCGTGGGTGGGCCAAGCCTCATTGGAACGCAGCTCGGGTTCCAAGCGCTGCACCGCTCCACGCAGACTTCTGCGGGAGCGGCCTTCACGAACGCAGTCGAGCTAGTGGTGGTGGCACCCTAGCCCGACGCGCGCATGATCATGCCGACTGCAGCTTCGGGGCGGCCGGGAAGTCCACGTCGGTGTTTGCGATGTGGTTCGTGTAGTTGGTCAGTGTGTTGAGCGCGACGGCTGCGATGACCTCGATGAGATGGCCCTCGGTCCAGCCGGCGCCCAGGAAGGCTGACACGGAGCTGGCTTCTGGACGGCCACGGGTCAGCGTGACCTCGCGGCTGAACTGGACCAGCTGGGTGAGCTTCTCGTCCGCTCCTTGACCGTTCCTGGCGGAGAGCATCGCCTCGCCGTCGAGGCCCTGCATGCCTCCGATCATCGTGTGGGCCGCGAGGCAGTAGTCGCACCCGTTGGCTTCTCCGATCGCGAGGGCGATGAGCTCGCGCTCTTGGGCGCTCAAGAGTCCGCCGCCGAGGGCCTCGGACTGGGAGAGGTAGGACTGGAGGGCGGCGGGCGCATGGGCCAGCGTGCCGAGGAGGTTCGGGACCTTGCCCATCTTGGCTTCGACGGCCTCCAGGAGGGGGCGGGAAGCTTCGGGGGCGGTTTCGATGTTGAGGGGCTTGATGTTCGACATGGCAGTTTTGGTGGGTATCAGGTGTTGAGGCGTTCAGAAAGGGGAGCTGAGCGGGGGTCGCGTCTCCCTTGGACATGGAGGCATTCGGTAGACAGATCTGTCTGTGACCTGAAATTTCAAGTTCCTGCGGGTGTCCCCATGGGCTAGGCTCTGCGCGTGGCCCCACCCCCTGTAGAACCCTCAAGGCGAGAGACGCTGATCTCCACTGCCAGCGACCTCTTCTGCAGGCACGGCATCCACGGGGTAGGGATCGACTGGATCATCGAGGAGGCAGGCGTCGCCAAGGCGACCCTCTACAAGCACTTTCCCTCCAAGGATGACCTCGTGGTCGCGGCCCTCCGCGAAAAGAGTCGCAGCGGCTGCGCTGACCTCGAGGCGGCGGCCGGCCGGGTCCCTGGGGGCGCCCGGCAGCGCTTCTTGGCGCTCCCCGCGCTCACCGCCCAGGGCAACAGACATGGCTGCGTCTTCGTGCTGGCAGCCCAGGAGTTCCCGGAACGCTCCCACGCCGTGCACAAGGAGTCGATCGCCCACAAGAAAGCCGTGCGCGAGCTGTACGGGCGACTCGCCGTCGAGGCCGGAGCGTCGCTGACGGCGCCCGAGGCGGGCGCGCGTGTCCAGGTCGTGCTGGACGGCGTCTACGCCGCAGCAGCGCTCGGTCCCGCGGATGCGAAGCGAGCGGTTCAGTCAGCCGAGCACCTTCTGGCGCTCCTGCTGGACGTGGAGTAGCGGGTGCGGCGCGCTACTCGGCAGAAGCCGTGAGCGCCAGGATCGTCATGGCCGTGGAGTAAGACGATGTACGTGGGAAGATGCGGTCGTTCCAGGTGCCGTCTTCGTCGCGGGTCTCCCAGAGGAGGCGCGTCAGCTCAGCACGGCGCGACGGGCGCTCGGCTTTCGGCAGCTCCTCGATAGCGAACGCTGCATAGGTGTGCCCATAGAAGAAGTAGTACGGCGCAATGCCGTAGGGCGGCTTGTGGGTCCCCTGCTGGCTCTTGCGCTTCAGCAGGTCTTCCCAGCCGTCAAAGAAGCCTTGCACCGCGAGACGCAGGTCGTCCTGGGTCCTGCGGCCTGCCTTGAAGAGCGCGAGGGTCGCAACGCTGGACCGGGCCGAGGAGGAGGGCATCTTGGACTTCCCTCGTTCCTTTCCGCTGTACGCATAGATCATCTCGTCCGAGTGAGCGGCCTCAAGCGCATCCAGGGCTCTGGTGATCATCGCTTCGTTGATCTCGAAGCCCGCCGCCGCGGCGTCGCCAAGGATCAACAGCGTGGAGCCTGTCATGAAGGGGCTGACGCTCTTGTCGTCCGCGTAGTTCCAGCCACCCTGCTTGGTGACGTTGACCTCAAGGCGATCGATCAGGTCTTTGATCATCTCACGCGCGTCGTCAGCGGCTTCGCCCTCGACGATGTCATGCTCAATCGCCGAGAGGAGCAGCTGGATTCCATAGGCGTGACCCCAGCCCCTCACGTCATATCCCTTCTTCGGACCGCGGGAGAGCGTCGGGTCTGAGTCGAGCAGTTCCATCACGAACTGCACGGTGCGCTGGATAGCGGCTCGGGCGGTCGCGAGGTCCTTGCCTTCGAGGCCAGCCGCGAGAAGGCCCTCCACAACAATCGCGCTGCCGCCCACTCGGTAGCCGCCCGGGATGCGTCCGTCCGGTCCCACGCGGTAGACACCTTCGTAGGGCCACTCGGAGGCCGTGCCCTTCGACTCTTCGCGGATCGACTGGAGGCGCTTCATCTCGTTCTCCTGCCACTCGATGAGCTCGTCGTCCGGGAGCGAACCAACGGGCCGGTCCGGGACGTAGAGTTCCTGGCTACTCAGGAGGAAGCGCGCCGCCTGGAGAACGGCTGCATCCACCTCGGACTCGTCGATCGGTTCCGCAGCAGGGGCTTCGCTAGGGACAACTTCGACCGGCGCCGCCCCTTGGGCAGCAAACGAACTGGAGGCGAATCCAAGGGGCAGTGCGGCGATAAGGAGTGCGTAGGAGGTTTTCATGGTGCAGGGAGGTGTTCTGGAAGGACGATTCCGCCCGATGGGGTGGCCAGGCGAGGCCGGAGGGGTCCAGCTCTCACGGAATTCGTCCCGCGTCCCGAGTCTACGCCCGCAGAGGCTATTCTGGCTGGATGTTCACCTAGCCAAGACGTGGATATGACGAAGCCGTGGCCTACGCTCCTATGCCATGCATGCGCTCCTTCCCCTTGCCAGCTTCCTGCTGAGCACCTCTCCGCTCGTGACCCAGGCGGTGGAGCCCCCAGCGGTCCAGGCAGGGAATCCGGTTGGGGACGCAGCCGAAGTGACCGCGGTGCCAGCTACCAGGGAGACGGCGGCCAACACGGAGAAGCGCGAGCCCAAGGTTTTCACGCTCCCGCTGCGCGTCCCCGAGGCCCAGCTCATGGCGCTGCTCCGCAAGGAACTAGACAAGAAGAAGCTCCTCAAGGACTTCCAGGTCACCACGTCGAAGTTCTCCCATGGCCGGGTGGTTCTCGATTCCCTTGACGTCCTGCACGGCCCGCGGGTGGGGACGGTGCGTCTAGAGGCCCATGCGCGCCTACGCTTCGATCGCAAGCAGCTTGGCATCAAGTGGCGCGGGCTGAAGTCCCACAAGAAGTGGTTTCAGAAGGGAGCGAAGGACGCGGCCGACGTTCGAGTGACCTGCGTGGCAACCCTCGGGCAGCTCGCTGGATCCGACGATGAATTGGGCGCCCGGCTCACGAACATCCGCGTCAAGATGGTCTCTCGACTCCGTCCGGCCCGCGGGCTGACGGCTCGGTTCGATGTCAGCGACAAGGAGTTCGGTTGGACGCCCGAGGGCGGCCTGTTCGATCACCTACGGATCGCTTCGCTGCGCATCGCAGGCGTAGAGCGCGACGCTCTTCGCCTCGAGGTTGAGGTTTCCAAGGTCCCCCGCTGAGCGGAAGATCAAGCCGCCAGCACGAACTGCTTCCGGCTCACGGCGACGCACCCAACGACCAAGAGGACGGCGGTCGTAAACGCCATCTTGGTCATCGCTTCCTCCGGCGTCAGGAACTTGATGAGCTCTGCCTCCTCCAGGAATTTCCAGATCGGAGCTTCCTTGTCGATGAACATCGAGCGCAGGTGGTACTGAACGGTCAAGCTCTGGGAGGAGCCGGGGACATTCGCAAGCAGCGCCTCGACCGCGAACACGTAGCCAAGCGCAAAGATCAGTCCCCGCTTCAGCAGGACGCCCACCACCGCTGAGCCAAGCGAATAGACCACGCCGCCGAGGAGCGCGGCCTGCAGGAACGACTGCACCACCTCGTTGGTCGGCGGTTCGCCTCTGTCTTTCACCTGGACGAAGAGCGCCGTCAGGATGCAGCTGGAGGCGATGAGCACCAAGATGGCCGTGAGCGCCGCAAGCCAGCGGCCCAGGAAAAGCGACATCCGGGGGATCGGCCGGGTGAACGGGAACGTGATGGTCCGCGACTCCGCTTCATCCGCGATGACGCCCACACCGAGCGCGACGCTGAGCATGGGGACGACGAACTGAATCAGGACGAACGTACCTAGCTTGAGGAAGATGCCGTTCTCGGTTTGGTTGTCCGGCGCGAAGTTCGAGGCCAAGAACGCGAGGAGCGGCGGGATCGCCGCCAGCCCGATGGCAGCGAGGCTGCGGCGCGACCCGAGGATCATGCCGATGTGCAGACGGTAGATCAGGAACGCCGCGCGCGGCATAGCGATGAGGGAGCTCATGGTGCTTCTGTCTGGTTACCCGACCAAGTAGTCAAAGACGGCCTCGAGGGAGGCGTCGTCGGAGCTGAGGCTGCGGACGCCTGCGCTCGCATCCTTGGCCACGGAGGCGAAGGTCACATGGAACTCGGCCACATTGTCGGTTTCGATCTGCACGGACTCGCCGTCGGCGCCCAGGGCGACCGCGCGGACGTGGGGCTGGTCGAAGAGCTTGGACGCAAGCTTGCGCGGGTCCCTCGCCGTCACACGCACGCGGCTCGGGTGACGGGATATCAGCTGGCGCACCTCGCGCACGCTGCCCTGGGCGAGGAGCCTGCCCCGGTGGATCAAGACGATGGTCTCGGTGAGGTTCTCGACTTCGTGCAGGACGTGGGACGAGAGGATCACCGACTTGCCTTCGGCGGCAAGTTCTTGGAACAGCTCGATGATCTGCCGCCGCGCGATGGGGTCGAGGCCGGTGAGGGGCTCGTCAGCGATGATCAGGTCTGGGCTGTGGGCGATGGCCTGGGCGAGACGCGTGCGCTGCCGCATGCCTTTGGAGTAGTCGGAGACGCGGCGGTTCATCGCCTCGGTCAGGCCGACACGCTCCATCGCCGCTTCGGCGTCGCGCGTGGCCTGCTTCTTGGAGTGTCCCCCGAGCCGCAGGAGGTCGCGCACGAAGGCTACGCCCGTTTGATGCTCGTAGAGCGCGTCCTGTTGCGGACAGAACCCAAGGCGTGCGTACAAGCCGCGGCTTGCGAAGGGCTTGTAGCCCAGCACGCGAATCGTGCCACGGTGGGGGCGAAGCTCGCCAACCATGACCTTCATGAACGTCGACTTGCCGGCTCCGTTCGGACCCACGAGCCCGGTGATGCCCGGCTCGATGTTGACGGTCAAGTCCCCCAGTCCGACGACTTCGCCGTACCAGCGGCCGAGGCCCTCCGCTTGGATGATAGCGCTCATCGGCCAATCTCCATCTTGCGTGTTTGGCCCTGGAGCACCACAGCGCACACCAAGACGAGGATGCCAAGGGGCCACAGCGACGCCTCAAGACCCCACGGCCGATCGCCGCTTTGGAGGCCGAACATCGAGTCGGAGATACGCTGGAAGTTCTCGGGGATCGAGATGAGCTTCCATGCGGCGCCATCGAAGATTCGAGACATCGCGCGGGAGCCAACGGTGGTCAAGATGTAGAAGCCGAAGAGCCCCGCGAGGGCTTGGTTGCGCCGCTCGCAGATGGAGGAAATCGCAAGGACCAAGAGCCCGTGGACGAAGACCCACAGGAGCGCGTAGGCCTCAAGCTTCAGGATGACGTGCCACCGGTCCTTGAGGAACGCCCAGTCGGGTGAGGAAAAAGAGGCCACGCTGCAAACCATGAGCACGGGCAGTCCCACGGCGCACATGCCCCAGAACATGACGGTGCCGAGCTTGCCGAGGAAGTACGTCCAGCGCGTGATGGGCCGCGCGAAGTACAGAAGGTTCGCTCGGAGCTTCTTGTCCTCTGCGATCAAACCGGAACCGTACCAGCCCACGGCCAGGACCACGAAGAGCTGCATCGACGTCAGGAGCTGTAGCACCTGGACCTCGACGGCCCCGAGCTGCTCAGAGAGGAGCGTGCCAAGGATCTGCTTCTGCATCCCCAGCTCGCCGCCCACATCAGGGTTCTTGGCCTCGAAGGCGAGCTGAACCATGAAGCAGGTGATGATCGTGGAGATCGCCGGGATCACGAACAGAATCAGCGCGGGCAGCTTCTTGCGGAAGCCGATGCGCACGCCGGACCAAGCCAGGGTCAGCGCGCGCAGCGGGTAGTTGCGCAGCTCGCCCCGGAACGGCCGGTAGACTTCGGTATGCGTGGCTGCCTTCATGGCGTTGCGACCTCCATGGCGTCAGCGCTCTTGGTTTGGGAGACGTCGGCTCCGTCGACTGCCTTGAGGAAGATCTGCTCGAGGGTGGATCGCACCGGATCGATGGTGCGCAGGTGGAACCCGCCGTCCGCCGCGACGCCGCAGATGGCGTCCGCGTCGTCGGCGTCGGGGACCGTGACGACGATGCCTTTTTGCTCCGAGGGCTCGATCAGCATCCCAGAGTTTCGAAGGGAGGCCGCGAACTCCTCCTCGCGTTCCTCGACCTCGACACGGATGCGGGTCTCATCGGCGGCG
>CALHGQ010000031.1 GCA_938030175.1 uncultured bacterium | reverse complement strand
GTCGTGGACTTGGAGAAGAAGGACCCCGTAGCGAAGGTCACCTGGTTGCACGGAGACGAGGTTCACGCCGAAGTCGAGGGCGACCCCAAGCGGCCGTGGAAGGGTGAACGATTCGCGACGCGCTGGGGCGGCGAGGAAAGCCGGGACTTCAGCGTCGTTGCGGCCGTGACCTACGCGGATGGAAGCGAGGCACGGTCGTTGCCGCTGAAGGTCCGTTCGTCATGGACGCCTGAAGCGTGGGCGCTGCGCGCGCAAACCCAGCTCCGTGGCGGCGAGCAACAGGTCAGCCTCTTCAACGGAGACGACAGCGAGGTCGAGGCAACTTCGGCCGCCGCAGGCCAAGAGGCTGCGCGGGCATTGGATGGCTACGAGGGGACCGCATGGATCGCGGACGCTTCTGATGCTGCGCCGCGCATCGATGTCAAGCTCAACCGGGCGACGTCCGCGACTTACCTGACGCTCTCACATCCGGCGAGCTCGGTCGCCAGCCTCGGGGCCTCGGCGGGCGCCACGAAGGTGCGCGTTTGGCTGAACGGTAACTCGAAGCCGCTGTCGTTTTCGCTCCCTCCGCAGTCGGCCGAGGCCCTTGAGCTGCCGTTGAAGGACGGCGGCAAGGGCAAGGTCAAGGTGCGCTCCCTTGCCATCGAGATCGTCTCGGCGGGGGGCGGTGCCATTGAGCGACGTGGGTTCGCGGAGATCGGGCTGCGTTAGCGCGCGGCTGGGCCGCTCCCAGTCAGCTGGGGCCCACCACGCTTCGCAGGGCTTGCGACCCCTGGAGCTGCGCGCGGCTAGGGAACGAGCCACACTTCGTCGAACGAATAGCCGTACGGCGAGTAGCTGAACGTGACGCTCTTCACGCTTCGACGCTCGAACTCGCGCTCGTTGAGCGCCTGCAGGATCGGGCCTCTGTTCGAGGCGATCCCTCGATGCGTGGGGATCCAAACTTCGTCCAGCTTCCACGCCGCAGCGAGCTTCTTCGCGTAGGCAAGCAGCGCGTCGAGCACAGCATCGGGGCCCACTTCGCGAAGTAGCTCCAGGGTTGGGTTGATCCCCGGCAGCGCCAGGGCGAGCTCGGCGTTTCCACTCACCGTGCGTTCGACGCGTAAGAGGTGCATGCCTCCGCGCGCCCGGCGGTCTGGCCCCCAGATCACGCACTGCAGAAACTCAAGGGTCTGCCAGAGCTGGAGATCGATCGCCGTGCACACGCCTTCGCAAAGGCCAATCGGTGCGTGGGCTCGCCGCTTGGTTGGCTCGATGCGAAGGGCAAGCTCAGGCCCGCCACTCTCCGCCGAGTACTCCACCTTGCCCGCCTCCTGCCCGTCGCCAAAGAGCTCTCGGCCCATCGCCGCGATCTCGCTCCCCGTGAGGTCCGCGAGCACTCGATGGTGCTCTTCCCCAAGCGTGATGTCTTCGTCCTGGCGCGGCAGATCGTCGAGGGCCTCGACCAGGGAAGACTCCGTCGCGCCGAGGAGCGCGTCGATGGAGCCGGACGCTTCGAGGTCGAAACCGCGGAGCTGGCGACCGAGCCGATCCTCGAGCGTGTCGCGATCGATGTCGCCATCGCGGTGTGCTTGGCACGTGCGAGTGACGCTGCGCAGGAGACCCTTGCCGATCCGCCGCTTGGGAGCCAGCTTCGCGTGGGCAAGCCGCTCGTAGCGCTCCGGATCCGTGGCGCGGAAGGCGGCGAGCGCGTCCTGGATGATTTCGCGCGCTGTGTCGGAGAGGAACTCGCGGTACTTGAGGAGACCGCCTGCGTCATCGAGGGCGTCCGGAAGACCAGGCGCGACCGCGCAGTGAGCCCCATAGATGCGCGCCAGGAGTCCGTCCCGCGTGCGCGGCCGCGCGAGGTGTCCTGCGATCCATGCGTCGAAGAGCGCCTCGCCCAGGGCTGCCGGATCGCCCGGCGCCCCGCCGTGCGCGACATCGGCGACCGCCTTCGACAGCGGCTCCCACGGCGCCTTGTCGATCGTCTCGCCGGCCCGGATCCGGTAGCCCCCGGTCGCGAGCTGAATCTCCGGCGACGGCAGCGGCCCGCGCTCGCGCAGGGCCTCCAGGTGCTCGGGACTGTCCGGGAACCGCCTGTAGAGCCTGAGGAACTCGTCGCGGCTGGCGCTGCGTGACGGCGGAAAGATGAAGGCGAGCGCCTGGGCGAAGAGGGGATGCCCTTCTTGTTCCTTCGAGACCTCGCCGCAGACAACGGCCTCCGTGATCGAGTGGAGCGCCGCTTCCAGAGCGCCCACGGCCGATCGACGATCCTTCGCTGAAAGCTCGGGGTCTGTCATGATCCGCCGGTAGGCGGCGTAGTAGTCAGGGTCGGCGAAGGGCACCTCGCTGATGAAGCTCTGCAGCAGCTCGCGGTCCTCCGAGATAGAACGGATCTGCCCGCCGCGTAGCCCCGCGTACAGGAGCCCCGACAGAATGTCCGGAGCTCGCAGTCCTTGCTGGGTCACGATCGCTTTGATGAGCGTCAAGTCGCCCGCCTCTTGGAAGTGCGGCGCCAGCGCGTGGACGCAGTCGAGCACCGCAGGCGCCCCCGCGCCCACGCCGAGGCACACCGGCACAACGAGGTCGCTCCAGGTCTCGGGGAGCCGGTGCGCCAGTGGCGTGAGTCGCTCGATGCGAACGTACAGGTCACGTCGCGCCTCCGCGGCTCCGATGCGGTAGAGGTCTTTGAGCCCACTCGAAAGGACGTCGGCGTCGCCGGCCGCCCCGATCCGCGCCATCGGGAGGCCCGCGGCGCATAGGTCAGCGGCGTCGTCCAAGGAAGCGAGCGCGGCCAACTGGGGCAAGAGCCGCAGCGCGTCCTGCGGCTGATCCCGCGCGGCATCGGCGACGGCGACGAGCCCTTCCCGCAGAACGGCTTCGATCCCCGGCGCTCTCGATTCACCCACGGTCCACTGCGCGAGCGATTGGAGCAGGTCACCGAAGACCTCGGCTCGCTGCCCGGCGACGCTCGCGGCAGCACCCGGTGCGCGGCGCAGGAACTCCTGCAGCACGTTCGGCGCAGCGGCCGCGACCGCGGCTCCCGCCTCCACCGCGCTGGCCAGCGCGCTCTCTAGGGTCTCTGACGTTCCCTGCGCAACTTGGATCGCTGCCTGGAACGCCCATAGGTTCACCTCGTCCGCCGGCAGTGACTTACCATGGGCTTCGACGAGGGCGTCGCCGAGGAGCCCAGAGGCCCTGGCCAGTGGCTGCGCATCGCTCGACTCGATCAATGCGGGGAGCGAAGACGAAAGCGCCGTGGATGGGTCCACGCCCTTCTCGGCCAGCTGAGCCGCTACGGTCATGGCGACGACGCGACTGTCGGGGTCAGCATCGCGCAGAGCGGCCAGCGCGCTTCCTAGGGGCTCTGTTGGCAGGTTCGCGCGGTGGGTGGTCTCGATGAGCGCGCTGACGTGGTCGAGGCCTTCGAAGCCGAGCGCCGGGATAGCGTGCACCAAGAACGGGCCGGGGTCGATGCCCTGCAAAGCGAGGCCGCGGGCGAAGTGGGTGCCTTGCCTGAGCCGAGCGGGATCGCCCTTGGACACCTTGGTGATCGCGGGCAGCCCGGAACCGACCGTTCGGTGCAGCGAGAGGTTCGCCGAGGCGAGATCTGCCACGAGATCGCGCAGGAGGCTGAGGACATCCTCGAAGAGCGCACGGTCGCCGCTGCAGCTCTTGGCCAAGGGGTCGATTCCATACATCAGCAGATCGTCGGTTTCGATGCCCTCACGATGCAGGTCCGTGATCAGGTCGCCGATCGTGCGCACAAGCGCTCCGGCTGCGGCGTCGTCGTTCTTGTCTGCCACCGCGACGGCTGCGGGTACACCGTTCTCCAGCATGCGCCACGGGCTCCGCCCATCGGCCACGAGCGCTTCCGCCGCGGCGAACGCGGCTTCCCTTGCCAGCGGCAACTCCGCGCAGGCGTAGCCCAGCGTTCCGAAGCCGTAGTTGAGCGGCGGTCCCGGGTCGGTGCCCTGGACGGCCAGAGACGTGGCAACGGCCAGGAGTCGGTGAAGGTCGACGTTTCCAAGGGCCGACGGGAGGCCGTACTCAAAGGTGAGCATCGGTTGATGATCGTGGGCCTCGATGGCGCGCGCCAACGCGCCCACGCCCTGCAGTGCGCGCTCGAAATCTTCCGTGTCGCTGCAAGCAGCTGTGACCCACCCCATGCTGTGGGCGAGGAACCACCCGGGGTCGACGCCGTCAGCCGCCGCCTCCTGGGCCCACTTCAGTGCTGGCGACCCGAGCTCGACCGGAAGCGATGCGAGGGAGAGGATCCCTTGATTGAGCAGCAGGATGGGGTCGATCCCCTGGGCACCCAGCGTGGCCGCGAGCGGAAAGATCTCGGCGCGCAACCACGGATGGTCCTGGGCTGCTGGGAGCGCGGCCGACACGCCGTACTCAAGCACGGGGTAGGGAGAGAGGCCCGCATCCTGGAGAACGATGGCGAGGTCGCGCAGATCCCCGATGGCGTCGTCCAACCCGTCCAGGTCCGTTCCCCAGGCTTCGATCGTGCCACAGAGCCCCTGCTGGATCGGATAGGTCGGGTGCATCCCGCGCTCGTCGAGGGCCAGAACGAACCGGCGCACCGAGTCCAGCCCAGCGGCGAACCCGTCGCGATCTTCGCCCGCGACCCGTGCGAGGACGACGACGGCGTCCTGAAGAGTCGTACCGGGGTCGATGCCCGCGGCCCCGAGCTCGCGCGCGAGGTCCATCGAAGCGGTGACCACCCAGGGCTGATCCTTGCACTGGTGGCATAGCGCGGGGATCCCGCGCTGCATCGTGATGCTCGCGTCATCGCCGAGCGACGTGGCGATCGCGGCCAGATCGTCGATCGCCTTGAGGAACCCATCGGGGTGTCCCGTAAGGACCTCCGAGAGCGGAGCTGCGCAGAACTCGAACGCGAAGTAGAGCGTCAGGTCAGCCGCGTGCACCTCCTCCGCGAGCTGCGCAAGGCGCCGGACGATCGCTTCGCCCTGCTCTGCGTCGAAGCGCCCGACTGCCCCGGGAGCCACCTTCGAGAACGATTCCGGGTCGATGCCCTGGGCGCCCAGGGCCTTGGCGTAGCTGTCCGTGTTGGCCATCGACTGACGGTACGGCAGGGCCCGCCAGATTTATTGCGAGAATGGCTATTGATCGGGGATCGCTCCAGCAGTCAGTCCCTTGGGCGCCACCAACGGCAGCGCTCGCATGCGGCTGGCAGCGGATGCCTAGGCCTGTACCTCAATCGACTCAAAGTCATGATCCTCCGAAACTCACTCTCCCTGTCGCCCTTTCTCCTTGCCGCGGCAGCGGCTGTTCTTCCGGCGGCCGTCACGGGTAGCGCGCTGATGTCGCCCGAGCCCTACGCCCCCCAAGAGCGGACCAAGAAGAAGGAGGCCAAGGACTTCCCGGCCCTTCTGGCAAGCGCCAACGCAGCCTGGGAGGCAGGCAACTACGGCAAGGCTTCCGCCGACCTCAAGGCGGCCTCGTCCCTCGTTGGAGCCAAGCACCGCGAGGCACTCCTCGCCGCGTTCCCTGCCGCGCCCGAGAATTGGAAGTTCACCCCGACGAAGCAGAACGACGCCGCGGGGATGATGATGGGCATGACCGGCATGGTCATCGAGGGGAAGTACGAGGGGCCGGAGAGGGAGCGGGTCAAGCTCACCATGAGCGTCGACTCCCCGATGGTCCAGATGATGTCGATGGCGTTCTCGAACCCAGCCCTGCTCGGGGACGGCGCCGAGGTCATCAAGTACGGCAAGTACCAAGGCCTTCTGAAGAAGAACGGCAACGACCGCTATGAGCTCTCGATCCTCATCGGGGACGACATGCTCCAGGCCGACGCCCGCGGCATGACGGACGATGCGCTGCTCGTTCTTTGCAACCAAGCGATGGTCGACAAGATGGCCGCTGCGTTGACGAACTGATCGCGAGGAGCGTGCTGCCCCATCGACGACTTTGTCCATGGGCAACACGCTCCGAGTGCCGCGCGGGCGGCTTGGCGCTGCGTCGTTACCTGATCAGAAGCTGAACTGCCAGCCGATCGTGCCGACGAAGTCGGTCTCGAGCTGGGGACCGTTGAGGTCCTGATGGATCGGATAGCCGAACTCTAGGCTCAGCCGATGCGCACCGCCGATCAGCGCGTTGGCCCCCACCAGCGCGTCCACCCGTGTGCCCGCGCGGCGGCCGGGGTCGGCGGTCGGGACCATCCCAGGGTTGAGGTCGCTGTCGGCACCATCGATGTTCTTGATCCGTCCAAGGGCCAGGCGTCCGCTGATGGACACGCGTTCCGTCGCCCGGTACGCGGCCCACGCGGTCACGTCGACGCGGTCCCCGAGGCTGTAGTCGCGATCGTTGCGACCCATGCGCAGCGTTCCGAGGGCCTGGGCGCCCCATGACCAAGAGTCATTCAACCCGGTCCAGGTCAGGCCCGGTCGCAGGTCCCACGTGCCCGAGCCGAGCTGCATCGGGTAGGGGAGCTGCACGTCGTTGCCCATACTAGCCGGCGTCTGGTCCTCTTCATCGATGGAGCCCGTTGGAGCGCTGAGGCCAAGGTTCAGGTGGACGTGGGAGGACTCCGCGTCGTGGACCGTCAGGAGCGCCGCCAGCGCGATGTCGCCGACGCCCGATGCGGAGGTACGGAACTGAGCTCCGCTGCGCGTCACGTGGTCCATCTGAACGTCGACGTACGGGAGCATGGCGGCCAGGGTGAGCGTGTTGCTGGGAGCGTACATGGCGCCGAACATGTGCATATCCATGTGCATCTCGGTGGGCGTGACCATGAATCCGAAGCCCGCGGGATCGACGACGCTGGCATCCGAGACGCGGTCGGTGCCGTCGCGGCTGCCCGCCATATCCATTTGCATGTAGCGGTAGGAGACCATCCACTCGCCTTCCGCGTGGACGTGGTCCTGCATGACGCCGATTGGAGCGTGGTCATCGGGGCGCGAGCCGCCCTCGCCGTGGTGGTGGCCCGTGCCGTGGAGCCGCGTGTCCTCTTCCTGCATCGTGGCTGGGAAGAGCGGCTCCTCGTTCGGCGTCGTCTGTTGGGTGGGAGTGGGGAAGAGGGTCGTGAGCGCAGCCGCTGAGGCTACGAAGGTGCTGAGTGTCATCGTATGAGTGGATTTGGAGGCGGCGCACACTGCGTGCATGCCCCCGAGCGCGCGGCGTGATTGCCGCGCGGCTTGGGAGGTAAGTGGGTGTCGGCGGCGCCTGCGGGAAGCTCCCGCGACGCAGACCATTCAGCTCAGGCCCACTTCTTCCAAGGCACCGGGCTCTTCGGCTCCGGGTTCCACGACTTCGGCGCCAGGTCCACGTTTAGTGGAGCGCCGCAAGGGATCTTCGGCTGCGAACCGGCCTCGACTTGGGTCCCGCCAAAGCGCACAGGGCTCCCGAGCACGACCACGACAGGTCCGTCTCCGCCGCAAAGGCAGCGACTCTGCCAGGCGGGTCCTGACGGTTTCTCCGATGTGGTGTCTGGCCCGGCCTCCGGCCCCGCGCAGCAGTCACCTGGACCGCCCACGGCAGGGGCCGCACAGCAGCTCTTCGCGGCGCGATCGACCGCACCGGGGGCCGTGCAACAGCACGCATCGTCCACGCAGCACGTGGCCTCCTGTCCTAGGCTCACCACGATCGGATGACCGCTGACCAAGAAGCAGGCCGCCATGCACAGGGCCATCAAGGCGTGCAGGAGTCTCTTCGGTGATGGTGCGCTGGAACCGGCCATGGACCCCCGAGAGCGTAACTCTGCGCATCCACGGGCGGGGCCGCCCCTTGGAACTAACTAGCCCTTGAGAACCGAAAGGATGGCGTCTTGATCCACCAGATCCATGAACCGGATCGGGTGATCGACCTCGGTGCCCACCGCGATGAACGAGTAGCCGAGTTCGGCGCTGGCCTGTTGATCCCAGGGGCCGTCGCCGAAGTACGTCTTGTGTGTGAACGGTTCGCCGCTGCCAGCCCGCTCTTCCGCGATACCCATGATGTCCACTCGCGCGATCGCGTCCGAGGCCGTCGCCAGAGGGATCCCTCCAACGTCGATTCCGACGCTAGACAGCTTGAGCTTCGCCGTCTCCCGCCAGCCCCCGGTGGCGATGGCGATCGCGAGGTGGGGGACCGACTGAAGTCGTCGCAGCAGCGCCCTCGCCCCTGGGATCTCTTCCACGGCACAGCTCGCTTCCCCGAGGTGCGCACCGATCAACTCCACAAAGCGACGCTTGATCCCGTCACCCACACGGTGATCCGAGATCCCACTCTGGAGCAGCACGTCCCGCACGATGCCGCTGTCCGTGATGTGGCGATACGACTTCAGGGTTCGATCGAACTCAACCCCCGCGACCTCCTGGACGGCCTGCGCGAAGAGTTCCTCATCGAAGCCATTGGAGTCGACGAGAGTTCCATCGATGTCGAACGTGACGAGCTGCTTCATGGGAGTGGGGGACGGTTCGGGAGTCAGGCAGATCCCTCCGTGGAAGTAGAAGTAGCTGCCACGAAGGCGGCGCCACCCCAGGAACACCGTGGTCTCGATACCCTTGTCCCATGGTAGCTCCAGAGAAGCCCCGTCGAGCTGATGCTGTGACTCTGCTTCGAACCGCGGAAAGGATTCTCCATTGGAGTGTCGATCCGCGGGAGGCTGGCGTGGGCATGCCCGTGACCGTGGAGGTCTTCGAGCCTTCGGAACAGGCGCGCGTCGTGGAGCGTGAGGCACCACTGGAGGAGCTGGCCGCTGGTCTGTCACGGACGTCGGATCGCGAGCTGCTCGCCGCTTTCGAGCGACTCAGCCGCGTCTCGATCATCGATGGGGATACCGCGGCCGATGTGCTCCTCGTGCTGGAGCGGACCGTGGCCGATCCGCGCGTGGCGGTCCCAGCCCTACCTGCGCTAGACGTCGAGCCTCCACCGAAGCCCTACCAGCCGACGGCGGCTAACCCCCGTGCCTACAAGGGAACGAAGGATCGACCACCCAAAGTGCGCCGTCCTGCTCCGTTGGACTTGCGTGTGTTCCTGCTCTCGCGGGGCGGAGTCGAGCGGCTCTCGGGCAAGCTACGCGAGGTGGCACCGGACTTTGCTGCGCCATTCGAAGCGTGGGAGGCGCCTTCTTCGCTCCGGATCGCATGCGGGGGGGAGGCCGGCTGGGCAGACTGGCCCCACTCCGATCGTCAGCGCCTCGGGGAGCTGTGGCGGCAGCTCGACGGTGACTCGGTTCCTCGGCTGAGGGCGCAGCTGGCCGTCCATGCGGCGGATCCCGAACGGCGCTCGGAGGCGGTGCTTGTGTTCCTGCTTTCGACGCTCGCGGCTCCGCCTGGGCTGCGCGCCGCGGTGGCTTTCGGCCTGACGGTGGACCTCGACCGTTGGAAGCTAGTGTTCGGCCACTCCGGTGACGTCGCCGAGCTTTGCGCGCTTGGCTTTGGCGAAGGTCCCCTGGGTCAAAGGCATGCCGCGGTGTGGACGCGATGGCTCGTACGCTACCTACCCGAAGAGTCACGGCGGATCATCGAAGGTGCACGTCTGTCATTGCTGTTGGGCGCGGACCCAGGGGACGGCAACGGTCCCGTAGCCCACCACGAAGACAATGAGCTCATCCAAGGTTTGATGGAGGACCTCGGCGAGGAGATCCATTGGGCGGGCATGAAGCTCTGGCACCGCGCGGCGGATTCCTGGGACACCACCCGTATCCTGCGGATGATCCGCAAGGCGCTCGACGAGAGCACCGTTGCGAAAGCCACCCTGCTGGACCTTCTCGACTTCATTTGCGGGATCCTCTCTGAGGATGACTTCGACGAGATCGAGGATCAGATCGAGCGCGCGTTGCCCGCAGCGCTGCCCGCGGTCGCAGCTAGCGGACAGGAACGGGAAAGGGAGGCCCTGAGCGTTTTCAAGGCGGTCGCTTGGTATCGCTGCAGGAGGCTCTCGCGTGCGATCGAAGCGATCGAGCGCTGGTGCCGCGCACCGTTCTCCATCAACGACGATCGCGCTGAGGTGATCGAATCACTCGTGTCCGTTTCCGACGAGGGATGGGCTCGTGTACTCGCGGCCGGCGACGAAGCGATGCTGGGGTTTGATGCTGAGTGCGCGGGCTTCAACGATGCTTACGCAACGTCCGTCGCCCTCCGCGGAGCGGTCCTGGTGGACGAAGGGTGGGCGATCGCCCAGTTCGTGGAGCGGCCGCGAGTGTTCGCCCGACTCCTGCGGACCCTTGGTTTGATGAAGCCAGCCGCGGCCCGTGCGCATCTTGCGAAATGCCTCGCTGAGTTCGACGAACCGGACTTTCAGCGGCTAGACCTACAGGGAATCGTCGCGCGCATTCAGGAGCTGCCGCTGCCTTCCGGCGCGCAGCCCATCTCCAAAAAGGTCAGGATGGCGCTCCTGGAAAACTCATCGTTGACACAGGGTCAGGTGGAGCGGGTTCGCCGAAACCTGATCGAATCTTGGCCGAGCTGCGTATTGCAAGCGATGCGGCAACGCGCGCTAGAGACCATGGCCAAGGGCCTGCTTCCGGAGGGTGCCGTGCTAGATGCAGAGCTTCTGGAGTCCCTTCCAGCGGAAATGACCCACGCGATCCAGTTC
>CALHGQ010000030.1 GCA_938030175.1 uncultured bacterium | reverse complement strand
GACTCGTCCGGAAAGCGGCGCTCGATCACGACACGGTCAAAGGGCTCTCCTGGGCTGAGCGAAAAAAGCATCCAGCCGAACGTCCCCCCGGACGACGACAGAAGAGAAGTGGCGCCCGAGTAGAACGTCATTTCGTAGGTGCCGGAACCAATGGCGGACCCAGACCTGAAGGTCAACCGATCCGCAGGCGGCGAGAACAGCATCGTGATGGGACCGCCAGCGGGCCCGCTCTGGCTCATGTCGAACTCGGACGAGACGATGAGCCCTTGGCCACGGTATGCGTCGAAGCCCAGGCTTCCGCAGTCGCGGAGAATAACGGGCCCGGCTCCGGGAGTCGCCCCCACGAACGTCACGCCCTCCGCCGCGTACTCGTTAGAGGCAGCGACCGCGTTCGCGATCTCACAGGGCGCACCGAGCTCAAAGGTGAGCCAAGCGGAAGAGCCCGGGCCGGTTTGCGCGAGGGCCGTGGAAGCTGCGAGGCTGAAGCCGAGCAGCGATGCGCAAAGGCGAAGTGAAGGAAGCATGATGAAGGTGGGGTCGGCCTGGGGAAGTCAGGCGGAGGAATGAGCCAGCGAGGGGAACCGTCGGTTTCCCCCACGAGCTTAGTCCAACGCTGCCGAATCTCGCTACACCCCGCGACGGGCCCCGTGATGGGCCCCGCGATGGGCCCCGCCCCGGGTTTCCCGAGCGGGCTACCCATCCAGCATCAGCGTGCCGTCCGTTGGGTCAGGCAAGCGGGACGCATTAGAAAGGGCCACAAGCTCCATGCCCAGATCCTCCAATGGTGCCTCTGCCCCTGGAACGAACAGCGTCAACTCATCGAACGTCTGCCCATGCGCCCCTTGATCCCCGCGCGATTTCGCTTGAGACGACCGTCACCATTGGGAGTCGAAGGTGAAGAACCCGATCGAACTGGAAAAAAGTACTCAGCCCTCGGGCAGCATGCGGTCGATATCCGCCCCATGCAGTGCCCGTGCCGCTATTCCCACGGAACCGCCCATGGCGGCTTCACGCTCGTTGAACTCGTCATCGTCATCGTGGTCCTCGGCCTCCTAGGCGCCGTGGCGGTGCCTAGATTCATCGACTTCTCCGACTCCGCCAAGGAAGCGACGACCCGCGACATCTTGGGCGACGTTCGAAGCGACATCGCTTCGCGTTCACTCAAGAACGCCCTCCAGGATGGCGGCGGCGACGCGCGCTATCCCACCCTTGAGGAACTGATGAAGTCGATGGGTGGCGAGGCTCCGCCCAACCCCTATTCGAGGGGCGACAAGCCCGGAGCCGTCGTCGAGGCTGAGCGCGCGGACAAGGACTACGGAGCTGAGGGCGGGTGGGCCTACGACCCGAAGACCGGCGAGTTCTGGGCGCACACGACCACTGCCCCCGGCAAAGAGAGTAGCTGGTAAAGCTTTGGTCAGCGTGACGCCAATGCCGAACGCGATCACACCGGGAGGGGAAGACGACGGCGTAAGGCCGATCATCCCCCCACGACGCTGCCCTCGCGAGAGAACGCCCCCTCTCCTCCCTAGAAGCTCACGGTCATCGTCTCCCCAGGACTGAGGCGCGCCGTGCGGCGGTCAGCGGGATGGTCCTTCGTTCCGACGGTGCCGAACGAGATCTGCCGCGCGGGAACCACGAAGGTGCGCGGTTCACCCGCTGGGAATTTGACGTTGTGGATGGGTACACCGTCGACTTCGATCGACACCCGGTCGTGATAGTCCCCGGGAACGAGGGTCAGTTGTGCGCCCGGTTGAAGCCCTTCAACGCGGACCTCTCCTTCCAGGTCCGCCGCCTCTAGGACGCTCCAGCCGATGCGTCCGTCGGGCGTCCAAGCGCACAGCGTGTGCGGGAATCCTCCGCTGCCACCGAGATCGAATCCCTCTGGGCCCGTTCCCGTGCTCGTGGAACCGTTGCCGTCGACCAGCGCAACCTTCGCTTTCACGGCCTCTCCAGTGTCGTCCAACACACGCCCGCGGACCATGAAATCGGCGCGCTTCCAGAAGTCATCACGCGCCTGGTCAGCGGAGGAGGCGGCAGAGAGCCGTGCCTCAACTCGAGGGGCTGGCGCTCGGTCGACGGAAGAGCACGACATCGCCCCGGAAGGCAGGAGCGAGAGGAGCGAGGCAAACACGATCTGAGTCAAGCGAGGATGATTCATGGTGAGCGGCCTAGGGGTGCTGCCGCGGCTGGTTACGGGAAAGAGTGCCCATCGTAGCACCGGCCGCAACGTCTGGGCGCCCGCTCGCTCCATCGGGGTAGCGGGCCCCCGCACAGGTCGGGTCCGATGCTGACGACCCGCCTATTGACCCCAACACGGAAGACACCATGACGCCCCTTGCATTGACCGCATTGACCCTAGCCGGACTCAGTCCATGGCTGCTGGAATCAGGCCCCTTGGCCGGCCAAGAGAAAGGGCCTAAGGCCCAGCAGGCTTCGGAGGAGGCCGCTGATCCGGATGAGGCGAAGACGATCTGGGAGTACCTCTCCAGTCGCTACGACACCAACGGCGACGGCAAGATCGACAAGAAAGAGTACACCCGCGGCTCGACTCAGTTCGATCGGCTGGACAAGGACAAGAGCGGCTTCATCGACGCGGACGACACCGCGCAAGCCGGGGGCCGTGGTGGCGAGCGCGGCGGCCGCCGCGGGGGCGGTGGCGGAGCTGGACGCGGTGGTCGAGGCGGCTCCCAGCAGTCCGCGCCCACCGAGGGATCCCGCGCACCGGGCTTCGAGCTAGAGACGCTCTACCCCGCCAAGGAGATCGAATCAGAGAAGAAGGGCGATGCCGAGGACAGCAAGAAGGAGGCCGAGAAGGAGCCGAAGTTCAAGAGCGTCAGCCTGAAGTCCTTCGAGGGCAAAAAGCCCGTCGCGCTCATCTTCGGCAGCTACACATGACCCCCCTTCCGCCGGTCGGTCGACCGGTTGAAAGAGCTTCAAACCACCTACGGTGAGAAGGTCGAATTCCTCGTGGTGTACATCACCGAGGCCCACGCCCTCGACGGTGCCAGCCCTAAGGGCGGCGCGGACGGGAGTCCGATCGTTGAAGAGCCAACGACGCTCGCGGAGCGTCGAGCCGTTGCACAACGCTGCGACATCGCGCTGGGACTTGCGCCCATGACCGTGCTGCTCGACAACATGAAGAACACCGCGGGGGCGGCGTACTCGGGCCATCCCGATCGCCTCTACCTGGTGAGCAAAGACGGACGCATCAGCTACGCAGGCGACAAAGGTCCGCGCGGGTTCAGCCCGGATGAGCTCGAAGACGCCATTCGCGTCGAGCTTGAGATGCCGGCCGTCGAGCGCAAGGCGTCGTCGGGCGAACGCCGTCGACGCCGCTAGCGGAAGGGCGACAACGCTCTGGCGACAACCGCTTGGATTCGCCAGAGCCGATCCCCCCGACCCCTAAGGGCGCTGGTGCCCAACGCTGAGCCCATCGCTGCGTCCAACGCTGGGCCCATCGCTGGGCCCATCGCTGAGCCCAACGCTGGGAGCCAGCTCGGATGCCTAACCCCGATCGACCGCTACACCGGCTCGCTCGAGGAAGTTCAGGACCACAAGGGACGGCCGAGCGAACGCGATGTTCTCAGCGCCGCCACCGTTCAACTTCTCCGTCACGATGCCCACGATGTGTCCCTGGGTCCCGAGGAGCGGACCACCCGAGTTCCCTGGGGAGATCGGCGTGTCCGTCTGCACCATCGGGCGTTCGTCGATGACCGGGAGACCCGAGACGATGCCGCGGGATATCGTCCAGCCCAGCCCGAGCGGGTGCCCCACGGCGTAAACCTCAGATCCAACCCTCGGCGGCTCGATTCGGAATTCGGCGGGGGCAAGGGCGTCGGAGATGTTCTCGATGCGGATGAGCGCGAGGTCTTCCACCGCGTCGGTCATGAGCACGGTCGCTGACTCACGGGTGCCGTCGTAGCGAGCAACCTGAACGGTCTTGGCATCCTTGACGACGTGCGCGTTGGTGATCGCTAGGCCGCCCTGGGCCACCAGCACCGCTGTCCCCAGGCTGCCATCGGCCAGGACCACGAAAGTGGTTTCCCGCGCCTCGTCGTAGATGCCGCAGAGGGGGCATGATTCCGGGGTGTGATGCGCGAGATGCACGCTGTCCGGGAGCATGGAGACCTGGGGGAGCGCCAGCCCGTGGGCCTCGACGTCGTGTTCAGCGGCCGCCGCCATCTCCTTCTCGCCGGACAGTCCCGGACCCGCAACGGCCCCCGATGACGGAGTCGCGCAGGCGGCCAGCAGAAGGATGAGGGTGGCAAGGATCGAGCGGCGGGAATGTTGCATGGAAATCCTTTCGAGGGGCCCCGCCCGTTGTGACCAGAGCGGCCCCCGCGGCCCGAAGGTTGGCAATCCCTTAAGGGGATGGCGGTTCCATGCCGAAACGCGTGACGGAACCGCACACCCCCACGATCCCTCGCCCCTCGGCTGATGCCCCAGCTTCTACCCTTCGCAGGCCTGTTGCTGCTCTCACAGGCCTCGCTGGCTCCAGCGACGCCGCAGGAATCCGATTCCCTACGAATCGGTATGTCGACGGCCTTGACGGGTCCGGCCGCAGCTCTCGGACAAGGTGTGAAGAGCGGCGCAGAGGCCTACTTCGCCGAGGTGAACGCGGCGGGCGGCATCCGGGGACGGTTCCTTGAGCTCATCGTTCTCGACGACGGCTACGAGCCCGCGCGGACCGGCCCCAACATGCGAGCCCTCGTCGGGGACCATGACGTCTTCGCCGTTATCGGGAACGTGGGAACTCCCACCGCCGCCGTCGCCGTGCCGATTGCGCAAGAGCTCGAGGTGCCTCTCTTCGGAGCCTTCACGGGCGCGGGCCTCCTGCGCAAGACACCGCCCGATCGGTGGATCGTCAACTACCGCGCAAGCTACGCGCAGGAGACGGCCGCCATGGTCAAGGGGCTCGTCCACGACCTCGGCCTCAAGCCGTCGCAGGTCGCCTTCTTTACCCAGGACGACGCCTACGGGATGGCGGGCTACACGGGAGGCATCAAAGCGCTCAAGGCCATGGGCTACGAGGCCGCCGAATTTCTGCCCCACGGTCGCTACCCACGCAACACGGTCCAGGTGGAGAGCGGGCTCGCTGCGATCATGGACCCGCGCAACGACGTCAAGGCCGTCATCATGGTGGGTGCCTACAAGCCGTGCGCTCAGTTCATTCGACTCGCGCGCAAGCACGGGCTGGACGCGCTCTTCCTCAACGTGTCGTTCGTAGGGTCGGCCGCGCTCGCCAAGGACCTCGGTCCCGTGGGCGAAGGCGTGGTGGTGACCCAGGTCGTCCCGCACTTCGAGTCTGACTTCGCCGGCGTGCAGGACTATCGCCAGCTCATACCAGAAGATCATCGCGGGTTCGTCTCCTTGGAGGGCTACCTCTTGGCTCGCGCATTCGTCGCCGGCCTCCACGGGGTGCGCGGCGACCTCACGCGGGACGCGCTCATCGATACGCTCGAAGCGGGCCTCCCCATCGATCTCGGGCTCGGCGCACCGTCCCAGCTCTCGTCCGCCGACCACCAGCTTTCCGACTCCGTTTGGCCAACGGTCATCCAAAGTGACGGGAGCTACGGCGCCATCGAAGACTGGTCCGACCTGCGTGCCTACTTGGAGGTCCACTGATGGCTCAGCCGGACACGGACCACCAGGGCCCCGGCAGCGCCAACATGGAAGGCGAGCTTCGCAGGCTCTCCCTCGGGGGCGCCGGGCTCTTCGCCCTACTCGCCGTCGCGCTCATCGTCGTCCTGGAGTCCCTCGGAACGCAGCTGAGCGTGTTCGAGGAGAAAGTCGTCCCGACGGAGCGAGCGGTTGGCGGCATGTTCGACTCCATCAGCGATCTCTCGGCACGGGAAAGTGCTGCGCTAGCCGCAACGGCCGTCGACGAGGTCGACGCACTCGGCGACGACGCCGAAGCGGCCCAAGCCGCCGACGCCGCGCTCTGGACCCTCGAGGGAGCCCTTCGGCCGGGCCAGCTCGTCTCGCTACGCCAAGAGTTCGACGCGTTCCGAGAGTCTGCAGACAACTTGACGGTGGCGGCCCGGGACTCCCACAAGGTCGGCGACGCGTTCGCGGCACAGCTCAGCGCGGCCCAATCCCAGGTGGAGAAGCTTCTAAGGGGCGTAAGCGCCCTCGAAGGGGAGGTCCAGCTGCGCTACATCCTGCTGCTGCGGGAGCTCGATTCCTCCCAGTCGACCGACGCGCTTGAGCGCCTCATCAAAGGGGACGTGCGCATGATCGATGAACGCGTCGGAAAGGCGCGGACGATGATCGAGATCCTAGGACGCCGGATCGAGCAGGTGGCGCTCACCCGAAACCGTGACGAGCTCAACTCGCTCAACTCGAACGAGCTCGCGCAAGCCGCCGCAAGCGCCAAGGCAGCCATCAACCACCTGAGCGCGGCCCTCGACGAGCAAGAGTACGCGGACCTCACGGCGGAGGTCGCCGACGTGTCCGCCCAGCTCTCCGCGACCCTCGCGCTGCTGCACGCCACGGGACCGACGCCGGGCCTCGTCGATCTTCGGCACGCCTACTTCATCGCGGGTGCCACCATGCGCTCTGCCCAGGCAGCGGGCCGCGAACGTAGCCTCAGCGCGAGCGCCACCCTCGAAGAGGTGGGCGCGGATGTCCGCTCCGTGGCTGAGGCGAGCCAAGCCCAAACGGACGCCGTCGTGCGGACAACGCGAATCGGTGTCACGTTGCTCGTCCTCCTCGGCCTTGGCTTCTGCGCGTTCTCGGCGCGCAGGATCCTCATGGCGCTGAAGGCCCTGCGAGCGCAGAACGCGCATCTAGCGAAGCTCAAGGACGATCTCAGCGAAGCGAACGCGCACTTGGAGGCGCGCGTCGAGGAGAGAACAAGAGAGCTCAGCGCCCGCGAAGCATCGACGCGCCTTCTGCTGAACAGCATGGGCGACGGGGTCTTCGAGGCCAACGCCCAAGGGATCCTCGTCGGCGAGCGCTCGAAGGCAGTCGACGCCTGGTTCGGTGATCGACTCGACCAAGACGGGTCGCGCGTCTGGAACATCCTGTCGGGCGACACACCAGGGGCCGTGTCGGTCCAGCTTGGATGGGAGCAGCTCTTCGACGGCTTCCTTCCATTCGAGGTGGCGGCCGACCAGATCCCCCATCGCTTCGAACGGGACGGCCGGATCTTTGACGTCGAGTATCGGGAGGGCGCCCAGGAGTCCACCGTGCTCGTGGTCGTGCGGGACTGGACCGCCGACGTAGCGGCCGAACGCGCAGAGCGCGAAAGCCGCGAGTTCCAGGCCCTCGTGGGGAACCTGCTGCGGGACCGCAAAGGCTTCGAGATCACACGGGATGAGTGCGCGCACCTCATCGAGCAGCTCGAGCAGGCCGAAAATCTCTCCGAGACAAAAAAGGCGCTGCACACGCTCAAGGGCAACACCGCGAGCTACGGATTCAGCGCCGTCGCGAAGCGCTGCCACTCCATGGAGAACACGATCGCGGCCGAGGGAGTGGCGCCGACAGCGTCCGAGCTCGCGGCCTTGCGAAGGGAGTGGGAGCTCTCCATCCGCGGCCTCAAGGAATTCATCCAGTCCGAAGAGGGCTCCAGCATCCAAGTCGAGAGCGAAGAGGTCGAGCAGCTCTGTAGGCTCCTCTCGGAGAACAAGGACCGCGAGGAAGTCCTGCGCCTCGTGGCGACGTGGGCCCATACGCCGGCGAGGTCCTATCTCACTCGCCTTGAACGCCAAGCCAGGCGCGCTGCCTCGAGGCTCGCCAAAGAAGTGGACGTTCGGGTCAACCACAACCGGGTGCGCGTCGACTCAAGCCTTGACCCACTCTGGCCCTCTCTCATTCACCTGGTACGAAACTCGATCGACCACGGCCTTGAGTCGCCGGAGGTCAGGGAAGCGGAGGGCAAGCCCCGGACGGGCAAGCTGGCGTTCTCCGTCGAGAAGTCGGACCGGTCCATCCTCATCGAGGTAGCGGACGACGGAGCGGGCATCGACGAAGCGTCGCTCCGCGCTCGCCTCGGGCCCAAGTCAGAGGGCCTGCCCCTTCTCCAGGTGATCGCCCACGATGGGCTCTCTTCCAAAGACGAGGTCACGGACCACTCGGGCCGCGGCGTGGGCTTCGGTGCTGTTCTCTCCGTGGTGGAGAGCCTCGGGGGCACGGTCAGCGTCTCCACGGCGGTGGGCAAAGGAACCTGCGTGCAGCTGCAGCTCCCCCTGGTTGACCCCACGGCATCGGACGCGACGGCCGCCGCCTGAGCACGTCGACGGTCCAGCCGCATCATCGCGCCTTCTACTCGTCGATCGAGTGGGTCGCCACCGCCGGGGAGTAGCCGGGACGATGGGCGCACAGCTCGATGGTCAGGGCCTCTCCCCCATCGGTGCTCGCCCCTGTGGGCCGTTGAAACGGAGTCCCCGGCGCGAGGGGCTGCCACGGGCCGTCCTCTCCCAGACGATAAGCCAGAGAAGCGCCCGGCGTGGTGCAGGCCGCGACCCAGCCTCTGTCCGGGTGCCGCTCGAT
>CALHGQ010000029.1 GCA_938030175.1 uncultured bacterium | reverse complement strand
GCGGTGCGATGGTCTTTGCTCGGCGAGTCATGGGGCCGGACCTTCCGTACTGGGCCTTGCTGTCGAGCCCCAACGCCCGCCATGTCCTCGGCCATCCAATGGGAGAGGAGGGGCCCTACTCCGCCGATCGGATGCTTCCGGGTCGATGGAGCGGCATCGTCTATGGACCCGGATGGTCGACGGCGCCTTTCCTCTTCGACGTGGAGCCGGGCCGCATCGCGAGCCTCGAGCTCACGGCGGAAGCGGCGGGGGAAACCGAGATCACGCTGCCCGCTGTCCAAGGGCCCGGCAACTTCTCCGTGGAAGTGCAGTCCGTCGGGGCGTCCGAAGACGGCGGCGAGTCGAAGCCCTGGACCCAAGTTCGGTCGTGGTACTTCCATGGCCCTACGTCCGCGACGCAGAGCTTTCACCTGCCACCCGGTCGATGGCGATGGCGCACGTCGTGCGGCATCTTCTCTGATCCGGACCGCACCCAAAGGGGAGTGCCCCAGGCGTCGGGGGAGTGGACGGTGGTGGCCGGCCAGCGCCATGCACTGGGTGAGGGCCCGAGCGTCACTGGACCTCGATGACCACGTTGCCGGTCTTCATTCCCGTTTCGACGTAGCGAACGGCGTCCTGGATCTCTGCGAGCGAATATCGACGGTCAATGACGGCCTTGAACTGACCGTCTCCCATGAGCCCTGCGATGTACGCCATGTCCTCGGGTAGGTTCTTGGGGATGGGGAACTTGACCTTGCGCTTGCCCATGACCGAAGACCCAAGGGCCAGCAGCGGGTTCTGTCCCCACGGTCCAAATTCGGTCGAAGAGTAGATGCCGCGCTCTTTCATGATGGGCCTGCAGCGCCCGAAGGTGCTCTTGCCAACCGCGTCGAAGACGAAGTCAAAGGTGTCGTCGAGCTTCGTGAAGTCCTCTTGCGTGTAGTCGACGACGCGCTCCGCGCCTAGGGACCTCACGAGTTCGACGTTGGCGGTGTCGCAGACGGCCGTCACGGACGCGCCGATGGCTTTCAGTAGCTGGACGGCAGCGGAGCCGATCGCTCCGGTCGCGCCGTTGACGAGCACCGAGTGCCCCGACTCGACGGCGGCCGCGCGCAGGTAGTGCAGCGCGTAGTGCGCGCCCTCCGTTGACGGGGCTGCCTCGGCGAACGAGAACCCCTCGGGAATGTGGGCGATCATGCCGCGCAGAGGCATCGCCGTGAGCTCGGCGTGCCCGCCGAAACCGAAGTCATCGTCCTTGAAGCCGAAGACGCGGTCGCCGATCGAGAATCCCTTGCCCTTGGCTCCAGGCCCGAACCCGATGACTTCACCGGCGAACTCGCAGCCTAGGATGGTGGCCTTGGGCTTCCGCAGGCCGCTAAAGAATCGAACGATGAAGGGCTCGCCGCGGAGGAAGCCGCAGTCAGTCCGGTTGACGGAGGACGCGTGGACGCGAATGAGGAGTGACTCGTCATCCACCTTGGGCGACGGAACCTCTCGGACTTCCAGCACCTCGGGGCCGCCGTATCGTTCATAGACCGCGGCTTTGATCTTGGGGTCGTGGTGGGGGCTCATAGCGGGGCTTGCGGGGCCAGGCGCGACCCGCTCGTTGGGGGCTTACCCGGGGGCAGTCATAGTATTCTGGGCGTTTCTCACAAAGAGCCGGCCACAGGGGAGGGGCCAGGTCGCGACTTGCGGTCGCAATCCACCGTTCGAACAGGATCTTGACGGCCTCTTCGGCCTGAGACGCTTAGTCTTACGGCAGTCGAAGCTAGTCCCTGAGTCTGTAGATCTCTCTCCCTATGCCGCTTTCGAATTCCGCACCTGGTTTCCTGCTCCCTCTCCTCCTGGTCTCATCAGCCGCTGCTGGTGCCCAGGACTATGAGCCTGTCTTGCTCGGAACAGGGGGAGGTCGTCCCACTGTGATCGAGTTCGCCCCCGGCGTGGATGACCAGCTTTACTTCGCCGACAAGCAGGGACGGGTGTTCCGCTTCCGGGACGGCAACTACGTGGGGACGCCGGTACTCGACATCCGGAACATCGTGGATCAAACCGGGGAGGGCGGCTTGCTCGGCTTCGTTTTCGATCCGGACTTCGAGACGAACGGCTACTTCTACCTCTCGTACAACACCTACTCCGCCATGGGGATCGGAGACTCCGTCCTCTCGCGCTTCTCGATGATGCCTGGGTCGGTCGATATCGCCGACCCCATGAGCGAGCACATCATCTGGGGCTACGCCCAACAGACGGACGGGCACAAGGGCGGCGACATTGAGTTCGGCCCTGATGGGATGCTCTACCTGGCGCTGGGCGACGGCGACGCTGGCAGCGCAATGAACCTGCCGACGGCGATGGACCTCACCGATCCGCGCGGCAGCGTCCTGCGCTTCGATCTGAGCCTGCCCTTCCCACACGTCCCGGCCGACAACCCGTACGCAGGGTCGGCGGTCAACGACGAACACATCTGGGCTTCGGGCTTTCGCAATCCGTTCCGTCTCGACGTGGACCCCATGAACGGGGACGTCTACGTGGGCGACGTGGGCGCGAGCCTCGCCGAGGAAATCACGCGTATCTCCGCTGCGACCGATGTTGGCAAGTTCGCCGGCTGGCCCTGCCGTGAGGGCGTGGACTGCCGCAACTTCGCGAACTGTGTCTGCCCCGGGACAGAGTACGTCGACCCGATCGCCATTCTCGGTCACGGAAACCCGGACAACGCCTGCGCCATCATGGGGGGGACGGTCGTTCGGGACGGCGTCATCCCCAGCCTCGAGGGCTCCTACCTCTTTACCGACTTCTGCAGCGGTCGCTTCTATCGCATCGACGATCCCTCCGGGGCCGCCAACGTGGTGGAGATCAGCGACGTGTTGAACCGAGACGGCGGCGATCCCATTCGATTCGTCGTGGACTTCACGGTCGGCAACGACGGGCGGGTTTACTTCTGCAGCCACTACGGCGCGGAGATCTGGGTCCTCGACCCGACGAGCAACTTCGATACGTACTGCGTCGCCGAGCCCAACTCGACGGGGCAGGCAGCCTCCATCGTGCTCTCCGGCTCTCCGTCCATCTCCGCCGCGGCTCTGCAGCTGGATGTGGCGGGCCTTCCGCCTTCGGCACCGGGCCTCTTCCTGATGTCGCGCTCGACCCTCCAGCTCCCGAACTTCAACGGCTCGCAGGGAACGCTCTGCGTCAACCTGCCGATCTATCGCTGGGCTGCTGGTGGTCTTGCCGACACGAACGGCAACGTGACCCACGTCACCGACTTCCAGGATCTTCCACCCGGCGTGGTCCCGCAGGCAGGGGACACCTGGTACGTCCAGTACTGGTCCCGTGACGCGAACCCGATGCCCACGAGCAACACGACGAACGGGGCCTCGGTTCTCTTCGTTCCGTAGCGTCGCGAGCCGCTAGCGCGCGAGGACGCGAAGCCCGTCCGAGAAGTTCGAGGTCAGGCCGCTCGGCGCCGTATCCCTATGCCAGGCCTGGAAGTGCCAGGTCTCTCCCGGCGCGGCGGTCACCGTCCCGGTCGGCTGGGGGATGGCTGCTAGGTCGACCGCCAGTGTGAAGCGACCTTCGATGCCCGACGACTGAACTTGGCCCGGGCCGAGGAAGCGCCCGATTTCGCCGCCGAGGCACAGGTTGCCAGAGCTGGCTGGCGGCATCGGGACGAAGCCTTCCATGGGCGAAGCGAGAAGCAGTGCGACCGCGTTCTGCGGTAGCTGCGCCACTTCGATGCTGAGATCGCCGTCCCCGACGAACGAGGAACCGAAGCCAACGATGGAGGATGGCACTCCCGTGGAGTTCGGCTCCGGCGTGCAGTAGCTGCTTCCGACCCCGTTGCCGTCGTCGAAAGCGAGCGAGAGCAGGTTGCCGAAGGAAGGCGTCGCGGCGATGAGGGTCACGTTCCCGGTCGCCTTATCGATTCGATAGAGCGTGTTCGAGTCCGCAGTGGGTCCAGTGTTCCTGACACCCAGAAGCTCGCCATCCGGTGTGAACGCGAGCCCCGTCATGAAGAAGGCGTTGACTTGTCCGACGTCGACTTTCGTGAGGCCGTCCACGTCGATGCGCACGAGGGTGGTGTTCGACTGGCCGGTGAGGGTGAGGGCGTAGAGGTCGCCGCTTGTCGGGTCAAACTCCAGCGCCGTCACTCGACTGATCGGTAGGTCGATCGGTGTGGGGACACCCGTCTCCAGGTCGATTTCCTGAAGGCGAAGGTCAAAGATTCCGGTCGCGAATGCACGGCCTGAGAGGGGGCAGATCGCGAGCCCCTGGGGAACGCTCAGCTGGGTGGCTGCGATGAGCACCGTGGCCCCAGTCCCAGGATCGATCGCAAAGAGCTCCGAGGTCTCCGCGTCGATCCCGAAGAACCGACGGCTGAACGGGTCGGCTGCGAGCCCCCCGACGTTAGGGAAGGGAAGAGGGATGCTTGCGACGCTCGCTCCGGTGTCTGGGTCCACTTGGATGAGGCGGTCCCCATCGATCTCCACTCCGTAGAGGGGTGGGGTCGTCGATTGGAGAGCAAGGGGGGCGGCGAGGCAGAGTGCGAGGATCATGGGTCTTCGAGGCGTGGGAGGGAACGGCCTAAGAACTCGGAAACAACGCCTAGGCTAGCCCATCCCTGCTGAGCTGAGCGGCTAAAGCCCCGACCCAATTGCGTCGAACCTTGGGGATACCCGCTTCGACACCGCGGGGATTCCCAGCCCCTGACGCCCCGAGTTCGAGAGAAGCCTGCCATGGAATACATCCTCTGCACGACCCCTCGTGTGGGTAGCAACTTGCTTTGCGCCATGCTGTCCCGCACGCGCACGGCCGGCTATCCCGGCGAGTACTTTGCGACGGACGAGATGGCCCGTCGTATGCATGATCTCGACGGGGTTCGCTTCGAGCACGGCGTTCCGGTGGACTTCCAGGAGTACTACGACCGCTGCCGGAAGATGTACACGACCGAGTCTGGCCACTTCGGCTTCAAGGCTCACTCCAACCAGCTCGGATGGGCCCTGGAGAAAGGCTTCCAGTTCGAGCCCAACATGCCGACGCGCTTTGTGCACCTGACGCGAGCTGATGTCACGGGCCAGGCCATCTCCTACGCGCGAGCGCTCCAGACCGGCTCTTGGCACGCGCAAGAGGCGGCGAAGGCGGCGCCTGTCTTTGATGCGAACGCGATCCGCGATGGCCTCGAGTTGATCCGTCGCGGCAACGAGGGCTGGGAGCGTCTCTTCCATGCCTACGGCATTCAGCCCTACCGGCTCTCGTACGAACAGTTCTCGGCCGATCTCGCGGGCGAGTTCGGCGGTGTTCTCGACTACCTGGAGGTCGACCGTTCCAGCATCGACCTAAGGGCCATCGAGGAACACTGCACGGCTGCGTTCAAGAAGCAGCGCGACACGACGACCGATGAGTGGCGCCGCCTCTGGGCCAAGGAGGTCAGGAAGAACGCCGCCGTCCGTGAGTCCAAGCGCCTGGAGACGTCCCCGGTCTAGCGATACGAAGCGAGGCCGAGAAAACGCCACATGCCCCACAGCGGAAGCGAGGCTTCTGCTGCGGGGCATGT
>CALHGQ010000028.1 GCA_938030175.1 uncultured bacterium | reverse complement strand
CATCGCGCCCTCGGCTTCTTCGGCGAAGCGCTGATGCCCCTCCGTGCCCTTGTAGAGGCTGCCGTCCACGATCTTGACGTCGTAGCCATCCTCGAGGGGGAAGGCCGCAATCGTCATCAGCTCGAGCGGGAGCATGTCCTTGCTCGACTCCACACCCAGAGAGTCATCGACCTGCTTGGGCTGGTAGAGAACGATCTTCTTCTTCTGGCGCTGAATCATGGGAGGGTGCGGAGAGAGGGGCCGGTAGCTGATTGCCCCGTGGCTGCAGCCATCATGCCGCAGGAACCGAGACCGTGGAGCGGCTTTCAGGCTCCAGCAGTCTACTCGGCTGACAGCCCTAGGGCATTCAAGGCGACCTGAAGAGCCGCAATGAGATTCTCAGAGTCCGCCACAGGCCGCCCGTCGTCTCGCTTTCGACCCACGATGTCGAACGCGGTGCCGTGCATGGGGCTGAATCGCCCATAGGGCAGGCCTGCGATGTAGGTGACGCCGCGCCCCCCCGCCATGAGCTTCAGCGGGATGAACGCCTGATCGTGGTAGAGCGCCAAGATACCGGTGTGCTTGCCCTCAACGCCCTCGGCGAAAACCGTATCTGGGGAGACCGGGCCGCACACGCTTACACCTTGCGCCCGAACCGCCTCGACGGCCGGGCGCAGGATCTCACCGTCCTCGGACCCGAGCAGGCCGCCCTCCCCAGCGTGGGGATTGAGCCCTGCGAGCGCGATCGACGGGCTCGGGTGCCCCAGGGAGATCAGCGCCTCGTGCAGGAATAGCAGCCGGTCAGTGACGTGCGACTCGGTGATCCGGCCGATGGCTTCCCGAAGCGGCATGTGGCGCGTCGCGAGCATGACCCGCAGATTCCCTGCCAGGCCGATCATCTCGGCCCGCTCCGCCCCGCACCACTGGGCCAAGAGCTCCGTCTGGCCTTCGACTTTCGTCCCCGCCGCGTGCAGCGCGGCCTTGTTCACGGGCCCCGTCACGAGGGCATCCACGCGGCCTTCGGAGGCCAATTCGTGTCCGGCGCGCAAGGCCGCAACGGCCGCTTCCCCGCAGCTCGCCTGCACGCGCCCCAGGTCCCAAGACTTCGGGCCGCCCGTATCGAGCCACCCGGCGGGCTGCTCCGCCGAAACGTCCAAAGGACCGCTCACGAGGGGGATCTGCGGCGGCCTGACCCCGCCGTGACCCAGCACCAGAATCCGAGCGCGGCCCGCCATGGCCTCCACCGAGGGCGGCGTGATTTCCGGGCCGATGCCTGCCGGGTCCCCGACCGTCAGCGCGAGCAGAGGAAGTCGAGCCCCCTGCTGTCGCGGGCCGCCTGTGGCATCAGTTGAGTTCATCGATGAGCGAGCTTAGTCCGAGCGGCTGCCCCGTAACATCCCTCCCATGAACCTTGTTCGATTCATTCCGTGGGCTCTCACGATCCTTGGTGCCGCCGTCATGGGCGTCCTCGCCGTCAGCTCGGGCAGCTTCTGGCTCTACGCCGGGGCCGGACTAAGCGGCGCGCTCGCCCTTGTCGGTCTCTACGACGTCCTGCAGGCGCGCCATACGATCCTCCGCAACTATCCGATCCTCGGACACGGGCGCTACCTCATGGAAGCGATCCGGCCGGAGATCCGGCAGTACTTCATCGAGGACGATCTCGACGGCCGTCCGTTCAACCGCGAGCAACGGAGCCTCATCTATCAGCGCTCGAAGGGCGACAAGGACTACGACCCGTTCGGATCCGAACTCAACGCGCGCGAGGTGGGCTACGAGTGGATCGCGCACTCGATCTCTCCCGTCAAGGCACTGGAGCACGCCCCCCACGTCACGGTGGGCCAGGCCCAGTGCAAGCAGCCGTACGACATCAGCCTGCTCAACGTATCGGCGATGAGCTACGGCAGCCTCGGGCCGAGCGCCGTCCAAGCGATGGGTCGGGGCGCCAAGGAGGCTGGATTCGCCCACAACACCGGCGAAGGCGGAGTGAGCCAGTACCACCTCTCCACCGGTGCAGACCTGGTTTGGCAAATCGGCACCGGCTACTTCGGGTGTCGCAACAAGGACGGCACGTTCAGCGAAGAGGCCTTCGCGAAGCAGGTGGCCCACGACCACGTGAAGATGGTCGAGGTCAAGCTGAGCCAGGGCGCCAAGCCCGGGCACGGGGGGATCTTGCCGAGCTACAAGGTGACGCCCGAGATCGCCGCGGCGCGAGGGGTCGAAGTGGGCGAAGCCTGCCTATCGCCCCCCGGCCACTCCGCCTTCGCGACGCCTCTGGAACTCGTGGCCTTCGTCGATCGCCTCCGCGAGGTCTCAGGCGGCAAGCCCGTCGGCATCAAGCTGTGCGTGGGGATCCCAGAGGAGTTCATGGGCATCGTCAAAGCGATGGTCGAGTCCGGCAGCGGCCCCGACTTCATCAGCGTCGACGGCGGTGAGGGTGGCACGGGAGCCGCTCCGCCGGAGTTCGGGGACCACGTCGGTATGCCCCTTGAGGAAGGCCTCGTCTTTGTCCGCAACGCGATCCGCGGTGCAGGCCTCGACGAGCGCGTGAGCATCGCCGCGTCCGGCAAAGTGACCAGCGCCATGGACGTCCTGCGCTGCATCGCGCTGGGCGCGAGCTATACGAACGCGGCACGCTCGTTCATGCTGTCGGTTGGCTGTATCCAAGCGCAGCTCTGCCACACCAACCACTGCCCTGCGGGCGTCGCAACGCTCGATCCACTGCGCAATCGCGGCCTCGACCCAAAGCTCAAGGGCATCCGCGCTGCTCGCTACCACCGCGAGACTATGCACTCCCTGCTTGAGCTCGTGGGAGCCACCGGTTTCCAAGCGCCCCACGATGTGCCGTTGGATCGGATCCGCCGCCGCGTCGAGGTGAACGAGATCCGTAGCCTCGAGGAGATGTACCCGCCCGAGCAAGCGGGTGCTCTCCTAGATGGCACGGCGTCCCCCGCGCTGCAGGAGGCCTACGACCGTGCGGACACCAAGAGCTTTTCAGCGTCCGCTACTCGCGGTTCGTGAGCACCCTTTGGACCGCGTCGGCCCAGCGCCGCTTGTCGGCCGCTAGGGCCGCGCTCGATTCCGCTGGGGCAAAACGTTCCTTCGCGTCCCTAAACGCTCCCGCCTCGGCGGGGTCGTCGATCAGACCCGCGCCGACGGCCGCCAGCGCAGCGGCGCCGCGGGCGGTTGAGTCAAGATCCGCAGGCCGCTCCACCGTCAGCGCGGCAAGATCGGCCTGGCGCTGCATCAGGTAGCCGTTGGCCGCCGCGCCGCCGTCCACGAGCAGCTCTGCGATCTTCACGCCACTGTCGGACCGCATGGCATCGATGAGATCCGCACACTGGAAAGCGATCGCGTCGAGCCCCGCGCGTGCGATGTGTGCGCGCCCCGTGCCACG
>CALHGQ010000027.1 GCA_938030175.1 uncultured bacterium | reverse complement strand
GTCGCGGCCGGGGCGGGGGGGGGAGTAGATTCGGGTTGGGAGCTTGCCGTGTTCATCGGTGTTGTACCTGGGTCCCTTGGCCGCCACTCCGGCGGCGCCTTCGACCACCAGTATTCTTCGACGGCTAGACCTCGAGATCCGAACGAAGAATGCGCATGGGGCCATGAGCCCAGCGCATACCCTGTTTCCAAATGAGCGCGACCCCCAACGATGGCCCAGCCAAGGGCCCTGACCAAGGCGACGGAGAACTCCCGTCCCTGACGGCGCTGACCGCTTTCGAGGCCACCCTGCGCCATTCGAGCTTCACCGGCGCCGCGAAGGAACTTTGCCGGACACAAGGCGCAGTCTCCCGGCAGGTCGCGCTGCTCGAGGCTCATATTGGGCGCGAGCTGTTTCATCGTGAGCATCCGCGGCTGCGTCCGACCCGTGCGGCCGTAGAGTTCGGCGCCAAGGTGGAGATGTTGCTCGGCCGGCTGAAGGCCGCCGTGGCGGATGTGCGCGAGTCGGGTCCGACGACGAACGTGCTTCACCTTGCGCTGCTCCCGACCTTCGGGACGACCTGGCTGATCCCGCGCATCCCGTCTTTCCTCAAGCAGCACCCCGATATCTCCGTGCAGTTCACGACGAGCCTGCGCGCCTTCGACTTCGACTCCGGGGACATCGATGCCGCGATCCACTATGGCTCGGCCACCTGGCCGGGTGGCCGAACGGAGATGTTGATGAAGGAAGAGGTCGTCGCGGTGTGCGCGCCGAGCCTCGCGGGGAAGGTTGCGTCGGCGGAGGAGCTCGCCGACGAGACGCTGCTCCAGCTCGTGAGCCGGCCGAACGCCTGGAAGCAGTGGCTGGAAGCCCACGGCGCCGGCGCTGCGGACGGGCGGCGCGGCCCGCGCTTCGAGCACCACATGATGGCGCTTGAGGCCGCCCGCGCGGGTCTTGGCTACGCGCTGCTCCCAGACTTCGTGGCGGACCCCTTGCTGGCTAGTGGAGAACTCGTGGAGGCGGCGCCGCCGTCTCGCTTCGCCACCACGCGGAGCTATTGGCTCGTCTATCCGGAGCGCAGCCTCGAGCTCCCCGCGCTGGTCGCCTTCCGCGATTGGCTCCGCAACGCGATACGAGCGGACCGTGGGAGCCAAGGGAGCGCCAAGGGGTGACGGTCGACGGGTCAGAGATGAACGAGGTGCTCCGGGCCGCGTTGGCGGCGTCGGTTCAGTGGTTGGATGGACTGGCCGACCGCCAGGTGACGCCGCGCTCGTCCGCAATCCCCGGCCAGGTGCCCCTGCCTGAGGTGGGCATCGGTGCAAGCGCGGCGTTCCAGGAGCTCGCCAGCCGTGCCCAGGAGCGGGCGATGGCGAGCGCGGGGCCCCGCTACTTTCACTACGTCGTCGGCGGCGCGACGCCCGCGGCCCTCGGCGCTGACTGGTTCGCCTCGGCGCTTGACCAGGTTGCGTCCTCCGCCCAGGGATCGCCCCTCGCCATCGACCTTGAAGAGCTTGCGACGGGATGGCTGATCGAGCTCTTTGGGCTCGGAGCGCCCGAGGATTGGACGGGGCAGTTCACCACCGGAGCGACCATGGCGAGCTTCGTCGGGTTGTCGGCGGCGCGCCAGTGGTGGGGCATGGCCCACGGGGTGGACGTCGCCGAGGAAGGACTCGCGGGACTGCCCCGGCCCGTCGTCCTCACGGGGGGCTACGTGCACGCCAGCGTCGTGAAGTCCCTCGCGATGGTCGGGATGGGCCGACGCTCTATCGAGCGTTTCACCGCGGACAACCGCGGCGCCGTCGACCTGGCGAGGCTCGGCGCGCGGCTCCAGTCCATGCCCAAAGAGCAGGGGCCGGCGATCGTCGTGGCTACGGCAGGCGAGGTGAACGCGGGGCGCTTTGACCCGATCGATGCGCTGGCCGATCTTTGCGAAGCGCACGGGGCTTGGCTCCACGTGGACGGCGCCTTCGGGCTGTTCGCGCGGGCGAGCGCGGATCCCGGAGTCCAGGCAAGATGTCGCGGCATCGAGCGCGCTCAGTCCATCGCGTCCGACGCTCACAAGTGGCTCAACGTCCCCTATGACTGCGGGTTCGCGTTCGTGCGCGAGCGCTCTCTTCTGGCGAAGTCCTTTCGCATGGTGGCGGACTACCTTCCGAAAGCTCCCAAAGGCTCGGCCACGCGCCGCGTGCCCGCCAACCTCGGACCCGAGTGCAGTCGTCGCGCACGGGCGCTGCCGATCTTTGCGACTTTGCTCGCGTCGGGTCGCGCGGGCGTCGCAGCGATGGTCGACGAGCACTTGCGATTGGCCAAAGTTCTTGCGGCAAAAATCGTGGCTCAGGACGGGCTTGAGTTGGTCGACGAGCCGCACCTCAACGTTGTTCCGTTTCGTTTGGCGCCTACCGGCGTTCGCAAGCGCGACCTAGACGCCCTCAACGAGGCGGCAGCCGCCCTGGTCCTAGCGGGAGGCGACGTTTACGTCGGAACTACGCGATACCGAAGCCGCGTCGTTTTTCGCCCCGCAATCTCGAATTGGAGAACGACGGAAGCGGACCTTGATCACTTGGTCGCAGCCATCGTCGACGCGGGCCAGCAGTGCCGGAACGAGAGCCCTGAGTTGCGCTAGCAGTATGGGTGTCGGATTCGCCGTGATCCCTCTACGATGCGGCCATGAAAGTGCCCCTCCTCAGATCTCTCCCTCTCGCCTCTGCTTGCCTCGTTTCCTCCCTCGTCTTCACGTCGACTGCCTCGGCGCAGATGACCGAAGCGGAGCGCATCGAGGTACCGGGCCAAATCGTTGTTTGCTTCGAGTCCGGGCCCGATGCCGTAGACCTTGAAAGCCACGTTGCTGGCTGGGGACTCAAATCGGTGGACAGCTCCGTGAACATCGACAGCGTTCGTTCGCTGATGCGCTGGCAGCAGCGCGGTGAAACGGTCTTCTCTAATGTGACGGTGCTCGAGGTCTCGGGTTCCGGGATCGACGAAGCCGCGTTGCGCCGACAGATCAGCTCGATGCCGGGCGTTCGCTGGGCCGTCCCGAACGTGGGCTACGTCGGCGACGTGAAAGAGCTCGTGCCGAACGACACGCAGTACAGCAACCAGTATCACCACCCCCTGATGCAGAACGACCTTGCCTGGGACATCACCCTCGGCGACGAAAGCATCATCGTCGGCGTGACGGACGACGGCATGGACACCGACCATGAGGACCTGATCGACAATCTCTACGTCAACGCCGGCGAGATCCCGGGTGACGGAATCGACAACGACGGCAACGGCTTCATCGACGACGTCAACGGCTTTGACTTCGTGTTCGACGTTCCGGATGCGAACCCGAACAACTCCGGGGACGATCACGGCACCCACGTCAGCGGCATCGTTTCCGCAAAGACGAACAACAACCTTGGTGTCGCGGGTACGGCCGGTGACACGACCATGATGCCGCTGCAGTTCTTCGCGGGCGGCCAGCCTTGGACGGCCGTGGATATCGCCGAGGCGTTCGCGTACGGCGCAGACAACGGCGCCCAGATCATGACGACCAGCTACAACATCAATGGCTGGGTGGGCGATCCTGTGGTGACCGCTGCGTTCGACTACATGTACGACGCCGGAGTCCTTCACTTCAACTCGGCGGGCAACGGAGGCCAGCTTAACCCGGCGCGTCAGGCATTCCACCAGACGTTCCTGGTGGCGAGCACCGAGGCTGGCGACTCGGTCAGTGGCTTCACGAACTACGGCACGGGCATCGACCTCGCCGCCCCGGGCGGCGCCGTTCTTTCGACGATCTTGAACGACAGCTACGGGTTCAAGTCCGGCACGAGCATGGCTTCCCCGAACGCCGCGGCGGTCGCTGCGCTCATCTGGTCGCAGAACCCGACGTGGACCCGTGACCAAGTGGCGGCCCAGCTGACCTACACCGCCGAGAACATCGACGCGACGAACCCTTCCTACGCAGGGCTCCTCGGCGGCGGTCGAGTGAACTCGTTCCTGGCGCTGACGCAGACGGTCCCGGCGCCGAACGTCATGTCGGTCGAGGGGCTTCCCTCAGAGGGCGCGGCGATCACTGGCGCTGTGACGAGCTTCAAGCTTCGCTTCGATCAAATCATGGATCCGGCTACGGTCAACGCGGCGGGCTCCTTCACGTTGGCGTACGCCGGCTCTGACGGGACCTTTGGCACGGCAGATGACGTGCCCGTGGCCTTCGCTTGGGACGAGTACCTGGTGGCTGGCAACGAGGTCAGCTTCACCGTGACGGGCACCTTCGACAACGCCGGTGAGTACCGTTTCTCCGCGGTGGCACCCAACCTGCAGAACCCGTTCGGCGCTGCGATCGCGAGCACGTTCACGCGCACGTTCAACGCCTGCGCGGTGAACCCTGTCCTGGTGGACAACGCTGAAAGTGGCGCTGACTGGTCAGTGGTCAACGATCCGAGCCTGACGGACGGTTCTTGGAGCGCGACGCCGTCTGTTCCCGCCGGTGGCGGAGTCCGCAACGACCCCGCGATGGACTTCGACGGCTCCGGCCGCTGCTTCCTTACGGACAACGTCGCAGGCAACTCCGACGTCGACGGTGGGCCGACCCGCCTGATCTCCCGCGCGTTCGACCTCGCAGGCGAGTCGGATCCGTACCTCAGCTACGCACGCTGGATCAGCAGCACGGGCGGCGAGCCGCTTCAGGTGGATATCTCGGACAACGACGGCGCCACCTGGGTGTCGGCCGTGTCTCACCCGAGCCTTGATGAGTGGGTCGTCGAGACGGTCCGTGTGACTGACTTCGTGGCGCCCACGGCCACGGTGCGGCTGCGCTTCTCGGTGATGGATTCGGGCAACATTACGGAGGCCGGCATCGACTTCCTGCGTGTGCTCAACGTGGACTGCGATGCTGGGGGCGTGGGTACGAACTACTGCTCGCCTGCTCCGAACTCGACCGGTTCGCCGTCCAGCATCCGGGGTGAAGGCAGCGACACCGTCGCGGACAACGACTTCACGCTGATCACGGAGGGCCTCCCTGCAAATTCCTTCGGCATCTACTTCTACGGTCCGGACCAAGTCCAGCTTCCGGCGCAGAACGGCTTCCGCTGTGTCGGCGGCAGCCTGCTCCGGATTCTCCCGGCGACCCAAGCGACGCCCTCGGGCGTGGCGACGAGCGCGGTGGACCTCACCGTCCCGATCATCGCTTCGACGGTGATCCCAGGGGCGAACCTGAACTTCCAGCTCTGGCACCGCGATAGCGTTGGCGCGGGCTCGAACTACTCCGACGCACTCAACGTCGTCTGGCAGTAGTCACAGAATCGTTGGATCTATGACGAGCGGCCGCTCCTGCCCGAGGCAGGGGCGGCCGCTCTTGCGTTGGGCAGCACCGTCGCAGCGATCACTTGTCGAAGTTGAGCGTAGGCTGCTCGGTGATCTGCCGCGAGAATTCGAGCTCGTCGCTGCGGACCGCCGCCTTCAGCGACAGAGTCAGGTGGATCGCGCCGGGCTTCACGTCGATCGGCTTGCCCGTATCGAACGCCTTGGAGGCCAGATCCTCGAACATCTTGTGGTGCCGGAATTCGGCTCCGATGACGCAGGTTGATGCGATCGGGATGAAGTCGAACCGGAATTGGCCCTTGTCGTCCCCGGTGATCGTCTTGATCTTCACCTGCTGTTCGGATCCCTCGGAACGCCGAAGGAAGACGCGCGTTCCCAGGAAGCTCTGCCCAACGGGATCCGCCCACCGGAGGTTCCCTTGGATGCAGTCGTACCCCTCGAGGACGACGGTCTGGAGGGAGTCGCCCGTGACGACCAGCTCGGGGACCTCGGCGGAACCCACCTGGCAGAACCACTTGCCGACGTAGAGAGCGGGAAAATCGATGCGGCCGTCCTCGCTTGCGACGCCTCCCACGGACTCGCCGGAGCCGATCTCGGTCTCCGCCTCGCGGCGCATGAAGATCTGGGTTCCGCCGACGACAGGAGCCCCGGAGGGATAGACGAACTCAAGCGTGATCGGGAGCCCGCTGATCCAGGGATCGATGACCTCGAGATTTACGCCCGGTTCGATACGGAGGTCTTGGACCAGCGTTCGTGTCGTTCCCTTGGACTCAAGCTCGATCCAAAGCCCGTCCAGGGCGTCCTCTCCGGTCGGCACCGTAAGCCCCTCGATCGCCCATGTTCCCGAAGCATCGACCGACGCCGAAGCGACGGAGTGGCGGTCGGTCATCGAGTCTGGGTCGCCGTTCATCAGCTGTACCTGCGTCGTCACGCCTCCCTGGGTTTGGATCCGGCCGAAGAGCCGAGCGAACGATCGCAGCTTGACGATCTGGAACGGCTTCCCCGACTCCGTGGGGGAAGGGACGGAGGCTGCGAGGTAGCCGCTGGCGTTCACGACGTAGCTGAACCCTGGGCCGCGGGGGACCCTGGCGTTGCCTCCGCCGTCGGTCTCCAGAATGACGACATCGGGTGGGTCCTCTGAGATCGCCACCACCTGGGCGCCGCCGATGGGGGCGCCGCTCGCTTCGGAACGGACTTGGAGGAGGACCTCGCCGTCGATCTGCGGCGGGTGCAGGTCAACGGTTAGGGTGCGAACATCGCCAGCGACCGGCGCCAGGGTGGTTTCCGTCTGGGTCCAGCCGCTCTCCTCGTCGGTGATGTCCAGCACGACCGACGACTTGGCAGGAAGGTAGAACGCCCATGGCTCGGTGTCCGGGCGCGCCATCAGCGGCTCGCTCTCTCCCCGCAGGGCGACCTGGACCTCGTCGTGGGGCTCTCCCTCCAAGAGGATCTCCACGATGAGCACCCCAAAGCCCTCGGGGTCCTCACCGCGGAGGACGGCAGCGCGCGCTGCCGTCATGTTCGAAGCGCCCCGCGGAGACGAAGCGGCTCCGATACGGGTGGGGTCCGTGTCGGTCCCATCGCCTTGAACTGACTGAACCGTCGCGTCGAGCCCCGCGCTCGGCGTGGGCTCGCCCCCAAGGGACGGTCCCACGTCGGCCGCCTGGACCGGCTGTGGCTCGTCGACCAGCAGCTTCACAGCCAGCAGCCCGATGAAGGCTCCGAGTGCGCCCAAGGCTATGAAGAGTCTTGTACCCATGAGGTCATCGTAACGACAGGTGGGCCGGGTTCATCAAGAGGATCAGGGTCAGGTCCGCTCCCAGCCGATTATCATTCGCTCCACCTATGCAGGCATCGATCCCAGAACGCGCCGCCTCGCGCTACGCAGGCCAGTACGAGAACACCCAGGACGTCGAGCGACTCTTTCAGGTGCTGCGCGATTCTCTTCAGATCGCCCTGGAGTCGAAGGTCGCGGAGACGGCCCAATCGCGCTACGACCTGGCTTTGGAGTGCTACCACCAGTTGACGTCGATGGGGCTCCCCGCCGAGATCGCCGCCAAGATCACCGAGTTCACGGAGTCCATGGTGGAGCGCTTCCCGACGGCATGGCGCATCAATGCGGCGCGAGGGGCTGTGGAGCGGGCTGAGGCCGCGAAGCGCGCGGAAACCCAAACCGAGCGCCTGACGGAAGCACGCGAGATCCTGTCAGCGGGGCTGAATTCAGGTGAGGCGGTTCACCGGGACGAGCTTTCCGAACTGCTGGCCCAGGTGGATCGGCGCCTGTCGGAGCTAGCCGTGTCCGATTCGAGTGCAGAGGACCAGGGCGCGGCGATCGTCGTAGCGCAGCCCCAAGCCGTCCCGACGATGGAGCTTGACGATCTTTCCGAGGGCATCGACAACGAATCCGTCCGCGAAGAGTCCGGGCAGCGAAGCGAAGCGTCGAAGGAGCGCCCGCGGATCGACGTCACCCTAGGCCTTTTGCCGCGCGTCCACCTTGCGATGCTCCAAGAGCGCCGCGCAGGGGTCCATACCCTGCGCCTCGTCAACCAAGGCGCCGAGCTCCTCGAGGGCCTCGAGCTCCAGATCACGTCGGACCCGCCGTTCATTCGTCCCTCGACGCTGCGCATCGACCAGCTTGGTGCGGGCGAAGAGCTCGACCTCGGTCCCCGCCGGATCGCTTCGTTCCTGTCCCACGATCGCGGGATCCTTGGGCGCCTCTCCGAACGCGCCGCTGGCTCCGTTTCTGTGACGCTCCGGGACAGCTCGGGCGCAGACCTCGCGTCCGCCTCCTCGGACTGGACGCTGTTCCCCACCGACACCTGGTTCGGACTGGGCACGCTGCCGGAGCTGCTCTCCGCGTACGTGCTCCCCAACGATCCGGCCGTGGATGCGACGTTGTCCCTCGCGGCACAGCATCTCAGCCAAGCAACGGACTCTCCGTCGATCGACGGCTACCAGTCCAAGGATCCGGTCCGCGCTCTCCGTATCGTCGAGGCTGTGTACGCCGCGCTTCAGGCGGCGCAGGTGACCTACGCGAACCCGCCCGCGAGCTTCGAGAATGACGGTCAGCGCGTTCGCTTTCCCAGCGCGGTGATCTCGTCTCGGCTAGGCACCTGCTTGGACCTCGCGCTCTTCGCCGCCGCCGTTCTCGAGCAGGCGGGCCTGCATCCGCTCGTGGTTGTCACGGAGGGTCACGCCTTCGTCGCGACCTGGCTGGTGGAGGAGACTTTCGCGAACCCTGTCGTGGAGGAGCCCACGCGCCTCGCGAAGCGCATCGAGCTTTCGGAGATCGTCGCCTTCGACGCAACCTGCGTTTCCATGCGGCCTTCGCCGGACTTCGCGGGGGCGCGCGAAGCGGCAGCAGAAAGGTTGTCCGACCCGTCCGAGTTCCGCTTGGCCATCGATGTCCACCGTGCACGCCTCGGCGGCGTGCTGCCGCTGCCCACTCTGGAAGCCGGAGTCCACGTTGAGTCCGAGGGCGTCGAGCAAGAGAACGCCGCGCCCACGAAGTCCGCGCGGGACCTCGATGAAGAGCTGCGCGTCTACTTGGAGGCCGAGCGCCGCCGCCGTGAGGAAGAAGAGACTCCCGACACGCGGCTCGACCGCTGGCTGCGGCAGCTTCTCGATTTGACGATGCGCAATCGTCTCCTGAACTCCGCGACCAGCAGCAAGCGCATTATTCCGCTCATTCCCGGCAACCTAGGCGCGATCGAAGATCGCCTGGCCGACGGCAAGTCGTTCCGCATCCTCGATCGTCCCGTCGAACTGGAAGGCACCAAGCCGAGCCAAGTGGAAGCCGATCGCATCGCGCCGCTCTTGGCCGCCGGCGTTCAAGCGGGCGAGCTTCGATCGTGGCTCGGGTCCACGGAGCTCGACGAGCGTCTGCTCAACCTCTACCGCGACGCGCGGACGGCCCGTGAGGAGGGCGGCGCGGGGGCGCTGTACCTCGCCGTTGGGTTCCTCGTGTACCGCGAGACCAAACAGTCCACCAAGGTGCGCCGCGCGCCGCTCTTGCTGTTGCCGCTGGAGCTAACGCGCAAGTCCGCGCGCCGCGGCTACACGCTGGCGCAAGGGGCCGACGAACCGCGCGCCAACGTCACGCTTCTGGAATCCCTGCGCCGTGATCATCAGATCGACGTCACGGGACTCGACCCGCTGCCGACCGACGCCCAGGGGATCGACGTGCCGCTCGTGCTGCAGGTGTTCAAGAACGCCATCAAGGACGAGGACGGCTGGGAGATCGTCGACGAAGCCGAGATCGGTCTCTACTCGTTCGCGAAGTACCTTCTCTGGCGCGATCTCAAGGACCGCGCGGACGTGCTGCGGCGCAACGAGCTTGTCGCGCATCTGATCGAGCGTCCGAGCGAACCGTTCCCCGACCGCGTCGCGGTTCCCGATCCTGACCGGTTGGACGAGGACTTCAGCGCGGCGGAGGTCTTCGCGCCGCTCTCGTACGACTCCTCCCAGCTCAGCGCGATTTTGGCCGCGGCAGACGGCAAGACGATGGTGCTCGAGGGCCCGCCGGGTACCGGCAAGTCCCAGACGATCACCAACCTCATCGCCCACGCGATCGCCCAGGAGAAGACGGTGCTCTTCGTCAGCGAGAAGATGGCGGCCCTCGACGTGGTGCACCGCAGGCTGCGCCATCTGGGCCTGGGTCCGGCTTGCCTCGAGCTGCACTCGAACAAGGCGAACAAGAAGGCCGTCCTGGAACAGTTCCGCGAGTCTTTGGAAGAGGGGCGAGTCCGCGGCGCGCGTCGACGCCCGTGGGCAGAGATCGCCGAGGATCTGGACGCGGCGCGCGAGAGGCTCAACGGGCACGTAACGGCGATGCACCGGGAGCGCGGCAGCGGCGAGAGCCTGCACGAGGTCATCGGACAGACGTCCGGCGCGGAGGCCCAGGACCCAGGCGGCTGGGATCTGCACGCGGACCTTGGCATCGCGGACCCCAGGGCCGTGGACGCCGAGACTCTGGGCCGCTGGCGTACGCTCCTGGAGGAGGTGGACGTTGTTGCCGCCGAGCAAGCGGTCGGCGCGTCGCATCCCCTGCTCCTTGTGGGCCAAGACGACTACTCGCCGATCTTCGAGAACGAGTCGCGGGTAGCTGTGGCGGCGTTCGATGCCCCCGCCGCGGAGTTTCTGTCGGCGGCGCGTGGGGCGGTCGGTGCTCTGGGGGCCAAGGCGGCCGAGACCCTCTCTTCTGCTCTTCGGACGGAAGAGCAGTGGACGGCGCTGTCGAGCTTCCTCGCGCAGCTCAGTGCACCGCATCCGGGCGCGAAGGACGCGGCCGTTTGGTTGATGTCCGACGCCCAACGCGAAGGCGCGGCGGATGCGACGGAGCTGGCGGCCGAGCACCAGCGCCTTGTCGCAGAGCTAGGGAAGGACTTCCGCGTGTCCCCGACGACGCTGCCCCTCGACAAGATCGAGGGCCTGCGACGGGAGTACGTGGGTGGCGGCTTCTTTACCCGCTGGCGCCGCAAAAGCGCGCTCCTTGGCGAATTCCGTGGCATCGCCAACCAACCGGGCCAGCTCGGGATCGACGCTGCGATCCGTGCCCTGGACGCGGCCCAGCGCCAGGTCGAGATCGAGCCGCTCTTCGCAGATGTACGCGCGTCCGCCGAGTGCGTCCTAGGGGAAGTGTGGAAGGGTCCAGACACCGACGCAGCCGCAGCGCGCTCCGCGACGGACGGTGCGAACGCGCTGGCCAGCTCGTGGGCGGCCCTGATGAAGGGCGCGGGGATCAGCTCGAGCGCCCAGGCGGAGCTCGGCGAAGCCATAGCGGCCGTGATCGGTGACAGCGACCACGCCGGTCGCGGCGAGCGCCTGACCGAAGCCTTGACCCAGCTGCGCGCCGCGAAGGAGCCGCTCGTCAACGCGGCGAAACCACTTGATGGCGCGCCGCTGAGCGCTTCGCTCCAGGATGTTGAGGCACTCCAGTCCCTCTCGATCCGATGGGCGGACAGCTGGTCCGGTCTCCGCGGCTGGTCCCGCTGGCAGAGCCTTCGTCTCCAGTGCGTTGATGCTGGAACCGCCGCTGGCGGACTGGAGGCTGTCATCGACGCGCTGGAGAAGGACGAGTGCAGGCCGGGCGAGGTCCGCTCGCGCTTTGACACGGCGTTTGCCAAGTCATGGGCCCTGCACGAGATCTCCGGGGACGACGCGCTCAAGGCGTTCGACGGCGCCGACCACATGCGCGCGCTCGGGAGCTTCCGAAGCCTCGACGACGAGCGTCTCACCGCGGCGCGTGAAGAAGTACGGCAGCGGATCGGCAGCCGGCGGCCCACAGTTTCGACCGCAGCGGCCGCCACGGCGAAGAGCGCGAAGACGGGCCTCGGTTTGCTACAGCGGGAGATCACGAAGAAGACGCGCCACCTCGCGATCCGGCGCCTCTTGGCCGAGCTCGACGAAGTAGCGATGCAGCTGAAGCCTTGCTTCCTCATGAGCCCGATGTCCGTGGCCCAGTACCTCGACGCGGACCACCCACCCTTCGACATCGTGGTCTTTGACGAGGCCTCGCAAATTCCCGTTTGGGACGCGATCGGCGCTATCGCGCGCGGCCAACAGGCCGTGATCGTGGGGGATCCGAAGCAGCTTCCGCCGACGAGCTTCTTTAGCCGCAGCGCCGAGACGGACTTCGTCGACGAAGACGAGGTCGAGGATCTGGAGAGCATCCTTGAGGAGTGCATTGGAGCCCAGGTGCCGACGCACCGGCTGCGCTGGCACTACCGGAGCCGCCACGAGAGCCTGATCGCGTTCAGCAACGAGCGCTACTATGACTCGAAGCTCTTGACGTTCCCGTCGGGCGCGTCCGAGGGGCGCGGCGTCCAGGTCGCGTACCACGCCGACGCCGTCTACGACAAAGGCTCGACGCGTACGAACAAGATCGAGGCCCAGGCGGTGACCGCTGAGGTGGTGCGCCGCCTGCTCGACCCCAAGGAAGCGGATCGAACCATCGGTGTCGTCACCTTCAGCCAGGCCCAGCAGACCCTCGTGCTGGATCTCCTCGACGCCGCGATGCGCAAGCACCCGACGATCGAGCGCTTCTTCGATGACTCGATCCAGGAGCCGGTGTTCGTCAAGAACCTTGAGAACGTCCAGGGCGACGAGCGCGACGTCATCATCTTCTCGATCGGCTACGGGCCGGATGCGAACGGCCGAGTGTCCATGAACTTCGGCCCGCTCAACAACGATGGGGGCGAGCGGCGCCTGAACGTGGCGATCACACGGGCCCGCGAGGAAGTGATCGTGCACACGTCGATTCGATCGGATCAAATCGACCTCGCGCGCACGGGCGCCCGCGGCGTGCGCGATCTGCGGGCGTTCCTTTCCTTTGCGGAGTCGGCCCAGAGAAGCGCGGCGCCCCAGGAGAGCGCAGAGGACACCGGGCCTCTGGGTCGGAGCCGCGACGCCCTGGTGGCCGCCGTTGGCCAGCGTCTGTCCGATCTCGGCTGGGCCATCGAGTACGAAGTGGGGCGCTCGGACGTACGCGTCGACATCGGCGTGCATCACCCCACGCGGCCTGACACGTTCCTCGCCGGGATCGAAACGGACGGGGCGAACTACCGTCGCGCGTCGACCGCCCGCGACCGTGATCGCCTGCGCTCCGAGGTCTTGACGGGCCTCGGCTGGAGACTGGTCTCCGTTTGGGCGGTGGACTTTTGGCGAGATGCTGATGCTGAGGTGAATCGGATTCACCAGGAGCTGCAGCGGATGCTTAAGGAGTCGCCAGCTGAGGAGTCGCCAGCTGAGGAGTTGACTGTGGAGAAGGAGGCAGGGCCAGCGGGTCAACCGCTTCAGATCTCTGGATCGACCACCCGTAGCGAGGCAGCGGCGCCCAGCAAGGACAACGTCATCGCTCTCCCGGCCGCGTCGGACACTCCGCTCCTCGATGTGGCCGAGAGCGCCGCTCCCACCGAGGGCCCGCAGCAGCTAGGTGCCGCCTCGGCTGCCGAGCCGACGACCCCAGAGATCGCAGAAGCTCCACAGCGCGACACGAAGATCGAGGTCTACGAGCCGGCGATCATCACCGGTTTCGAAGATCGGGTCGCTGAGTTCTACGACGACGAGCAGAACGAGCACGTGCTATCCACGATCGCGCGCGTGCTTGAGTTGGAAGCTCCCTTGACGGAGGAGACGCTGATCCGCCGCGTCGCGAGCGCGTGGGGTTTCGCCGCCGTCTCCAAGAAGTTCCGCGAACGCGTCGCGTCCCTCATCGCGTCAACGGACCCCACGTCCACCGAGCACGCGGCAGGCGACGGAGAGACCCAGCGCGTCCTCTGGCGAAGTTCAGGCGAGCCGTCCACCTACAGCGCCTACAGGCCCCAAGACTCCCAGGACACGCGCCCATTCAGCGAGGTCCCCCAGCCAGAGCTCGTGGCTGCCATGCTGGCCAAGCTTGCAGAGCGTCCGCTCTGGCCCCTCGACGAGCTCCAACGCGAAGTGCTGGCCGTCTTCGGCGGCAAGCGCATGACGCAAGCCGTGCGCGCACCGATCGGCGCAGCGATCGACACGCTTCAGGCAGGGGATCGAATCCGAATGGAAATCTCCGGCGGCGTCGCGTCGGTGGCCCTTACGTCGGGGTAGCCCTCGCCCCCAAGCGATGGCGCGAAGGACGCTCGTTCTGGGTCAAGATTCCCTCCTAGAAGTTCGGCCGCATGGCGATTGACCTAGACTGGGCCCATGCGCACGAGCGTGATTCTATCGGCCCTGCTGATCGCCTTGATTGCCCTGTCGCTGTGCGGGCCAGTAGAGGCTAGGCCGCCACAGCGACGGGTGCGAGAGCTCATCGAGCAGGTGGAAACTGGGCCCACGTCCCAGGTGCTCACGGCAATCAAGGAGCTCACGAAGTTCAAAGCCCGAGCGAAAAAAGCTGCCGCCCCCATCGCGCGCCACCTGAGCTCCACCGATGCCGAGCTGAGGGCCGCCTCCGTTGCCGCCCTGCGGGCGATTGGCAAAGCGGCAGCGAAGCCGGTCGTGGGCGTCTTCCAAGAGCAGGTTGAAGGAAGGGGGGCCGAGGGGCTGGGAGCTTCGTGGGACCTGCTGCAGGACATCGATGAGAAGAGGGCGCGAGAGACGTGCCTCGACGCAGTCGGGCGCGCGAAGCTCGCGGAGGCCGGCGCACTTGCCCTGTCAGGCCTCGGTGAGTTTGGGGTCGAGTGCCTCTTCCGTGCGGCGCACAACGATCAGAACGTGGCGGCCGCATTCCTGGGCGTGCAGTCTGCCACCGAGCTTGCACCTTGGACGGCGGAGGCAACCGAGCCACTCGCGGAGGGCTTGGCCGACGACGACACTCGCATAGCGCTTACGGCCGCTGCGACCCATGAGGTTCGAGCCGATCACCTCAAGCGCTACGAGCAGTGGACGGCTGGCCAGCCCGCCTCACTGCGGCTCGCAGGGATTTGGGCCCTCGGGGAGCTGGGTGCCACCGCTCTCGAAGGCAGCTCTGCGGACCCGCTCTTGGCCCTCCTCGACGACGAGGACAAGTTGGTCAGGCGTTCAGCGCTTTGGGCGATCACTCGCATCGCAGCGATCGGGTGGCAGCCCCGCCTCATTGATCTCATCGAGGCGGAGGCCTACGTCCCGCGCGAGTATCCCGATGGACCCATGGTCCGACTCGGAGCTCCGCCTATTGAGATGCTGCGCCTGACGATCTCCCATCTGGTGAAGCGGCCCTACTTGGACGACGACGCAGCGGTCGTTGGACTCATGCTCTCCATGAAGGGTTTGGCGGCGGAGGATCTGTTTGGCCTCAGCGAGCTCAGGTTGCCGGACCTGACCGGCAAAGGTCCGCCCAAGGACGAACGCGCTGTAGAGGCAGGCCTTCGTGAAGTTTGGGATCTAGGAAGCCGGTGGCATCGTTCTATTCCTTCCTTGCCGCCGAGGATTCACATCGAATCCATCGATCCGACCGCTGCGCAAGAGGCACTGGCTCAGAGAGCCCTCGCTTGGGCCAACGCTCGAGATGGCGTCGTTGCGGACGGCATGCTGATGGTGGCTGCCTCGCTCTGCCCGAAGGGTCCCGATATTTTCGAGGCGCTAGTCGCTGCTTCGAACGAGGAGAGTCCTTACCGCAAGCGCATAGGCTTTGCAGGAGTCGCGACGCGGGTTAGCTCTTCTACGATGACCGTCGAGGAGCACCGCAGGGCACTCACTGAGATGCGGTCCCCAACCCTTGCAGAGTTGCTGGTGTTCGCGGGCCAGTCCTCCGGCCTCGAGGCGTTGATGATGGAGGCTTCGGACCCTGATCTGGCGATCTATCCGTGGACTTGGATCGATGTGCTCGAACTCGAAGGTCCTACCGAGCGGATGCAAGCGATTCTGAGGGCGCGACTCAAGGGCGGCGATCTATCGATGGCGGCGCTGGTGACAGAGTTCTGCACGGATCCGAGGAGCGCGCTCCTGCCTCTTCTGCAGTCTGAATCTGCGCTAACTCGAATGGTCGGCGTCGGGTGCTTCCGGCAGCTCGGTGACAAGGCGAACATGGCTCTCCTCCGAAACACCGCGGCCGCGTCCCCAGCGGAGCGCGACTTCATCAAGCGAGCCGTCGCTGCCTTGAAGTAGAGACACCGAGGTGGAGACGCTGCGGCGCGTCGTAGCGGGCGCCGTGCTGCCGGTGCGTAGAGCGAATCCCAGCTCCCTGGCAGGGTGCATCCTCCGGATCGATCGAATGGATGTGATTCCACCGCGGCCATTCGGGTCGGATTCGTTCGATGACGCCTACGAACATTGCGCGGAGCCATGGGCCCGTAGCACACTGGTCGCATCATGATCGAACTTCACGACGACGGACCCATTCGCACGCTCCGGCTGGCCCACGGCAAGGCCAGCGCGCTCGATCTAGAACTACTCGTCGAGCTCGAGCGGCAGGTGCACGACTTCCGTGAGTCTTCTGCCCGGGCGGCCATCTTGACCGGCACTGGCGGCATTTTTTCCGCAGGTGTCGATCTGAACCGGCTGGTGGAGGGCGGCGACGAGTACCTCGACGCGTTCCTTCCAGCGCTCGAGTCCGCGTTCCATGCCCTCTTCTTCTGCCCCAAGCCGGTCGTCGTAGCCTGCAACGGGCACGCGATCGCCGGCGGATGTGTGCTGCTCTGCTGCGGAGATGTGCGTCTCGCGGCTTCGGGGCGGGGTCGGATCGGCGTGCCGGAGCTACGCGTGGGGGTGCCTTTCCCGCGTACCGCACTGGAGCTCATCCGTTTCACCGTGGGTCCACAGCACGCCCAGTCGGTGCTGCTGCTCGGAGAGACCTACGACGTCGAGGCCGCGAGTCGAATCGGGCTGGTCGATCGGGTTGTCGCTGCAGAGGAGCTCGACTCGGAAGCCGAGCGCATTGCGTCTCAGTTGGCCGGCTATCCACCCGACGCCTTCTCCGAGTCCAAGCGGCTCTTACGCGAGCCCGTCGCCCAGCTCATTCGTCACGAGGCCGAGAAGAATGCGGCCGACACCCGGGCGCTGTGGGCGTCGGCTTCCGTGAAGGAGGCGGTGGCCGCCTACGTGCAAGCGAACCTTCGGGGTTAGATTTGGCGCCGCGCTTCGCGGGGGTAGCCAAGCCGACTCAGCGGTTTTCGATGCCGGCGAGTTCGGCCATGCGCTTGAGGCGCTCGGGCTCCGAATCGACCAAGTACGCGTCCTGGGAGAGAAGTTCGTAGGCACGGGCGAACTCTGCCTTGGACGCCTCGGGACGGCCCAGTGCCAGGTGAAGTTCGCCGAGCTCTTCGTGGACGTAGCCGCTGGGGGCGCCGGCGGCGGCCCCATCTTTGACGAGCTGCTCTTGGGCGGCGAAGGCTTGCTCCAGGAGGCCGAGGGATCGCTGGCACCTAGCCACTGCCCAGCGCGCGATGCGCTCGGGACCCGCTTGATCGTTCTCCCTCCGCAGCTCCAGAGCTCGCTCGAAGAAGGTGAGTGCCTCCGCGAACTCCCCCTGGTCATGGAGCGTCCAGCCCATGTTGTTGCAAAGGGAAGCGCGCCAGCGACGGGCGCTTGCCTTGGGCGACGTCTCGGCGACTTGGAGCGCCTGCCGGTTCCACTCAAGGGCCTTTTTCGAGTCGACGATGGCGAGCATATGAAGGGCGTCCACGGTCAGTCCGTCTAGCGAGAAGGCCTTGGACGTGGAGAGCGCGCGCTCGAACTCAGGCTGGGCATCGACCGGCTGTCCGCTTGAGTTGAAGACACGGCCCCGCTCGAGGTAGTAGCGAGTGAGCGCCTCTGCTTGCGCGCGGGTTGGATCCGTTTCCAGGCTGGCGAGAACTTCGTCTAGCGTGCCGTGGGCACCCGCGAAGTCCCCTTGCAAGCCTTGGGCGCGCGCCACCTGGGTCATGGCGAGCTCGCGCGACTTTGGCTCTCGCTGGGCAAGCTCGCGAAAGCTGGCTTCGCTTTGAGCAGCGTTGCTGAAGTCCCAGAGGGCGTCCAGGTCGGTCATGGCGGAGGTGCTTTGTGGGGGGGATGATGCGCTGGGCGCGGCTGGGCGAAAGGGATCCGACTGGCAGGCAATCCCCAGGAAGAGCGAGCTGATCGCAATGGCTGAGAGCTTCATGGGCCCATTGTGTCAAAGGGCGCCGTCACAGCCACAGCGCAGCCGCCGGTCTGAACGGGTGGGCACCGGCCCAGCCGGTGTTCTTGATCTCGTTCGTACGTGATGAAGTCGTCCGGGTGGTTGCAGGCGACTTGCGGACTCCGATGGCTCTCGTCGACATCAAGGTTCTGCATCACGTGCAGGTACTTGGCGTTGTCCGCGTCCCTGTCCCTGGCAACCACCGAGAAGATCTTGTACTGGCCCGCGACGCGGCGGCGGAAGACGGCGACGTAGTACGGGACTCCAGTCGACGGCCACTCCCGGGTCGG
>CALHGQ010000026.1 GCA_938030175.1 uncultured bacterium | reverse complement strand
GCGCACGCGCACGTCGATGCGATCGTCGCCGTCCACGAAGCGGGTGCTCACGTTGCCGAGGACCTGATCGCGCACGTACGTGGAGACGGCGCCGAGGTCGAGGTCGTAGGCGAGGGTCTTGTCACGGTCGAAGGTGACGCGTGCCTCGGGGTAGCCTGGACGCACGGTGGTGCGAATGTCGGATAGACCGGAAACGCCATCGAGACGTTCGGCCACCTGCCCCGCCGCGACCTCTAGGTCGTAAAGGTCCCAGCCCTTGATCTCCACGGCCACGGCGGCGTCAAGCGCGAACGGGGTGGGGCGCCGCACGTCCACGACCTCCATCTCGGGGAGCGCCGTGATCATGCTTCGTACCGCAAAGATCAACTCGTCCTCGACCTCGGCTCCAAGCCCGGAGTCGAGCCGGACGGTCAGGCGCGCGGTGTGCTCGTCTTCGATCTCACGGGTCAGCGTGTCCTTCTCGACGCCGACGGTCAGGGACGTGACGCCCACCCGGTCCATGCGACGAACCTCTTGTTCCAGGTCCGAGTAGACCCGCTCTGACTCCTCGATCGGCGTGCCGACAGGGAGCGACAGGAACGCGGTGAACTCGCCCTGGTGCACTTCGGGGATGAGCTCTAGGCCCAGGTTCTTTGCGCGCTCGGTGGCGTACCAGCCCAGGACTCCCATGCCGAGCAGCACGAGGAGCGGCGCGCTCAGCGAGAGCTTCAGCACGCGCGGGTAGATCGCGTCGATCGCTCGCCAGAGGAAGTCGAACGCGACTCGGAACGGCCAGGTCACCACGAACAGGACGGCGCCGAGCGCAGCTCCAATGACGAGGAGCAGGCGCAGGAGGACGAAGCCGATCAGCATCAGCGTCCCGGGCACGATCCCGTAGATACGTGCGAAGAGTGACGCCCCTTCCCGGCGCGGGTAGAAGTCACGCAAGAAGGATCCCTGACGCTTGCCGAACAGTGCCTCAAGGGGACTCGTGTCGCCCGCGAGGAAGCTGCGGCTCGCCAGCATCGGAATGAAGAGTACCGCGACGAGGAGCGACACCAAGAGAGACGAGACGACCGTCACCGCCTGGTCCCCAAAGATCTGCCCGGCAATGCCCTGGACGAACACGATGGGGGCGAACACAGAAACCGTCGTGAGGGTGGAGGCCGTGATGGCGCCCGCGACCTCGGAGACGCCCCGTACCGCAGACTCCTTCAGCGAGTCGCCTTCCTCGCGGCATCTCGTGATCGATTCAAGTACGACGATGGCGTTGTCCACCAGCATGCCCACGCCGAGGGCGAGGCCTCCGAGGGACATGATGTTGAGGCTGACGTCCAGGAGGAACATCGGCGCAAAGGTCACGACGACCGAGATCGGGATGGCAACCGCGATGATGAGCGTAGCGCTCAGCTTGCGCAGGAAGAGCCACATCACGATGACGGCGAACAGCGCGCCGAGCAGGGCGGACTGCTTGACCTCGTCCACGGCGTCCGCGATGAACGTCGACTGGTCCGAAAGAAGCTCGAGGGTCGCCTCGTCCCGGTGCTTCCAGCCGAGGAACGTCAGCTCGCGGCGGTCCGAACGATCGATGTCGTCCTTCTTCTTGCCCTTGTTCTCCTCTGCGATGCGCCGCTGGTTCGCCGTGCCGACCACCGAGTTGCGTACGCGCTCGGCGATGTCGACGATGTTCGCCCCCGCTTCGCGGTAGATGGCGATCTCGACGGCCTCGCGCCCGTTGAGCTTCGTGATCACCTCGCGCTCGGCGTGGGTGCGATCCACCTGGGCCACGTCGCGCACGCGCACGACGGCGTCGTTCACGCGGGAGATCGCCAGGTCGCGGATCTCTTCGACGCTTTGGAATTCGTTCAGGGTCCGGACCAGGTAGTCCGTTGAACCCTCGCGGATCTGTCCGCCCGAGGCGTTGAGGTTTTCCTGTGCGAGGCGTTGGCCGATGAGCGCGGGATCCAGGTCAAGCGCCGCCATGCGGAAGGGATCGATGCGCACGCGTATCTCCTCTTCCATGCCACCACGCACCTGAACCGCGGCGACGCCGCTGATTCCCTCCAGCTCGCGCTTGATGCGCTTGTCCGCGAGCCAGCGCAGGCGGATCAGGGTCTCGTCGTCCGTGTCGACGATGTCCTCAGGCGGCGCCACGCCGAACCGTAGGATCGGATCGAGGTTGGGGTCGTAGCGTAGGATGAGGGGCTTGTCGGCTTCGCTCGGCAGGAACACGCCGTCGAGTCGGTCGCGCACCTCCTGGACCGCGAAGGTCATTTGCGTGCCCCAGTCGAACTCGAGGACGACGTCGCTCGTGCCCGCGCGGCTGATCGACGTGGTGTCGAGCAGGTTCGGGAGCGTGGCGAGCGCCTCTTGCAAGCGAACCGAGAGGCGATCCTCAACGTCCTCGGGGGCCGCGCCCGGGAAGGTGGTTCGAACCGTCAGCGTCGGGTAGCTGATCTCCGGAAGCAAATCCACCGGGAGCTTGGCGAAGGACACGATGCCGAAGACGCCAAGGGCGATCATCAGCATGGTGATCGCCACGGGGCGCGTCGCGACGAACGCGAGCGCGTTCCGTGCTGCGCCTGCGGTGCCGTCACCCTTGAGGTCGAACGCAGAGTCGTTGGGGGCGTCGGTCATCACTGGTCCGATGCGCCGTCGCCGTCGGCTGCCGCTTCACCGTTCTCGCCGGGGTCGGTCGCTTGCTCTTCTTCGACTTCTTCGACGGGGGCCTCTGGTTCAGGGCTTGGCTCTGTTCCAGCTTCCGGCTCCGCCGAGGAATCGGCGTCGGCTTCTGACTCGGCCTCGGCCTCCGCCGCAGCGGCGGCCTCAGCCTCTTCGCGGGTAACCCATGGGGCCGCTTCGATGCTGTCGTCGTCCTCAAGGTCGCGGTTGCCCACGACGATCACCTGATCGCCAGGTTTCAGCGACCCGGGCTCGGTGGGCGTGACCTCCACGTCATCGTCGGTCGTGAACCCGTCCTGCACGCGGACGCGGCGCGCCTTGTCCCCGTCGGCGACAAAGACGTAGAAGCTGTCGCCTTCGCGGAGCAGGGCGCGCTTCGGGACCGCGAGAGCATTGGGGTGGCGCTCGGTGACGATGCGCACGCGCAGCAGCATGCCGGGGAGAATGGGGGGGCGCCCCTCATCCGGCGCGGGCTGCTCGATCCCTAGAGTGACGCGGAACTGGCCGGAGGCCGCGTCGATCGTGGGGCTCACGAACAGGATGCGCCCTGAATACGTCTCACCGGGGAGCGCTTCCGGCTGGATTTCGATGTCGAGTCCCTCGGCGCCGCTGGCACCGGCGTCCGAGGTCGTGTGCGTGCGAGCCTCGGCGGCGCGGAAGAACGCCAGCTCACGCTGGGGCCGCGAGACCACGGCGCGGACGTTGTCGGGATCGGTGAGCACGAACGCGGACGCGGAGCTGGAGGTCAGGTCGCCCACGCGAATCGTGCGGCTGGCGATGACGCCGTCGAAGGGTGCGCGCACCTTGGTGAACGAGAGGTTGAGCTCGGCCGTTGCGATCTGCAGGTTGGCGCGCTCCACCGCGATGGCCTGGCTCGCGAGGGCGGCGTCGGACCGCTCCTTGGCGACTTTCTGGGCCGCAACGTCCGACTCGTTGGTCTTTACGGTCAAGCGCAGATTCTCGAGCTCGTTCCTGGAGATGACGTTCCCGGCAGACTCCTTGCGCTCGAGCTCCTTCCGGGACTGAGCGTAGGTGAGCTCTGCGCGGTTGACCACGGACTCGGCTTCGACCACGGCCAGCTCAAGGGCCCGCTTCGAGTCGACCGCTTCCGTCAGCGCAATGCGCGCTTCCGCTAAGGCGGCTTCGAGCTCACGCGGGTCGAGCTCCATGAGGATGTCGTCGGCGTTGACCCGATCGCCCTCTTCGACGTTCACGCCCACGACGACGCCCGACGTCCGGGGGATGATCAGGATCTCCTTCTCCGAGACGGCGTTCACCGTCGTGGACAGCGCGCGGACCATCTCGCGCTGCTCCACCGGCGAGGTCAGGACCTTTGTCTTGTTCAAGCGCTCCAGGGAGCCCTCAAATTCTGACTCCGAGTCGCCGCCTGACGCGTCGGCCGAGCTGCCAGTCGCCGCTCCGCCAGCCGAATCGCCCGCCCCAGCTTCGCTCGGACGCCCACAGGCGGTGAGGGCCACCAGGAGCGACAGCGATGTGAGCCCGGCGAAGGTGGCGGCTCGCGCTGGCAGGCGGAAGCTGAGGGCAGGTACGTGATGGGGGCTGGGGTTCGACAAGAGAGCCAGGGAGCGGGAGGAATGCGGGGGAGAGTCGATTCGCGCGGGGAGGGCCCCGTGGATGAACGGTTCCGGATGCGCGCGGGCGGGACTATGCGCTGTAAGGGTCTGGACCTTGTCATCCTGAGTGACTTTCCGATCGTGACTTTCCAGTGCTTCCCCGCCGTAGTGGGCCGACGAGTCGGCAGCATGGGGCTTCTAGTGTCCCCGGTAGCCATGTCCGCCTCTCCCAGTCCCCGCGAAAAACGTCTGTAACGACGCTATGTCAGCCACCCCCAACGGCCCCGGTCAGCCCGCTCTCCATGGCCCTCACCTGCGATCCGTGCCGCTGGCGCCCCTGTCGCGGTTTGGGCTCGTCCTTCTCACCTGGGGACTGATTGCCGTCGCTCAACCCGGGGTCCTGCGCCCGGACGGGCACGGGCACCTCGCCTTCTTCGCGATCGCCCCTTGGGCCCTCGCTGCATCAAGGCCGGGGCGAAAGGCGTTTCTTGCGGAGTGGATGGCCCACAGTCTCGGCCTGGCGAGCGTGTTCTTCTGGATGTTGGACTTCATGCCGGCGATCCTCGCGCCGATGTCCATCGTGCCCGCGCTTTACCCAACGGTGGCGGGCGTTCTCTTACGGCGTTGTCGCCGTTGGCCCCTCGCGCTTCTGGCGCCCGCGGCGTGGCTCGCGGCCGAGGCGGTGCGCTGGTGCTTGCCCGTGCCGTTCTCCTTTGGGTGGTTCCGCCTAGGAATGCTGATGCACGACACGGAGTGGATCGTCGGGAGCGCCGCGTGGTTCGGAACCTGGGGGCTTTCCTGGGGCATGGCGGCCCTCGGCGGGCTTCTTGCGGACATCTTCCTAGCGGTCAAGCGACCGACCGGCACGCGCTACCCCGTATTCGCGGGGCTGCTGTTCGGCCTAGCGCCGCTCTTCGGCCTCATCGGGCTGAGCCAGATGGCGGGGAGGGCGCTCGTGACTTCGGTGGGGGGGACGAGTGTCTTCGAGCCGGGGCCGGACCTGCTCGTCGTACAGCCAGGTATCTCCCAGGAGGTGAAGGCTGCGCGCCGGGATCCCCTCGTCGATCGATTCGTCCCCCAGGTGACGCGGACGCTTCAGGCACTGTACGAAACGCGCCCCGAGGGAAAGCAGGGAGACGCTGCCCAGCCGGACCTGGTGCTCTGGGGGGAGACGTTCTTGCCCGGCAAACTCTCGGGCCCAGACGCGAAGGCCGCGTTCGAGGCGGGGGCCCGCCCGGCACCGTGGGCCTGGGCCTACGAGAAGCCCCTCGATGCAGGGCAGTTCAACGGCCAGGACTTCTCTGCTCGGGAACTCGTGGGGGCGCTCTTTGGCAAGGCGACGGCCCGCCGGATGTGGCAGGACCTCTTTGATAGAGGGCACGCCGTGGACTGGGCCGAGCGCGTGATCCAGGGGCAGCGCCTTCTCCCGCCGGGGACGTCGTTTCTCTCGGGGGTCGAGGCGTGGACGCCGGTCGACGTCGAGGGACAGCCCGAGCTGCGGAGCCGGAATGCCGTGGCCGTCTGGTCGGAGGAGGGTCGAATGTCAGAGCTCGCGTCGAAGGTGCACCTTGTGCCGGGCGGGGAGACAGGGGAGCCCCTGCGGGGGGTGCCTTTTGTGCTCTCGGCCGTGAAGAAGATCGCGCGGGCCGTTCCCGACTTTGTGGGGGCGGACGAGCCGTCCGTCCTAACGCTCACCACCCGGGACGGCGGCGCCTATCGCATGGCCATCGCCGTCTGCTTTGACAATGCCTTCGACGACCCCTTCACCACGCCCCTCCGCGCGGGGCCGGTGGACTTCTTCGTGATCGCCAGCAACGAGGCCTGGTACGGCGACAGCCCGCTCATGGATCACATGCTGGCCTTTACCCGAATTGCGGCTGCGGCGACCCAACGTGCCATTGTGCGAGCCACCAACTCGGGGATTTCGTGCGTTGTCGGACCGGATGGGGCGGTGGACGCGATCCTCGAGGTCCAGGCCGAAGGAGAGGCCTCCGGAGCGCGAAGGCGGAAGATGGTGGCCGGCGCCCTGCGCTCGACGGTGGATGTTCCCCGGCGTGATCGGGGCGCGGCAGCCGCTCCCATGACCTTTTTTGTGTCCGCCGAACCCTGGCTCGGGACCGCGTTTGGCGCCCTTGGGCTCCTGATTCTTGGGCTCTGTGTCCTGAGCTCCCGCGGAATCGCTGCGAATTCGAAAGGGGACGGTTACCCCGCCTCCTGAGCCCGTTAGCAGGCCCCGCCAAGGCAATTTTCCGCTCCAAGAGGTCTCTTTTGGGGGGGGAGCCAAGGCTCGAAGCCGCGGCGTGTCAGCCTCCGGGTCTCCTCTTTATTAGGGGATCAGCCCGCATACGACCCGCCCCCTGATTTCGAAGTTCCACCAAGGGGCCCCTACTGCCCCTTGACCCTGTCCCACGGGCGCACCTACACTCCGCGCCTACGCCCGAGATTCGAGGGCCGCACCGCGGTGCCCCTCGGTCTTTATCGTCATCCCCCCAACTCCCCCGGCCAGTTTTCACGGGCTTCCACTCTTCCACCGCCATCGACCCGCAGCCACGGTTGGCTCGGGACCATGGATCAGTGGAGTGATCGCCTGAGAACGAGCGTCCCTCGCTCCATCTACGAGCCCTAGTTCCTCTCGACCAACGCTATGAGCCCGATCGGACGGATTTTTGTCGTCATCAACCTTGTTCTCGCTGGCCTGTTCCTCGGATCGGCAGCTACGAGCCTCGCCTCTGCCCAGAAGTACAAAGCGGACTTTGATGGTGCGGTGAAGGCGCGCCAAGACCTGAAAGCAAAGCTCGACGCTGAGATTGGATCCTTGGAGGCCGAGAAGTTGGCCGCCGAGTCCCTCCGCAACGAGATCAAGACCCAGAAGGACGCTCTGGAGACCCAGAAGCTCGCCTTGGAGCAGGACATCGCCGCGAAGACCGACGAAGTCGCCCAGATGAAGGCCAGCCTCAGCGGCATCAGCTCGGGCCTTGGCGACATGTCCACGCAGCTTGAGAACCAGAGCAGCCAGGTCGAGCAGGCCAACAACGAGCGTATGGCCGCCACCGAGGCGCGCCGCACCGCCGAGGCCGAGCGCGCAGACGCCATCGAGGCCAAGGCCGCTGCTGAGGACAAGGTCAACGACCTGAACGCTCAGATCGCCTCCCTCCGCACCGAGCTCAACACGACCCGTAACGAGCTTCAGAGCACCTCGACGCTCCTGACCGTTGCCCTCGACAAGTCGGGTGAGACCATCGAGACCCTCGGCGGCGCTGCCCCGAAGATCGACGGCGCTGTCCTTCAGGTTGCCACCAATGTCAAGCCGGGCCTCGTCCACATCAACCGTGGATCGGCTGATGCGGTCAAGGCCGGATACGAGTTCGACATCTACAGCAGTGGCGTCTACAAGGGCCGTGCAAAGGTCGAGATCGTCAACGCCAACTCCTGCACCGCGCGCATCACGGCCATGGTCGACGGCACGACGATCATGCAGGGCGACACCGCTTCGACGCGGATCTAGTCCTCGGACTCCTCGTATCACCCCCTCATCCAAGGAGATCTAACTCATGGCTAAATCCAAAGGACGCTCAGGCGGTTCACGCCGCGGCGGCGGAGCAGCAGCTTCCGCGCCGGCGAAGAAGAAGCGCGAGCCCGTCATCGACGACATCGAGGTCGTCGAGGAAGAAGGCGGCTTGGGCATTGATGACGGCATCGTCTTCATGACCACCCTTCTGCTGCTCGTGGCTCTGCTCATGGTCGACTACGACCGCGGCAAGAACTACGGCGAAGGCATGCTCTTCAAGGGCAAGTACGACGAGGCAGCCGCCTCGAAGTAGCGAATCTCCGGGGTGCCTGTCGCCTTAGACAGGTCCTCTGGCGCCACCTCCAAGGGCCCGCCGCGCACACGCGCGGCGGGCTTTTTTGTGTCCTGATGGCGGGTTGGGGCTCGATTCCGCCGTCATGGGTCAGAGGGTTCGCCCGCCGCCTTGCCCGAAACTTGGGATCTTTTTGTTTTCAAAAGAAGGGGCGCTATTGAACGGCCCTCCTCGGTCCTTCAAACTCCAGACGCAAGGACAGCAGAAAGCGGTTGAGGGGCCGCCTTGTTCTTGTGCGAACGCCGCACCGTTCGCCAACACCCGTGGGTTCCGATCAAGTCCGATTGGAATGGCCCAGGGAGTGGCTGCAGCCCATCACCGCACAAGATCCATGAGGCACACTCCTACCGTTCCGACCCAAGCCCCGAGGCTACGATGAATTTCGTCAAGCCCATGGAGATGCTCTTCGGGCACCTCTCCACCGACATGGGGATCGATCTCGGAACCGCCAACACGCTCGTTTGTACGCGCGGTCGAGGCATCATTCTCAACGAGCCCAGCGTGGTTGCCGTCAAGAAGGGCACCAACGAGGTGCTCCTCGACGGCATGGCCGTGGGCAACACGGCCAAGGAGATGCTGGGGCGTACGCCAGGCAACATCCAGGCCATCCGTCCTTTGAAGCACGGCGTGATCGCTGACTTCGACGTGACGGAGAAGATGCTGCGCTACTTCATCACCAAGGTGCATGACGGACGCCACTGGGTGAAGCCCCAGGTCGTGATCGCCGTGCCCGTCGGCATCACCGCCGTCGAGAGACGCGCCGTGATTCACTCTGCCGAGCGCGCGGGCGCGCGTAAGGTCTACCTCATCGACGAGCCCATGGCCGCCGGTATCGGCTGCGACATGCCGGTGACGGAAGCGCGCGGTTCGCTCATCGTGGACATCGGCGGCGGTACGACCGAGATCGCGGTGCTGTCCCTCGCGGGCGCTGTGGTGTCCACCTCGCTGCGCATCGCCGGCGACGAAATGGACGAAGCGATTCTCAGCCACCTTCGCCGCCACCACAACCTGCTCATCGGCGAGCAGTCGGCTGAACGCATCAAGCTCACCATCGGCTCCGCGTGGTCGATGGAGCAGGAGCTCTCGATGGAAGTGAAGGGGCGCGACTCGATCCAGGGTCTTCCGCGCCGTACGACCGTCACGTCGATCGAGATTCGCGAGGCGCTGAACCACCCGGTCCGGCTCATCTGCGAAGCGATCCGCGGCATTCTGGAGGAGGCGCCGCCTGAGATCAGTGCCGACCTTGTGGACACAGGCATCACGCTTGTGGGCGGCGGCGCGCTGCTCTACGGCATGAGCCAAGCCATCTCTGATCACCTGGGCGTGCCTGCGAAGGTGGCCGAGGATCCGCTGACTGCCGTGGCGCGCGGCACCGGCATCTTCCTCGACAAGCTCGACGTCTTCAGCCGCGTGCTGGCGACCGAAGAGGACGACTACCGCTAACCACCACGGCCCGTGCTTGGCCGACCGCTTTGGGGCGGCGGCCCAGCCAAGTGGATTGGCGAGCCGATCCAAGATTCGGGCGCATCGCTCAGCCGAGCCGGTGTGCCCCGTTGTTTTCAAGGGTGATGCATCACCGGAGGAGGGGGCTCCGACCATTCGGGTATGCGAGGAAGATCACTGGGCGTCATTGTGGGACTCGGTGCGGCGGTGTTGGCGCTGCGCCCGATCGGTCCCGTCGAGACATTGCTCGGGCTCGCACTTCTGCCTGCCCGCGTCGTCGCCCCCGTTGGAGGGCTCTCGGTGCCGTTCGCGGGATCCTTCAGCTCCTCGGCTGATCCTGGAACTGAGGAAGCCGAGATCGACCTGTCCCTTCGCCTAGAGCGAGCCGTCCTGCGGTCGGCCTGGCCGGAGGAACGGGAGATCCCCGCCGGTTCGGTGCCGGTCCCGGGTGAGGTCGATGCGCGGCAGGGGACGAAACGTGACCACATCATGGTCCGGGTGGAGGATGCGTCGCTGATCCGCGTCGGGCACCCCGTGGTGGCAGGCGACGCCTACGTGGGCCGCGTCGAGCGGATTCCGTTTCGTCAGCCGTCGAAGGATCGCCCTGGCATGGTCGAGCGCCTCATGCGGCGGCTCGGACTTTCCTCGGCGCCGCCGCGTCCCCCGAGGAACGTGGTGGAGGTGGCGCTGATCACAGGAGCACGGGAACGCGTCGGAGCCCTG
>CALHGQ010000025.1 GCA_938030175.1 uncultured bacterium | reverse complement strand
CGCACATTCGCGGTTGGGATCAACCGATTGGATTACCGCTCGCACCCGCCTGATGGCCGATCCATGAGGGAGGGCCCGTCTGTCCCCGCTGCACCACGATACCCATGATCCAACGCAAGAAGCGCATCGTCCTGTTCATGCCTCACCGGGCCGACCCGGATGAGGGTGTACGCGTGGCGGCTGACCTCCTGCCCCTCGAACTCCTGCAGATCGCCGCATGGCCAGTGGAGCAGGGTTACGAAGTTGTGATCATCGACGCGATGGTGCACGACGACTACATGAAGCGAGTCATGGAGGCGTGCGATGGCGCGCTCCTCTTTGCGTCGTCCTGCATCCTCGGCTTCCAAGTGGCGCACGGTGCGCGCATCGCGAAAGCGGTTCGCCAGAAGTTCCCGAGCCTCCCGATCGTTTGGGGCGGCTGGTTCCCGAGCGTTGCGCCCGAGCTTTACTTCCAGGAAGGCATCGCCGACGCAGTGGGCCTCGGCCAAGGCGAGCTCACCTTCCGTGACGTCGTGCAAGCCATCGACTCCGGCGAGGACCTCGCGACGGTCCCCGGCCTGGTCGTCGAGCGCGACGGCAAGATCCTCTACACCGACCACCGTCCGGTCGTTGGGTTCGACAAGTTCCCCGACGCACCGTGGCACCTCATCGACTTCGAAGAGTACGTCGAGCGTCAGCAAAACCCGGGGCCGTGGAAGATGCGGCACAAGTACCCGGATCCGTGGGACATGCCCGCGGGCACACCGGTGCGCGGCTTCAGCTACTTCTCTAGCTTTGGCTGCCCCGAGCCCTGCACGTTCTGCTGCTCGCCCATGGTGACCGGCAGGCGCTGGAAGGCCATCGGCGGCGCAGACCTCGCCGAGCGTCTCCTCGAGCTGCACGATCGCTTCAACTTCAACGTGATGCGCTTCCAGGACGCGAACTTCGGCGTCGCCGAGAAGCGCTCCAACGAGTTCACCGACAAGCTCATCGAAGCAGGCTCGCCGTTCTGGTGGTCAGGCTGCTACGAGATCGAGACCATCGCGCGCTACAAGAAGGAGTCCCTCGACAAGCTCGAGCAGTCCAAGTGCCACATGGTCAGCCTCGGCGCCGAGGCTGGTTCGGAAGAACAGCAGGCCGTCATCAAGAAGAACATCGATACCGATCACTTCGAGACGAGTCTCAAGGCCATGTACGACCGCGGCATCACGACCGGCTGCTCGTGGATCATCGGCTACCCCGGCGAGACCGAAGAGTCGATGTTCGCGACCATCAAGCGCGCCGCCGAGATGAAGCTCAAGTTCCCGCGCGCCGCGTCGGACGTGTTCCCTTTCCGCCCGATCCCGGGCACGGAAGACTTCGACAAGGCCGTGCGCCTTGGCTACCAAGCGCCGCGCACCCTCGAAGAGTGGGGCGGCTGCCTTGAGTACCGCGAGGAGTTCGACGACATCCAGATCCCCGAGGACGTCCTCCGGACCTGGAAGCGCTACGGCGTGGCGTCGACCTTCTACGACGGCCTCGCCATGGAGGGCGCGGAGTGGTTCCGCTCGGTCCTTCAGAAGGTGTCCGGTTGGCGCCTCAAGAGCGGGCGCTACGGCTTCCCGATCGAGCACAAGGCCTTCCACGCCTACGTCAAGCTCACCAAGCAGACCCGTGAAGACAAACTTGGCAAGGCGGCGACAGACGTCATGACGCCAGGTATCGACCAAACCGCCGGAGTCTCGACAGCTGCCCCTGTCTACTCCCGCCCTAACGCATAAGCCCTAGGCTGCAGCTCCGCCCAGGACTCAGCCCTAGCACCGTCCCTCTCCCGCCGCCGTCACTTCGTCCCAAGAGTCCGTTTCCATGATCCAGCGCAAGCAAAAGATCGTCCTGTTCCTCCCCCACCGCGCCGACCCGTCGCGTGGCGAAAGGTTCAGTGCGGACCTCCTCCCGCTCGAGCTCCTTCAGATCGCCTCAGGGCCCGTCGCCGATGGCTTCGAGGTCATCATGATCGACGCGATGATCGAGCCAGACTACATGCGCAAGATCGACGAGGCCTGCGAGGGCGCTCTCTTGTTCGCATCGTCCTGCATCCTGGGCTACCAGGTCTACGACGGCTACGTCGCGGCCCAAATGGTGCGCGAGAAGCACCCGAACCTGCCCATCATCTGGGGCGGCTGGTTCCCGAGTGTGACGCCGGAGATGTACATCAACAACGGCATCGCGGACGCCGTTGGCATCGGTCAGGGCGAGCTGACCTTCCGCGACGTGTGCAACGCGCTTAGCTGCGGTGAGAGCCTCGAGAGCGTCCCCGGCCTGTGCATCGCAAAGGACGGCAAGCCGTTCTACACACCCCACCGCGCGGTCGTCGGCTTCGACAAGTTCGAGCCGGTCCCGTGGCACCTCCTCGAGTACGACCGCTACGTCCAGATGCAGCTCACGCCTTCTGGCAACATGAAGGTGCGCCACCGCTTCCCGCTGCCGGGCAAGTGGACGCCGGACAACCCGCCCAAGGGTTTCAGCATGTTCTCCAGCTTCGGCTGCCCCGAGCCCTGCACGTTCTGCTGCTCACCGCAGCTCACAGGACGCCGCTGGAAGGCGATCACGGGCCGCGAGCTCGCCGAACAAACCGCCGAGCTCCAGCAGCGCTTCGGCTTCGACGTGCTGCGCTTCCAGGACGCCAACTTCGGCGTCGCCGAGAAGCGGACCAAGGAGTACTGCGAGGGCCTCATCGACCTCAAGGTGCCGATCCACTGGAACGGCACGATCGAGATCGAAACGATCATGCGGTACAAGGAGACGACGCTGGACCTCCTCGAGGAGTCCCAGTGCCACCTCCTGTGGCTTGGCGCCGAGACCGGCACCAAAGAGATGCAGGACCGCATCAAGAAGCACATCGGGATCAACAACATCCCGATCGCCGTGGGCAAGCTGGTCAAGCGCAACATCACGCCGGGCACGTTCTGGATCATCGGCTACCCCGGTGAGACCGAGGAGTCCATGGCAGCGACGCTCAAGGAAGCCGCGCACCTGAAGTACCTCTACCCCCAGGCCGGCTCGGACGTGTACCCGTTCCGCCCGATCCCGGGCACGTCTGACTTCACCCAGGCGGTCGAGGACGGCTACGTGGCCCCCACGACCTTCGAGGAGTGGGGCGGATGCTTCGAGTACAAGTACAACTCCCAGAACACGCCCCTCCCCGAGTCGATCCGGCACACGTGGGCCCGCTACAACAACACGGCGGCGATCTACGACATGCACGTCCAGGAAGGTCCGATGTGGATGCGCAAGCTGCTCTCCCGCATGGCGGGCAAGAGGCTCCAGGCCGGCAAGTACACGTTCCCGGTCGAGCAGAAGCTCTTCGACCTCTACGTGCGCGCCACGGGCCAGACCCAGGAGAACCTCTCCGAGGAGTACGCCCAGCTTCAGCCTGAGACCTACGAGCGGAACAAGGAGTCCCTGGCGGCCAGCACGCCCTCCTGATCGAGCCAGGACGAGCCCCGCGAGAAATTCGCGAAGAAGCGCCCGCTTTCCGGTCACAGGAAAGCGGGCGCTTCGTTTGCCCGGGTGCTCTGAGCCCGGTGGAGCGCGCGGGGAGACGCCATTCGGCGTCGTCGGCCATGTTGGCCACACGCTTTACCGGGCGAAGAGTGCTTTCACGAGGCACCCTTTCGCGGCCCCGCCCAGGATAGGAGCGGGTAGTAGCAGGGCCCAGCGGGGCCCCTGGGGCCTCCAGAGCGCTGCCAGTGCCCCCAGCGGAAGTTCCCGCTAGCGGCGGAAGCCAGCGACGAGCCCGACCCCTCCGGAGCCCGCTGAAGGCAGGCTGCCCGTGACGAAGGTCTTCAGGCTCTCGAACTGGTCCCCAATATTCGCGGTGAGGCTGTCCCAGTACCCCTGGGCTTTCTCCCAGTTGATGTTGTCGATGATTCCCGCTTTCTGGAGTCCGAAGAGCGCGAGCGCCACGACGCCGATGACGAGCATCGTCCCCTTAAGGAAAGTCCTTAGGGCGTAGCCGATACAGAACGCGATGAAGAAGCTCATCCCGCCCTTGGCCAGGAGCGGAGCCCACAGCGTGTTGGCCTCCGAGCCGCTCGACTCCCCCGGAACCGTTCCGCCGCCCACAGACGTGCCAGGGCCCAGGGAACTAGGCTGAACGAGGCTTGAACCACCCGCGCCGGCGCCCACGTTCTGGGTCCCTGCGTCCGTGGCTTCCCCGCCTGAGCCCCCCATCGCGAGGCCGACGCAGCCGAGCACCAGTGACAGGACGACGATCGCCTTTTTCCAGGTCGCGATCGCCCCGATTCCACCCTTCTCGTCCGCCGGGTCCTCACTTGTGAGACCCCCATCTGTCACATCGTTCATCTTTCTTCGACCTGCGGCGTTTGCCAGCATCCTGGGGAAAGCGCCGAGAAAGTCCTCGGTGCCGACACGCATGGTCGCAGTTAGGCTCCAAGCTCGCAAGAAGTGCCTCGGGTCACGCCGGAGCAAGTCTTACCCGCAGGACCAGCCTGTCCCCACAGCTGCTGAAGATCACCATGCCCGCTCATCCCGTCCGAGTTCTTGTTGTTGAAGACAACGCCACGACGCGCGCTGACCTCCTTGACGCTCTGTCGAACTCTGGCTTCAACGCCAGTGTAGCCACGTCGCTCTCTACCGCCCGCGACGCAGTGAAGGCGCAATGCGACCTGATCCTGCTGGACATGATGCTGGCGGACGGCGCGGGGCTGACCCTCTGCGAAGAGCTCCGCGCTGCCGGCCGGTCTGTCCCGATCATCATGATGACGGACAGGGACGAGCCCGAAGAGCGTGTGAAAGGCCTCGACGCGGGAGCCGACGACTACGTCGTCAAGCCCTTCCACCTGCCCGAGCTCGTCGCACGCGCACGCTGCATCCTGCGCCGCACCGGCAAGACCGGCATGGGCGGCTTCGTGAAGCACCTCGACCTCTGGATCGATACGAACCAGGTGGCTGCCGGGCGTGGCAAAGAGACCTTCAAGCTGAAGCCGCGGGAGTTCGATCTCCTCAGCTTCTTCGTGCGCCACCCTGGCCGCGCGTGGACGCGCCAGGAGCTTCTGGACCAGGTTTGGGGACACACGTTCGAAGGCGACGCACGCACGGTGGACCTCCACGTCCGTCGCCTGCGCGCGAAGGTCGAGCCCAAGGAGGCTTCACCGCGCTACCTGGAGACGGTCTGGGGCGTGGGCTACCGCATGGCCATGGAAGTTCGCGAAGATGCGGAGCTGACGCCCATGGCGCCGCCCTCAACGAACGGCGTCCATCGGGCTCCCGGCGCTGCACCGACTTCGCCGTCGGCGGCCCGTGAGACAGCCACAGGGTCGTGAGCGCCCGCCTCGTCTAGCTACGAGGCACGATCTGGGAAGGCAGCAAGCGAGAATTCGCCGTCTGACATAGGGTGGAGTTTGGAGGCCCCACGGTGGTGGCCCCAACAGACCCATTGAGGACAACGCATGCTTTCAAGCCCTGACACCCGTGACTACATGACCGTATCGCCCGTGACTCTTTCACCGAGCACAGGCATCTACGAGGCGATCCAAGCCCTCCTAGACAGACGGATTTCGGGTGCCACCGTCGTGGACGAGCAGGGCAACGTCGTGGGTGTGATCTCTGAGATGGACTGCCTACGGGCGATCCTGAGCGGCACCTACCACGGGCAAGTGGGCGGCACCGTGGGCGACTACATGACGAAAGAGGTGGAGTCGGTGGGCCCTGAGAAGACGATCCTCGACGTGGCGAGACAGCTCGTGGACGGGCATCGTCGCCGCCTCCCGATCGTCAAGGACGGGAAGTTCGTCGGGCAGTACAGCTGCCGAAGCATGCTGCGCGCCGTCTCCGAGCTGACGAAGTAACGCGGCCCAGTCGAACACGGCCCAGTCCAGGAAGCTGCATTGAGCAGCGACAGGAATGAGACGCACCCGTTCGAGCTGTGTCAGAGGTGACCTGCCCGCTTGGGCTCAAGGAGCCCCCCAACCGAGGACTGTTCTAACTATGCAGACCCAACGACCACTCACCACCGAGCGCCGCGTCCCGCCCATCCTCACCGACGGGCACGCGCCCTCCCTCGGCCGAGTCCTGCTCGCGGGGATGAACCCTGTCGTGGCGGCTGCGCTGAAGGAACGGCTCACACAGAGCGGCTACGTAACGACGTACATGCCCAGCGGGACGGAAGCCCGCTGGAGCCTGTTCTCGACCCGCTACGAAGCCTTGGTCGTGAGCCTAGACGACGCCGATGGCTGCGGATTGGATCTCATGCGCGACGTGTCAAAGCACCGTCGCCTGCCGCAGGTATTCGCGCTCGCAGGTGGCGACCGCGCCGGTGTCGAAGAAGCCAAGGAGTTCGGCGCGACGTGCATCCTCGAGGGCCAGTCGGGTCTCGAAGAGACCGCGAACGCGGTCTGCCGCCTCTTGGACTAGCGGTCAGAGTCCGTCGGCAGCGTCTGTAGGTCCTCGCCGCCGTAGCCGAGGGCTTCGAGGTCCCGCAGCATGGTCTGACTGAGCGGCGCGGAGAGCGCCGACCCGGCCTCTTCCACGAGGCGCGTGCGGATCTCCCCCATCCTATTCGCCATGCGTTGCAAGCGGTCGGGGTGCTCTTCGCTGAGGTCGTGTTGCTCCTCTGGATCCGCGTCCGTGTCGAATAGCTGCGGAAGCGCGCCGCGCCTGCGCGTCACAAACTTCCACCGGCCCTCCACCAGCGCAAACTGCGCGCCCTTGCCCTCGGGGGGATAGCGCGACGAGAGGTACAGCTCTCGATCGGTGAGCGGGGCAGCTTCACCGCCGTCCTCCACACCCGCGAACGTCTCCACCAGGGAGCGGCCGTCAAGGCTTCGGGCCGCCGCTCGGAGTCCGAAGAGCTCGGCGATCGTCGGCAGCGTATCGAGGATCGACACGACGCTCGGCAGCTCGACGCCCGCAGGCAACGCGCCCGGGGCCGCGAGG
>CALHGQ010000024.1 GCA_938030175.1 uncultured bacterium | reverse complement strand
GCTCAACGCCGCTTCCGCGCTCCGCTGCGACCTCGTTGACGCCGTTGAGAGCCGACTGTGAGAGGCCTCTCCACTGGCTGGAGCTGAAGACCACCGTGGGAGCGGCCACCGCGGGGGCGGGCCCAGCGGCGGGCCCAGCGGCGGGCACAGCAATGGGCTCAGCGACGGACACAGCGGCGGGCTCCGAAACGGGCTCGACGCTCACCGTCGGCTGAGTCACCTCAACCACGTCCACAACGTCCACTCTCACCGGAACCGACCCCGACGTCACGGGGCCAGACGGCGTCACGACGCGGCCTTGAGCGGCAACTTTTTCCGGGACGGGCACGGGAGCGGTCTCCGGGCGGCGCGGCAGCGCGACGTGCTCCTGCTCGACGGAGTCCATCGGGCGCGTCACGATCTCCACCTTGGGGGAAATCAGCGGCATGATGGGCACCTGGGCGTAGGTTTGCCCTTGCTCACGGCGGCGACGAAGAGGACGGACCGAGCTGGAACCATCTGCTTCGTAGGCGCGCAGGCGGCTGAACTGCCCCTCAGGCGTGCCTGGAATCTCGTCGAGGACCTGGGTTTCGCGCTCTAGCACCTCGCGCTCGCGGACCTGAGCGCCGGTATCCGTGCGCTCGCGCCAGGGCCACTCCCCTTGGGAGTCGTCCTGCCATGCCTTGCTGGCGTCTTGGCTGGCGCTGGCGGTCTGGGTCGGCTCGAAGCGCGGACGGTCGAGACGAACGCTGGAGCCGGGGTAGACGGTCACGGGCGGGCGCACTCGCGAGGAGTCGCCGAGCCACTCCAGCGAAACGGCCGTACCCGCGTTGTGGCGGAGCTCCGTGGGGCCGCCCGCAAGGGACCGAAGGTGGAAAGAAGTTCTGCCGAAGTCCGCGTGCCAGTCGGCGGGGAGCTTCATCTTGTGCTGGCCTGCGCGCACGTCGACGTCAGCCCATCCGAGCTGGTGGAAAACGATTCCGGCGCCCTGGGCACCGCTGCGCCACTCCACAGAGGAGGGACCGAAGACCTCGAGGGTCATCTCGCCATCGATGCTCACACGTGCTTGACAACCGGCTGCAACCTCCAAATGGGCGCTGCCTGCGGCCGTCATCGACTCACCACGGCGCAGCGTCATGGGATCTGCGCTTTGGGTGACGAGGACCGAACGGCCGTGGACGATCTCGACGCGGGCGGAAACGGCCCTTTGGGACGCTTCGACCTGTGCGCTAGGCGCCTGCAGGGGCGATACGGCTACGGCCGACATGGACGGGGCGGTGACCCCGAGGAAGAGCGGCGTAAGCCACAGGGCGCAGCGCAGAACGGGGGCAGAAGCGGAGTGAAACATTTTGGCGGCAAACAACGGCTGGGGAGGCGGCGAACTGAAGGCCCCACCAAAGGGGGCGATCAGGCACGAAAAGCCGCGCAGGATCCTGCGCAGGCACCGTTTTGCCTATCGTCGAAAGCCACGCCACGGGTTGAGACCAGAGTGCGTCATTCAGCGGGCCGTCTCACTTCATCCACCAACCTGCTGCCAGCCGGACGGCCCAGCAAGCCTGGGCCCCCTGGGTCGCCCGCGACCCGTTCCAAGAATCGCCAGCCCAGCGCTCGGCCGCACCGCCAGTGACTAAACCGGGGTCGGACCAATACCCGCAAGACGCTTGCGCAGGTAGCTCGCCCGAAGCTTGTCACGCTCGGACGTGTCCAAGAGCTCGCTGTGATCCCCCGCCGTCGAGAGCACCTGGATGTGCCCCCGCTGTACGTGCAGACCCAGCTCGTTCAGAACGTCAATCTTGGCCCCGCCGAACAGGCCGGTATGCAGGCCAAGTCGCACGTTCGACAGATGCGCAAGCGCGGCATCGGTTGGCATCGCGCGCGACGTCCGCAACGTCCCAAAGGACTGCGCGATTCGATCGTGGAGCGCCGACCGCATCTCGCGCACGAGCGTCTCGCGCATGCGTCGCTCGAACCGCACGATCTCCGGCACAAGCGCGCGTAGGTCGTCGATCAGATTCTGCTCCGAGCGCCCCAGCGTGACCTGGTTGCTGATCTGGTACAGGTCCCCCGCTGCGCGACTGCCTTCCCCGTGCATGCCGCGAACCGCAAGGCCCGTGCAGCGCGCCGAGGCGAAGACCTTCTCCAGCTCCGACCGCACCATCCCCAGCGCGGGCAGATGCAGCATCACGGAAGCGCGCAGGCCTGTGCCCACGTTGGTGGGGCACCCGGTCAAGTAGCCAAGGGAATCAGACGTCGCGAACTTCATCCGGTCCTCGAGGAACCGATCGAGGATCTCCGCGCGCTGCCAGGCGAGGTCGAGGTCCATGCCGGAAGCCATCGCTTGGAGTCGCACGTGGTCCTCTTCATTGACCATGACCGAGACCGTCTCGGACTCGCCAAAGGCGACCGCGCGCCCTGGCACGGTGGAGTAGGCATCCCGGGGAAGGAGGTCGCGGCTGACGAGGTTGCGCTCCAAAAGCAGCAGCCGGAGAACAGGTGCCGCCTCCCCCATGGGAACCCAGCGTGTCTCCCCGTCGAGGCGCGCGTCGAGGAGCGCGGTGCGCAGATCAGCGCAGAGCGCTTCCGCCTGCTCGGGGGCGATCTGCGACATGAAGGGCAGACCGTCGATGTTTCGGGCCAGCCGCACCCGGCATGAGACCGCGACATCTGAGTCGGGTCCGTCGGAACTGAGCCACGAGCCAGCTTGGCGGGCAAGGGCGGTGCAGTCGATCGGAGAGTAAGCCACTATGCGGAGGGTGAAAGCGAGGGTGCCTGAAGGGTCCATTTATAGCCCACCGGGGAGCCGTATACACCCGCCTGATTCCAGGCGTTCCGCGAGGTCGCCCGTGGCACGGAGCGGAAGCAGAGCCGAATCCGGGCAGGGCGTCCCCGTGGGGTTTTGTTTTGGCCGATGAGGAGCGCTCTCCCTGGGCCCTGGTGGCGACCGCCGAGGGGGCTGGGGGCGCCTCGCCCGGCCAGGCTGGGTCTCTTCCCGGGAGACGAGCAAGCAGAGTCCACCCGCTCGCGACCAGCTCCTGGCGACCGAATACGTCGATCGATTCGGACGCCAAGGCCACGAGAGCGGGTTAGAATTGAAGGCAGGGCGTCGCCTGCCCTCCCTCCCCCAGACCACACCTTTGATCGAACCGCAAACGATCGTCCTGGCCGTCCTCATCGGGAGCTTCTTGCTCTTCATCACGGACGCTATTCGCTACGAAGTGACGGCCCTCGCGGTCGTGGTGGTCCTCGTCTTGACGGGATGCCTCACGGTCGAGGAGGGCTTCCAGGGGTTCTCGAGCAACGCCGTCGTGCTCATCGCGTCGATGTACATCTTCGGGCACGCTTTCACAAAGAGCGGCCTGGCCGAGGGCCTTGGGCGGAGGATGATCGGTCGCGCCCAGCCCCAGCCCCTCGCGGGCGAGAAAAAGGACGGGGGCCAAGGGGGACTCTCGGGCCGGATCCACGAGGCGAGCCTCGTCCTGCGCATGACCGTTGCGTCGGGACTCCTCTCCTCCGTGCTCTCCAACACGGGCGTGGTGGCCACGCTGATTCCGGTGGCCAACTCGATCAGCCGCAAGATGCGGATCCCGCTGTCAAAGCTGCTCCTGCCCCTGGCCTTTGGCAGCCTCGTCGGCGGCCTCGTCACCGTCATCGCGACCTCGACGAACATTGCGATCAACGACATCCTTCGCGACCTCGAGGGAGGCGGCGGCCCCTTCGGCATGTTCGAGTTCAGCCAGCTCGGCTTTGTCCTGCTGCTGATCACGACCCTGTACTTTGCAGGCCCAGGGCGCTGGCTCCTGCCCACGTCCAGCGTCGAAGAGTCGCTCTCCGAGCGCTATCAGGTCCCGAAGTTCGTCACGGAGCTCCTCGTGGAGCCCACCAGCGAGCTCATCAATCGGAACGTGGCGGACGTCGACATCTTCCAGCGCTTCAACGTAGCAGTGCTCGGGATCGTCCGCGCCGGCGGTGAGAAGCCCGTGCTGGCACCGGGCCCGTACAACCGGATCCGGGCCCAGGACACGCTGATTCTCCAGGGCGCGCCAGACGACGTGCTGCGACTGTCAGAGGTCATGCCGATGCGACAGAAGAGCTCGGTGGAAGCCGGCGCGACGCGGCTCTACTCCGACGACGTGCGGCTCGTCGAGGCCGTGATCCCCTCGGGGTCAGAGTACGTCGGTCAATCCTTGGCGTCCGCCGAGTTCCGCACCCGCACGGGTCTCAACGTGCTCGCCATGTCGCGCCACGGTGAACTCCAGCTGCAGCGCCTTCAGGAAGCTACGCTCGACATCGGCGACACGCTTTTGGTGCAGGGACACCTGCAGGATATCTCGCGTGCACGGCGTCAGCGCCAGCTGCTGGTTCTCGACGAGGTCCAGGCGCCCATCGCGAGCCGCCGGAGCTGGATCGTCCTCGGGACCCTTGCCGCGGTCCTCCTCGGCGCAGCCTTCACCGACCAACCCCTCGCCATCCTGGGCATGACCGGCGCGCTCCTGCTGGTCCTCACGCGGGTCGTGCTGCCCGACGAGGTGCCGCGCATCATCGACTTGAAGGTCATCGCGCTGGTGGGCGGCATGCTCGCCCTCGGAACCGCGTTCCAAAAAGTCGGACTCGACGAACGCTTCGTTCAGGCCATCTCCGGCACGATCAGCGACGGCCTCTCCCACCACGGAGCCCTTGCGCTGGTGCTCATCGTGACGATGCTCTTGACCCAGGTGCTCAACAACGTGTCCACCGCGGTCATCATGACGGGGATCGCGGCGGAGCTAGCTCAAACCCTCGACGTCTCCCCGAGGCCGCTCCTGATGGCGGTCGTCACCGGCAGCAGCCTCGCGTTCCTTTCACCGGTCGCGCACCAAGCCAACGCCATGGTGATGGGACCCGGCGGCTACCGCTACCGGGACTTCCTCCGCGTGGGGATTCCACTCGCGCTCCTCACCGGAGCGGCGTCCGTGCTGCTGATCCCCGTTTGGTGGCCGTTCTAGGAACGGCTCATGGGCGGACGATGCAGGATCGTCTTCCCGAGCGCGGAGAGCGCGAAATCCTTCGCCGCGATCGCGGTTCGGTTCTGGGTGTCGAGGATGGGGTTGATCTCCACCAGCTCAAGGCTGAGGAGCGAGCCCGAGGCCGCCGCCATCTCCATCACGGTGTGCGCTTCGCGATAGCTGACGCCGCCTTCCACGGGCGTGCCCACGCCGGGGCAAACCGACGGATCCGTGCCATCGACGTCGAACGAGAGGTGGAAGCCCACGGTCCCGCGCGTCACGTGGGCGATCGCCTGCTCCATCACCGCGCGGATCCCCTGCTCGTCGATCTCGCGCATGGTGAAGCACGCGACGTCGCTGTCGGCCACGTTCTCGGCTTCGGAGCGATCCACATCGCGGATTCCGATCATCGCGACGCGGGCTGAGTCCACCATCGGCACGGCGCCCCCAAGCTGCGTCAGCGAGCTCGGCCCCGAACCGGTGATCGCCGCCAAGGGCATGCCGTGCACGTTGCCAGACTCCGTGGACTCAGGCGTGTTCATGTCGGCATGGGCGTCGAACCAGATCACGCCGATGCGTCCGTCCTGGGCGTGAATGTGCTCCACGACTCCGGCGACGGTGCCAACGGCGATCGAGTGATCTCCCCCAACCACGAGCGGAAAGTGACCGTCGTCCATCGCCTGGCGAACGGCGTCGGAGAGCTTGCCGCACGCCTCGGCGATCTCCGGCAGGTTCTTCGCGGTGGGATCCAGCGCCGTGCCGGGCTTGGGCAGCTGCACGGGCACGTCGCCACGGTCCACGAAGCTCAGGCCGAGCTCCCGGATGCCCGACTCGATGCCGGCCAAGCGGAAAGCGCTAGGCCCCATGTCGACGCCGCGACGGTTGCCCCCAAGGTCCATGGGAACGCCGATCAGGGAAACGGTGGAGGGAGTCGGTACGGACACGGATAACCTCGAAGATGTTCAGGGAGCGGGGTGAAAGGGCGCTGACGCCCCGGCCTGAGATCTTAGCGAGTGCGCGCCGCGTAGGCTCCGAAGATGGCGCCTTGGAGCGCGGGAAGCTCCGCGCCGCTGGTGGTGCCGAGGCGCCGCTGGAGGGCCTGAACGGCGGGGACACCGCCCCACTCGCCGATGGCCCAGCCAAGGCGCCGAATGTCCTCTTTTTCAGCGCTGGGCGGTGGGTCGACCACCCAATCCAACAGCGTGGCTTCGCCGTAGGTGGCGCGGACGCAGCCAGCGGCCAGCACCGACTGGTTGTACGGCAACGTCCACACGGCGGCCTGCAAGAGCGGCTCCGGTGCGCGGTGAGCCGCCTTGGCGAGGGCGACGGCCAGCTCGGCGTTCATCTTGGGCGCTGCCTCCCGCGGAAACATGCGCGCCAAGAGCTTGATGTCTTCGCTGTTAGAGTTCCGCGACAGCCCGCGGACGCCGCGATGGGCCTCGGGCATGATCGGGCTCAAGAGCGGAAGCTGGCGACGGAGAATCGTGGAGTCGATGAGACCCCCGTGGATCAGGAGGAGCGAGTCAGCCGACGCGCGGTCGGCGCCGTCCAGGGTCCGAGCGATCGTCTCGACGAAGCGCATCACGTCGGGGTCCGGTGCCGCACGCTCCAGCACCTCAAAGAGCAGAGACGAGAGCTGCTCTGGCCGCTCATCGGGCGGAATGGCAAGGATGTCCATGGCGCGCTCCGCGCCGATTTGGCTCCCCATGCGGATGAGCCCGGCGATCGCGTTCGCCTTGACCCAGGGGTGGGGGTCGTCACACATCTCCTTGAGCTTGCCGAGGTAGTCATCGAGCTCGACGGCGGCCGCCGCGTAGGCGGAGTAGGCGCGGCTGCTCGGGTCCTCGCTGTTCAGACCTTCGTCGAGGATCTCCTTGAACTGACGGTCCTCGCGGTACAGAAGGCCCGACGCGATCCAACGGGTCGGCGAGTTCTCCAGGCGCATCGACTTCAGAAGCGTCTGCGGGAATTTCGAGAACAGCTCCTCGTTCAGGATCGTCAGCACGAGCCAGCGCCATTCCTTGAGGTCCTGGGGCATCCACACGCCCGAGTCCACCAGCATCTCCATCTCTGTGGGCATCAGCTGGGCGGCCTCGACGATGCGCGGCGCTCCCTCCCCTTCGATGAGGATCTCAAGCATGTGATCCTTGGCGCCGGGGAAGTCCAGGTCCCGGGCGAGCAGCAGCGTCATCGCCTCTAGAAAGAGCTTGTTGGAAGCGAGCTCGTTCATGAGCGTCGCGCCCCATACCTTGCCATCCACGAGGCCGTAGGTGCGACCTGCACCCCAGCGCAGCTGGTAGAGCTTGCGGTAGCAGCGCGGCGGCTCCGTGCCTCGGGGGTCAATGTGGTGCGCAAGCACCTGACGCGCTTCGCTGGAGAGTTCGCCGGCGCTCCCGGCCACGCGGGCCACAGCCTGCCGAGCGACGTCCGAGTCGGTGCGCACCAACGCGACGAGGGTCGCCTCCTGAACGATGGGATCAGGATCCTCCAGCATCTCCACGAGATGCCCCAGCGACGGGGTATCGAGGCCCTGCACACCCAGCTCACCAAGGCCGTAGGCCGCAGATGCTCGCTCTAGCGGCAGGCGACCGAGCGCCGTCTCTTCAAGCAGATAGGAACGTGCGCGAACGGACCCCGAAGCACCGAGGGCCACGATCGCCGTCGAGCGGCCGTAGTCCCCGGGCAGAAGGTCGTCGAGGTCCAGCCGCGCAAAGTCCGCAGAGCGCTTATCGAACGTCAGGCGCGCATCACGGGCCACGTAGTCCGCACCGGTCTCCACCGAGACGCTGTCGACCGTTTGCACCGCGCTCGACGCAGGCGCCGCCGCGAACGGAAGGCCGAGCAGCGAGGAGAATAGACCAAGCGCCACCCAGGGGCGGCTGAGGCGTCGTAGCGATGTCGTCATGGAATCCGTGGGCATAGTGGGCTGCAAGCGCTTGAGGGCTCTTCTTCGTGGCCGCTTTGGGCGGGCACTTCTCGTGCTCTATTCGGCTCTACTCAGGTCTATTCCGGGGTACCGAGGATGCCAATCAGCTCGTCACGCTTGGCGTCACGGGTGGCTTCGCGGCAAGCTTCCAGGTTGAGGCGCAGGAGCGGCTCGGTGTTCGACATGCGAACGTTGAACCACCACCAGTCGTCGTCACCAAGGTCGCCGAATTCCACGGTGATGCCATCGAGCTCATCCTGGCGTCCCTCGCTGTAGCGCTCCTTCAGCGCGGCGATCGCGGCCTCCTTGTCGTCGACCACAAAGTTGATCTCGCCGGTCGCGTGGTAACGGCGCAGGTCCTGGACGAGCTTGGAGAACGAGGTCCCTTGGTTCTTCGGGCGCGAGAGCAGGTTCATGGCCGAGACCATCGCCAGCACGCCGGAGTCACAGACGAAGTTGTCCCGGAAGTAAAAGTGACCGGACAGCTCGCCGGCGAAGACGGCGTTGTTCTTGCGCATCGTCGCTTTGATGAAGCTGTGCCCCACGCGATCGCGGATGGCGTGGCCACCGAGGCGCTGGATCTCCTCCTTGACCACCCACGAGGAACGCAGGTCGTAGACGATGTGACCGCCGGGCTCCCCTTCGAGGAACTCGCCCGCGAGCAGCGCCGTCATGAGGTCAGCCGGCACAGTCTTCCCGGTCTCGTCCACGAAACAGCAACGATCCGCATCCCCATCGAAACCGACGCCGATAGCGGCGGCCTCCTTCTTGACGAGCTCGCGGACGTCATCGAGGTTCTCCTCTTTGATCGGGTTCGCCTCGTGGTTGGGGAAGGTCCCGTCAGGCTCCATGAAGATGGACTTCGGCTGGGCCTTGGGGAGCTTGGGCAGGATGTGCGGGAGCGTGTGCCCAGCCATCCCGTTGGCGGCGTCGATGCAGATCGACACATCGGCCGGCATGTCACTGAACGAGGCGACGTGGGCAGAGTAGGCCGGCAGGAGGTCGATGACCTCAAGCCCGCCACGCTTCTCCGCGGTGAGCCCCGGGTAGTCCCCCGCGCACATCTCTTCGATGTCCCCAATGCCGTTGGCCTTCGAGATCGGAGTCGCGCCGCGCCCACACAGCTTCATGCCGTTGTACTCGCCCGTGTTGTGGCTAGCCGTCACGCACAGTCCGCCGTCGACGTCCTGGCTGCCGATGGCGAAGTACGTCATGGGCGTGGAGGCGAGGCCGATCGAGACGACGTCAGCGCCAGCATCCCGCATCCCGTTCATGACCGCGTCGGCGATCTCAGGCGAGTGGACGCGCATGTCCTGCCCGACGAGCAGGCGCTTGGCCTTTAGAAGTGTGGCGAAGGCGTGGCCGATCTTGGCTGCGGTGGCGGCGTCGAGCTCGGACGGCACGATCCCACGAATGTCGTAGGCCTTGAAAATTCCCATGGGGCTGGCTTGGCTGTCGATGAGGAGTAGTCCCGTCGAACCGGGAGGATGATCCGGTCCGTGTGCGGGACCAAAGTGGAGCGCCCGAGGGTACAGGACCGCGGC
>CALHGQ010000023.1 GCA_938030175.1 uncultured bacterium | reverse complement strand
CCCGATCCGATCAAAGGTCAAAGCCGCCTCGATGCCCGTAAGCCCCGCCAACCCCGGCGGCAGCTGCGGACCGTCCTTGGGCTCAGCCGGATGCCCAAACACTGTGCTCTCCATCGTCTGGAACGCCTCGTTCCAAACGTACTCGCCGCCGCCGGCGCAGAGGAGCCTCACGCCCCACTCGTCCTCGTGGAACTGGACAGGGTCAGCCGCCCCCGCAGACCTCCACTCGTTGAGCACCGCCAGGTTGGCCCAGGAGCGCGCGCGCATCTGGTCGCGGGCCGCGAGCGTGAAGAGCTCAACCGCCAGCGCTTCCTGGAATCCGTCCCCGACGTAGAGCCCGGTACTAGCGCCGGCCCACGGTGGCGTCACGTCGGTGCCGCCCATCTCGGCGCCCTTCTCCGAACCCGCCCGATCCACCGACCGCCCGATGGAGCCGTGGATCAACTTCTCGGAGAAGCTAAACACCAGCGCCTCAGGATTCACGACGTAGAAGATCGTCGGCGTCTCCGGAAAGATTGCGCCCGGTGCGGGAACGATCGCCACGTAAGAGCGTCCGGCGTGCTCCCGAGTTTCGTACGCGAACATCCCGGGCACCGCGTCCATGAGCATGCCTCGGATCGCCGTCAGGAAGCCGGCCAGGGCGAACGGGTTGTCCACACCGATCTCAAGCCCGATGGGCAGGCCTGGGAGCATCTCCTCAGTGATCGAGTCCAGCGAGTCGGCGTCCTCGAGGCCTGCAAAGTACTCAGCGTCGTGGTCCATGTAGAGCGCAACGTGCTCGCCGACCCAGTTCAGACCCAGCTTGTTCCCGCCGAAGCCTCCGATCATCGAGTTCAACGAACGGTACAGGCTGCTCGTCTTGTCGATGGCCCCAACCCAGTGAACGATGGCCTCCTCGTGGAAGTCGCCCGTGTCTGCGTCCAGAATCGTTGTGCCCGTCAGTTCGATCAGGTCGCGATAGTCCGTGCGAACCACCAGTGGCACAAGCGTCAGATCCATGTCGAGCGTGCCCTCTGCGACGTCGAGCTGAATCGCGATGGGGTCGAACGACGCCGTCCATGCGCGCTCGTAGATCCGCCGCCAAGACTCGTAGCCCTCACGCTCCGCCTCCGACACGCGGTCGATCTCGAGCTCGGCGATCGGCGTCAGGAACGACAGCCGGCCGTAGGTTTTGTCGACCGCGGAGCCCGATCCGTAGCTGATGGCGCCTCCACCGAGCACGCCGGTTTCGCTCCGCGTCTCGTCCTCGGCGAAGAGCCCCATGCCGTGACCGATTCGCCACGCGTCGGCATCCGCGAGAACGGCGGCGGCCTTCGTCCGTCGTGAGGTCGCGATGCGCCAATGGGGGCTGGCCCAGCGCCTGATCGTCGCGTCGCTGACGACGGCGAACGCGTCCTCGGCGCCGCCCTCTCCAACGAGCGGGTAGCGGTCGCGGAACCAGTGGTACTCGTGGAGTGAGTCCAGGGACTCGGTGGTTCCGGCGAGGGTCCCCAAGAGACGCTCCACCTGGACCCTAGAGTTGGCGACGATCACGACGTCCTCTGTGGCAACGAGGTACACCGAGAGCTCACGGCCCTCGGACACCGCGGACAGCACGGCCGTCCCGGCGATCTCGAGCTCTGCCGCCGCCACGTCCCAGGCATCGGCGGCCGTCTCGATCTTCGCCTTCATCATGCCGTAGATCGCCGGCACGTTGCCCTCGAACAGGACAGCGACGTCGCTACCCGTCCGCAGGTACGTATCCGACCCAGTGAGCGCCACGCTGTCCACGAACTGTGAGCCGAATGCCCTGGCGATTCCGTCCAGCTCGATGCACATCTGCTGCTCGTAGCGCTCGCGGACGCGCTGGGTCTGACTGCGCCCATCAAAGAACTGAACGAGCGGCGCCGAACTCCCCGCGAGCTGATCCGCGACGCGCACGAGCGACTCAAAGCTAGGAAAGAACACCGCGTGTTGATCGAACGGGATCGCCGAGCTCAGCGGATCCAGTTCGATCTCCATCCCCTTCACCAGCGGTTCGAAGTCGAGCAGCGGTGTCGTCACGCCCTCGAGCTCCGATATGTCGATCGACACCGCGCCCTCATCGCCGTCGACACCGATCACGTCGTCAAGCGCCAGGTTCTCAGCCAGCGCGCGCCCGCCGCTGAACATCGAGAACGTTCGCCCGACGTCGTAGGACCGGCCGCGAACCCAGGGCTCGTGGGACTCAGGAGCGTCGACGAGCCCATCCGCACGGCGGCGGAACCAGGCGGTGCCGGGAATCGCCGCACCGGCGAGCGCGCGGAATCGGCTGCCGTGGATCGCACGCCACCGCGAGTCGCTCTCCAGCAGCTCCGAGGCGCTCACCGTGAACGGGTGGTGCTCGAACTCGTTCGACGCGAAGTTCGGCAAGAGAAGCGTGCCCTGGAGTTCGCCCTCCACGGGTCCTCCCTTAAGAGCGATCGACCCGTTCAGGAGATCCCGAAAGGGGAGCCCGTTGCGACCTATGGCGGGGAGCTCAAGGACCGCCTCCCAGCCGGGCACGACCACCTGGGGCAGCAGCGCCGGCGCGGAGATCGACCTCATCCAAGCAGAACGGCCCCAGTTCGGAGCTTCCCCCACAAAGGTAAGCTTCGCGACGGGGACGGTCAGCCTCACCCCGGCGGCTTGCCCGGCAGCTGGCTCAGCTCCCTCGGTCTCGAAGTGAGGGGCAGGCACCCCTGGGGCCGTGTCCTGGCCCGCGAACAAAAGGGGGCCGGAGGTAGCCAGCGCTGAGACAGCCAGCGTGAAGGCCGAGAGGGAGTGAGCGGTGAGGTACGTCATAGCACCTCAATCTTCGGGCCTCGGCACCGTGTATGCGACAACTACCGTGAAGTGAATCGATCAATGCTGTGATGTGACTGTCATGGCTGCCGTCAAAGCGCGCTGGGCGTTCCGATAGGCGATCTTCTCCAGGGTGAGGTCATCGACTCCCCGCCCAGAGAGCGCCTGGATCAACGTCTGGTAGCCGCTCGCATCCTCAAGGCCCTCCGGGCGTCGATCGATACCGTCAAAGTCCGACCCGATCGCGACGTGGTCCGGCCCCATGAGCTCCAACGCGTGCAGCACGTGATTCACCACATGCTCGATGGGGAAGGGCGGAAGGCCGCTTTGGATCGCGTCCCCTTGGAGGAGCAGTCGCTCGGTCGCGTCCTTCCCCGTCACCTCCCCGTAGGCGGGCGTCTTGCGGAACGCGCGCTCGGCGTCGCGTTCGCCCGCGTCCAGGAACGCCGTTGCGAACGGGATGCCGAGCACGCCGCCGGCTTCCTTGAGCGCGCGGAGTTGATCGTCGGTGATGTTGCGCGGGTGATCGCTGAGGGCGCGGCACCCCGAGTGGCTCACCATCGGCGGCGCGGCTGAGCACTCAAGCGCGTCGTAGAACGTGCGCTCTCCCGCGTGGCTGAGGTCGACTAACATCCCGAGCTCGCCCATGCGCTTGACGACGTCGCGGCCCAGCTCGCTCAGTCCCTCGGGCACTCCGGCGCCCGCTCCTTCGCGACATGAGCGCGCCCAGGAAAGGTGGTTGTTCCAAGTGAGGGTCATCGCGCGTACGCCGCGCGCCGCGTAGTGATCGAGCTGGTCGAGATCGTCCTCGATCGCGTGCCCCCCCTCGATGGCGAGCACACAGGCCACCGGCCCGTCCGGGCCGGCCAAGCGAGCCGTCTCCAAGCCCTCCCCGTCCGTGACCCTCACGATACGGTCGGGCGCGGCCGCCAGCAGGTCGTCCGCCGCGTCGAGGAGCGCGTTGGTTCGCCGCTTCGAGGCCCCTGTCTCATCGGCATACGTCCCATCGACCCACGCGGTCAAAACCGCAGCCCGGAGTCCCCCACGGGCCCCCTTGGCCAGGTCTAGATGCCCATGGGTCTCCTGGGCGAGGTCATGGCCCAGGTCGAGGGAGCGCTGGAGGGCGTCGCAATGTGCGTCGAAGATCGGGAGCATGCCCCGGAGGATACTCCGCTCCCAGCGTGGTCGTGTACAGTTCCCGCCCCCCCGTTACCTCCAGCCACAACGCTATGGAATCCAACAGCCGCTCGATCAATCGTCGCACGTTCCTCGAAGCCAGCATCGGCCTCGCTGCCGCCGCTGGTTTGAATTCGTGTGGTTCGGAGGAGAGCGGCGCCGCCGCGACCCCGGCCGCCACGCCGGCGAGCGGCGGAGGCGGTGCGGCCGCCACCAGCACCACGCTGCCGGAAGGACTCAACGCCGACAACTTCATCGTGCACGGCACCAACCCTTGGACCCTTGAGTCCAAGCGTTCGGTCCTTGGCGCGGGCGTCACGCCCGTCGACAAAATCTTCGTGCGCGGCAACCTCCCCTTCCCCGACCCGAGCATCCTCGACGACCGGAACGCGTGGAAGGTGGAGATCAGCGGCGTGAAGTCCCCGCGCGCGATGACCCTCGCGGAGATCAAGTCCCTCGGCGAGGTCCAGGTGCCCGCCGTGCTCCAGTGCTCTGGCAACGGGCGCAAGTTCTTCGAGCATGGCCCGTCGGGTTCCCCGTGGGGCGTCGGCGCCGCCGCAAACGTCGTGTGGACCGGCGCGCCCCTCTCGAAGGTCCTTGAGGCACTCGGCGGTGTCGAAGGCGACGCCATGCGCTTCGTCACAGGCACCGGCGGCGAAGAGATCCCCGCGATGCTCGAGGAGCGCACGGCCGTGGTCGAGCGCTCGATCCCCATCGAGAAGGCCATGAAGGACGCCATCCTCGCGTGGGACCTCAACGACGAGCCGATCGACCTCGCCCACGGCGGGCCGCTGCGCCTTGTGGTCCCGGGCTACTACGGCGTGAACAACGTCAAGTACCTCAAGAAGCTCGCCGTTAGCCCGACGGAGACGGACGCCAAGATCCAGGCGCGGAGCTACCGCGTGCGCCCCATCGGCGTGTCTGGCGCACCCGACCAGCCGTCGATGTACGACATGAACATCAAGTCGTGGATCACGGGGCCCTTGGGTGACGAGCAGCTCAGGGCGGGACCCCAGACGGTCACCTGCATCGCCTTCTGCGGGTCGAGCGAGGTGGCTTCCGTCGAGATCTCCGTGGACGGCGGCGAGTCCTGGGTCAAGGCGACGCCCTTCGGGTCGCAGCTGGGCGGCTACTCATGGACCCAATACAAAATTGACTGGGTCCCCAAGGGCGGCCGGTACACGCTCGCCTCCCGCGCCACCGACGCCGAGGGCAACGTGCAGCCCAAGCTCCGCGCGGAGAACGAGCGCGGCTACGCCCACAACGGCTGGCTCGACCCGGCCGTTTCCGTCGACGTCACGTAGTCCCGCAAGGTCCTGCCGTCCACAAGGCTCTGCCGTCCACTTCGTTCCCGTCTCTCCGCCTCGACTCTTGTCCCTTATGACCCGTTCGTCTGTCACTTCGCTGCTGCCGCTGGCCGCTGCCGCCTTCGTCGCCTCACTGCTTGCATCATGCGGGCCGCCCAGCCTGAGCGATTCAGCCAAGCGCGGACGCAAGGTCTTCATGGAGGACTCAGAGCCCACGTGCATCAAGTGCCACGAGCTCATGGATGCGGGCTCACCGAAAGGACTCGGCCCGAACATGGACATGAAGCGTCCATCCCGCGCCCAGACCATCAAGTCGGTGACCCAGGGAGTCGGCATCATGCCGCCGCAGAAGGGCATCTTGACGAAGCAACAGATCGAAGACGTCGCCGAGTACCTAGCGGAAGTCGCGGGGCGTTAGCCCGCCACCGACCTTCGACCCAAAGCCCGCC